>NZ_JBEPNE010000010.1:0-172197 GCF_040546125.1 Pseudomonas sp. UYEF17
CCTCCCTCCGCAGTCCCTTCGCTCGGCCTCCTGAAGTCGCAATCGGCGGCGCCTGAACTATCGCGCGCTTAGAAGCAAAAGCCGAAGCAAGAGCAAGAGCAAGAGCAAAGCAGTTCGCTGTGCTAGCGCGGCTTCAAGTCCAACCGGCGCAGATGGCAGGTCACTTCCTCGCGGTCGTGATACAGCTGCTTGCAAGCAATCGACACCTTGATCTTGCGCGCCTTGAAGGTCGCCTCCATGCGGTCGAGCAGCCGGCGTACTTCGGCATAGCGCTGTTTCATCGGCAGCTTCAGGTTGACCACAGCTTCACGACACAACCCCTCGCCCAGCCAGGTCTCGATCAGCGAGGTGGTACGCGCCGGTTTCTCGACAATGTCGCACACCATCCAGTCCACCGGCTGCTTCGGTTGCCAGGTGAAACCATCGGCCATCAGGTGCTGAACCAACCCGGTGTCCATCAGGCTTTCGGCCATCGGCCCGTTGTCGATGGCGGTCACCAGCATGCCCCGGCGCACCAGCTGGTAGGTCCAGCCACCCGGCGAGGCCCCCAGGTCGACACCGGTCATGTCATCGCCCAGGCGCTGCTCCCACTGCTCGCGCGGGATGAACTGGTGCCAGGCCTCTTCCAGCTTGAGCGTCGAGCGGCTGGGTGCCTCGCGGGGGAATTTCAGGCGCGGGATGCCCATGGGCCACAGCGCACTGTTGTTGGCCGGGGCAACACCGGCAAATACCCGGCGGCCGCTGATGAAGGTGAGCAGCAGGCGTGGGCGGCTGGGGTCGTCGACCAGGCGGCCGGCCTTTTCCAAAGCCTTGCGCAGCGGCACCTCGAACTTGCGGCAGAAGGTGGACAGTTCCTTGCCTTCGTTGCTGTCCAGCACCTCCAGCCACAGGCTGCCAAACACCGGGAACCCGGCCAGGTGCGCCAGCAGCACACTGATGCGGTCGCTTTCCGGCAGTTCGACATAACCGCCACGGGCCCACTGCCGCGGGAAAATCAGCTGGTTGAAGCGCAGTTCCCCCATCAACCGCTCGGCACCGCCCTCCTCGCTACAGACAAACTCGGCACTGGCACTTTGCGGCTTGCCTTTGGCATAGCCGGCAACACCCAGGCGGGCGGCATGTTCGCTGATTTCGGCGCACACCTCACCCTCGAAACCGGGCCGGCAATGCATGAACAGGGTATTCATCTCTCACTCCACTACGGCTGGCGCGCCACAGGCGCCGGCAGGGCGGCGATGATAAAGGAAGATCGGAACCTGCGACACGCCCCGCCGGTCCAGAAAAGGGTCAGGTGGCGCAAAGCGGTCTAACCTGACCTTTCAGCCAGGTCCGTGCCGTGCGGATCGATACAGAGCGGTGCCACCGGCAGATCTTGCCAGGCACCGGCGCAGAAGGAGTTGGCAATGCCCTCGCTCGATAGCCTGAATACCCTCAAATCCCTACAGGTCGGCGACAAGACCTACCACTACTTCAGCCTCACCGAAGCCGCCCGCCAACTGGGCGACCTGCAGCGCCTGCCCATGTCGCTGAAGGTGCTGCTGGAAAACCTGCTGCGCTGGGAAGACGGCAAGACCGTCACCGGCGACGACCTGCGCGCCCTCGCCCAATGGCTGGGCGAGCGACGCTCCGACCGCGAGATCCAGTACCGCCCGGCGCGGGTGCTGATGCAGGACTTCACCGGTGTGCCGGCCGTGGTCGACCTGGCCGCCATGCGCGCAGCCATGGCCAAGGCCGGCGGCGACCCGCAGCGGATCAACCCGCTGTCACCCGTGGACCTGGTGATCGACCATTCGGTGATGGTCGATCGCTACGGCACGCCGCAGGCCTTCAGCGAGAACGTCGACATCGAAATGCAGCGCAACGGCGAGCGCTATGCCTTCCTGCGCTGGGGCCAGAGCGCCTTCGACAACTTCCGCGTGGTACCGCCGGGCACCGGCATCTGCCACCAGGTCAACCTCGAATACCTCGGCCGCACCGTCTGGACCCGTGAGGCCGATGGCCGCACCTACGCCTTCCCCGACACCCTGGTCGGTACCGATTCGCATACCACCATGATCAACGGCCTGGGCGTGCTCGGCTGGGGCGTGGGCGGCATCGAAGCGGAGGCGGCGATGCTCGGCCAGCCGGTGTCGATGCTGATCCCCGAAGTGATCGGCTTCAAGCTGACCGGCAAGCTGCGCGAAGGCATCACCGCCACCGACCTGGTGCTGACGGTGACGCAGATGCTGCGCAAGAAGGGCGTGGTGGGCAAGTTCGTCGAGTTTTATGGTGATGGCCTGGCCGAGCTGCCCTTGGCCGACCGTGCGACCATCGCCAACATGGCCCCGGAATACGGCGCCACCTGCGGCTTCTTCCCGGTCGACCAGGTGACCCTGGACTACCTGCGCCTGTCCGGCCGCCCCGAGGCGACCGTGCAACTGGTCGAGCAGTACTGCAAAGCCCAGGGCCTGTGGCGGCAGCCCGGCCAGGAGCCACTGTTCAGCGACAGCCTGGCGCTGGACATGCACGAGGTCGAGGCCAGCCTGGCAGGGCCCAAGAGGCCGCAGGACCGGGTAGCCCTGGGCCAGGTCAGCCAGGCCTTCGACCACTTCATCGAACTGCAACCCAAGCCGCTGGCCAAAGAGGTCAGCCGCCTGGAAAGCGAAGGTGGCGGCGGCGTGGCGGTGGGCAACGCCGACCAGGCGGGGGAGATCGACTACAGCCATCAAGGCCAGACCCACACACTGCGCGATGGCGCCGTGGTGATTGCCGCGATCACCTCGTGTACCAACACCTCCAACCCCAGCGTGATGATGGCCGCCGGGCTGGTGGCGAAAAAGGCCCTGGAAAAAGGCCTGCAACGCAAACCCTGGGTCAAGAGCTCGCTGGCGCCGGGTTCCAAGGTGGTCACCGACTACTTCAAGGCCGCCGGGCTCACCACCTATCTGGACCAATTGGGGTTCGATCTGGTCGGCTATGGCTGCACCACCTGCATCGGCAACTCCGGCCCGCTGGATGAAGCGATCGAAAAAGCCATCGGCAGCGCCGACCTCACGGTGGCTTCGGTGTTGTCGGGCAACCGCAACTTCGAAGGCCGCGTGCACCCGCTGGTCAAGACCAACTGGCTGGCCTCGCCGCCGCTGGTGGTGGCCTATGCCCTGGCCGGCAGCGTGCGCCTGGACCTGACCTGCGACCCGCTGGGCACCGGCAAGGATGGCCAGCCGGTGTACCTGCGCGATATCTGGCCCAGCCAGCAGGAAATCGCCGCTGCCGTGGCCAAGGTCGACACGGCGATGTTCCACAAGGAGTACGCCGAGGTGTTCGCCGGCGATGCACAGTGGCAGGCCATCGAGGTACCGCAGGCGGCCACCTACGTGTGGCAGGCCGACTCCACCTATATCCAGCATCCGCCGTTCTTCGACGACATCGGCGGGCCGCCCCCGCAGATCACCGACATCCAGGGTGCGCGGATCCTGGCGCTGCTGGGTGACTCGGTGACCACCGACCATATTTCCCCGGCCGGCAACATCAAGGCCGACAGCCCGGCCGGGCGCTACCTGCGTGAGCAGGGCGTGGAGCCCCGCGACTTCAACTCCTACGGCTCGCGGCGTGGCAACCATGAAGTGATGATGCGCGGCACCTTCGCCAACATCCGCATCCGCAACGAAATGCTGGCGGGCGAAGAAGGTGGCAACACCCTGCACGTGCCCAGTGGCGAGAAGCTGTCGATCTACGACGCGGCCATGCGCTACCAGCAGGAAGGCACTCCGCTGGTGGTGATCGCCGGCCAGGAATACGGCACCGGCTCGAGCCGCGACTGGGCCGCCAAGGGCACCAACCTGCTGGGGGTCAAAGCGGTACTGGCGGAAAGCTTCGAGCGCATTCACCGCTCCAACCTGGTAGGCATGGGCGTACTGCCGCTGCAGTTCAAGGCCGGGCACAACCGCAAGCAACTGGGGCTGACCGGCAAGGAGAAGATCGATGTGCTTGGCTTGAACGGCGCACAGATCTGCCCGGGCATGAGCCTGCCGTTGCGCATCACCCGCGAGGATGGGCAGCAGGAGCAGATCGAGGTGCTGTGCCGGATCGATACCGTGAATGAGGTGGAGTACTTCAAGGCGGGGGGGATATTGCATTACGTGTTGCGCCAGCTGATTGCGGGTTGAGGCGGGTATGCTTGGGGCTGCTGTGCACGCCGATCGCCTGTAGGAGCGGCCTTGTGTCGCGATGGGGCGCGCAGCGGCCCCGCTCGTTAGCGGCGGCGAAGCTGAAATCTGGGGCCGCTATGCGGCCCATCGCGACACAAGGCCGCTCCTACAGACGACGCGTAGCGGCCCGTTTCCGTTTACCCGAAAAGGACCACTCGTGCCTCGCTTCCACCTGATCGCACTTTCACTCCTGGCACTCGGCTACACCCTCGCCCTGAGCCAGGGCAACCTCGGCATCACCACCCTGCCCACCTTTCTCGCCCTGCTTGCCAGCGCCCTGCTCGCTCGCCGCCCCCAGCGCTGGCAACAAGCCCTCGGCCACACGTTGTTCATCCTCCTGGCCATCGCCCTGGCATTGCACTGGCTGCCCGGCTTCAACGCTGCCAAGGTCATCGACGGCGTTGTCCTCAGCCCCGGCGCCCTGCCCTTCACGATGTACCTGAACCTGGACAAACCGCTGATCGGCGCCTGGCTGCTGCTGGCCTGCCCTTGGCTGTTCCTGTGGCGCAGCCAGGGCATGGCGACCAGCCTGCTGTACGCCCTGCCCCTGACCCTGCTCGCCTGCCTGGGCGGCGCCTGGGCACTGGGCATGCTGGCCTGGGCCCCGAAATGGCCCGACCAGGCCTGGCTCTGGCTGCTGAACAACCTGCTGCTGGTAAGCCTGACCGAAGAACTGTTGTTCCGCGGTTACATCCAGGCCGGCCTGCAACGGCTACTGCGCCACCAAGGGTTGGCATTGTTCGCCGCCGCCTTGCTGTTCGGCCTGGCCCACCTGGGGGCCGGCTGGCAATGGGTGTACCTGGCCACCCTTGCCGGTATCGGCTACGGCCTGGCGTACCGCTGGGGCGGCGTGGCGGCGGCGGTGCTCTGCCATTTCGGCCTGAACCTGGTGCACTTCACCCTGTTCAGCTATCCGATGCTGGCTCTTGGCTAGCTAATCGGTCATCATTCGACTTATACGTCATGAAACAGCAGTAAAAACGCAATAATGACGCCAACTTGCTTGAACGTGCTCGCTGGCTAACCCAGATCAAGTGATGGCTTATTGCCACAGATCAAGCACATTAATTATTCATTCAATAAAACCAGCGGCTTGCCGATACCTGTCGAAAGCCCTGCGGACTATCAACCCATGCGTAACAACCAGCCGATTACCCAGAGAGAACGGACTTTCCCTGCCCAGCAGCGGTTGATCTCCACCACCAATGCCAAAGGTGTGATCACTTACTGCAACGATGCCTTCATCGAGATCAGTGGTTTCACCCGCGAAGAGCTGACCGGTGCGCCGCACAACCTGGTGCGCCACCCCGACGTGCCGCCAGCGGTGTTTGCCCACATGTGGCAAACCCTCAAGCAGGGCCAGCCGTGGATGGGTATCGTCAAGAACCGCTGCAAGTCCGGTGACCACTACTGGGTCAACGCCTATGTCACGCCGATCTTCGACAACAACCAGGTGGTGGGCTTCGAGTCGGTACGGGTCAAGCCTACCGCCGAGCAGGTCCGCCGCGCCGAGGCGCTGTACCAGCGCATCAACCAGGGCAAGCCGCCGGTACCACGCCGGGACAAGTGGCTGCCGGTGCTGCAGGACTGGTTGCCGTTCATCCTGATCAGCCAGGTGGGCTTCCTGATCGGCAACTGGCTGGGCCATTCCTGGGGCTTCGCCCTGGCTGCCGGGCTTTCCGTACCGCTGGGCCTGCTGGGCCTGAGCTGGCAGCAGCGCGGCCTCAAGCGCCTGCTGCGCCTGGCCGAACAGACCACTTCCGACCCGCTGATCGCGCAGATGTACACCGACAGCCGTGGCGTGCAGGCGCGCCTGGAAATGGCCATGCTCAGCCAGGACGCGCGCATGAAAACCTGCCTGACCCGCCTGCAGGACAGCGCCGAACACCTCAGCGAACAGGCGCGCCAGTCCGACGAGCTGGCGCACAAGAGTTCTTCGGGCCTGGAACGCCAGCGGGTGGAGACCGAGCAGGTTGCCGCTGCGGTCAACCAGATGGCCGCCACCACCCAGGAAGTGGCCAACCACGTGCAGCGCACCGCCGATGCCACCCAGGAAGCCAACCGCCTGACCAGCCAGGGCCGGCAGATTGCCGGTGAAACCCGCGAGGCCATCGAGCGCCTGTCGGCGGCGGTGGGCGAGACCGGCCAGACGGTGACGCAACTGGCCAAGGACAGCGACGAGATTGGTGGCGTGGTCGATGTGATCAAGGGCATCGCCGACCAGACCAACCTGCTGGCGCTGAACGCGGCCATCGAAGCGGCACGTGCCGGTGAAATGGGCCGAGGCTTTGCCGTGGTGGCCGACGAGGTACGCCAGCTGGCCCAGCGCACCGCCGAATCCACCGGGCAGATCCACGGCCTGATCGCCAAGCTGCAACAAACCGCCAGCAATGCCGTGCTGACCATGGAAACCGGCCATCGCCAAGCGCAGGAAGGCGTCGACCGTGTGATGCAGGCCGACGAGGCGCTGGTGGGCATCAGTGAAGCGGTAGCCAACATTACCGACATGGCCACCCAGATTGCTGCGGCGACCGAGGAGCAGACTGCAGTGGCTGACGAGATCAGCCGCAACATCAGCACCATCGCCGACCTGGCCGACCAGACTGCCGAACAGGCCCAGCACTCGGCGCTGCTCAGCGAAGAGCTGACCAGCACGGCGGGCACCCAGTACTCGCTGGTGGAGCGGTTCAACCGCTAGGGCCCTGTAGGAGCGGCCTTGTGTCGCGATGGGCCGCGAAGCGGCCCCAGGAGTTCAGCGGTGATGCAAAAAATGCCGGGGCCGCTTCGCGGCCCATCGCGACACAAGGCCGCTCCTACAACGACCCCGTCCAGACTACCAATCCAGCTGCAAGCAGCTCTCGAAGTAGCGCTCTTCCCCGCTCAGCGGGTCTGCAAAGCGCAGGCTCTGCGCCAGCAACTTCAGTGGCCGCTGGTAGTCATCCTCTTCGTTGACCAACTGCGGATAGAACGGGTCATTGCAGATCCCCGCCCCCAATGCCGCCATGTGCACACGCAACTGATGGGTCTTGCCAGTCACCGGCGACAGCCCGTAACGCCACAGCTCGCCATTCTTCTCCAGCACTTCGGCCAGGGTTTCGCTGTTGGCCTCCCCCTCTACCTCATGCATGCGGAAAAACGGCTCGCCATGAACCAGGCGGCTTTTGTGCACCAGCGGGAAATCGTGCTGCGGCATGGCCGCGGCAATGGCCTGGTAGCGCTTGTCGATACGTCGTTCGGGGAACAGCCGCTGGTAGGCACTGCGGCTCTGCGGGTTGGCGGAAAACAGCACAAGCCCGGCGGTATGCCGGTCGATACGGTGCAACGGCACCAGATGCGGGTTGCCCAGGCGGCGGATGAGGCGGCGCAGCAAGGTCTGTTCGACGTATTCGCCAGTCGGCGTCACTGGCAGGAAATGCGGCTTGTCGGCTACCACCAGGTGCTCATCCACATGCAGTACGGTCTCCTGCACCGGGATCGGCCGCTCGTTCGGCACCTCACGGAAGTAGTGCAAACGCATACCGCGCTTGTAAGGCAGTTCGGCAGAAACCGCCCGCCCCTCGGCATCCAGCACCCGGCCCCGGGCAAAGCGGTCGAGCCACTGGGCGCGGTCGATGGCCTTGAAATGGTCACACAGGCAGTCGAGCACCGTCGCCCAATTACCGGGGGGCAGGCACACCGTGCTGGCTTGCTGGCGGGCGGGGTCGAAAGGCGTGGTCATGGCAGGGCTCGAAACGTTCACGGCCGCGCATTATCCCCCAAGCCCGCGCCCTCAACCAGCCTGGGCAATGGCCTCGCAGCGCTCCTTTAGCCAGCGCAACACCTGCACCGGCTCCCAGCGCCCAGGGTCGTAGAGGGCATACAGCAACCCCTGGTACCCCACCACGTCCAGCCCACGGTGGTAGCCGGCACGCTGGAACAGGGCCTCGATCTCGGCGAAGCAGGTATTGAAGTGGACCTTGCCGAACGGCGTACGGTCGTCGGTCACCAGGCCTTCGAGGCGCAGTTCCAGAACAGCGTCGGCCACCCGCTCGACGGGCATGCGGTTGACGCTGTACTTGAGTTGCTCGACATTGAGCATGGCTTCACCTCGACACTGTATTTATATACAGCATACGAACATCCCCTTGCCGCCGTCAATGCGCTTCATTGCAGCCCCGGCAGATAGCCGGTGCCTTTGCGGATGGTCAGCACCTGGCGCCGGGGGTCGCTACGCGACACGGCCAGGTGCACCCAGTTATCGAATTCGAGGATCAGCTGGTCGAAGGGGATGGCGCTTTCGCTGATCCGGCGCACCACCTCGCGCGGGCTGACTTCAATCACCGTGAAGTCAGCCGCCAGCCCCTGCAGATGCTTGCTCGCCAGCGCCCCGCCAATGCGCTGGTTGACTGCGGGGCTGCGATAGCCGCTGCTGACGATGACCGGTGCACCGAACAACGCGCGCACCTGCTCCAGTGCATTGCACAGCAACTGCAGGTTGGCACGCGCTTCGGCTGGAGGATTGTTGTCGAGCCCTTCCCTGGCGGCGAGCTGAGAAACGGTCATTTCATCGAGGGTGAAATGGGGGGAAATGAGCATGGCTGGGTTCCTGATGACAGCTGAAGGATGCCGGCCTCAACGTGCCGGCAGCGGATCATCACAACGCAGCACGCCGCATGGAGCAGGGACAGACCTCCCCTTGCGCGATTACTGCGCGAGAAACGCCACCACCTGTTCGGCATCGAACGGCCAGTGCAGCTCGGCGCCATTGTCACAGCGGCGCAGCACCGGAATGATCAGGCCATAGCGTTCGAACAGGGCTTCGTTCTCGGCAATGTCGACCAGTTCTACCAGCAGGCCATGGTCGACAAAGGGCATCAGCACGGCCTCGGCCACTTCACACAGGTGGCAGCCGAGGGTGCCGAACAGTTGGCATTCAGGCAGCATGGGGGCAAGTCCGCTTTGGCAGGGAGAAACCTATTCTAGGTCTGTCCTGCCGTCCGTGCACCTGACCTGGCTCAATCCTGGCTGGTGGCGCCGATACGGTGCAGCGACAGGTCCGCGCCCTGGAACTCCTGCTCATGGCTCAAGCGCAGCCCGTGCAGCGCGCGGATTGCACCATACACGGCAAAACCGCCGGCCAATGCCACCACCACGCCCATCAGGCTGCCCAGCAACTGGCTGACCAGGCTGACAGCGCCCATGCCACCCAGCACCTCCTGGCCGAAGATGCCGCAGGCCATGCCACCCCAGACACCGCACAGGCCATGCAACGGCCACACCCCCAGCACATCGTCGATCTTCCAGCGGTTCTGCGCCGCGGTGAAGGTCCAGACGAACAGCGCACCCGCCACCAAGCCGGTGGCCAGCGCACCAATCGGGTGCATCAGGTCGGAACCGGCACAAACCGCTACCAGCCCGGCCAGCGGCCCGTTATGCAGGAAGCCCGGGTCGTTACGCCCGGCCAGCAAGGCCGACAGGGTGCCACCGACCATGGCCATCAGCGAGTTGATCGCCACCAGGCCGCTGACACCCTGCAAGGTCTGGGCACTCATGACGTTGAAGCCGAACCAGCCGATGATCAGGATCCACGACCCCAATGCCAGGAAGGGAATGCTCGACGGCGCAAACGCCACTAGCCGGCCATCGCGGTAGCGCCCGCGGCGTGCGCCCAGCAGCAGCACCGCCGCCAGCGCCAGCCAACCACCCATGGCATGCACCACCACCGAGCCGGCAAAGTCATGGAACGGCGCGCCGAAGCGTGCCTGCAACCAGGCCTGAACGCCCAGGTTGCCGTTCCACACCACGCCCTCGAAGAACGGGTAGATGAACGCCACGATCAACGCCGTGGCACACAGTTGCGGCACGAAGCGCGCCCGCTCGGCGATGCCCCCGGAGATGATCGCCGGGATCGCCGCTGCAAAGGTCAGCAGGAAGAAGCACTTGACCAGCGCATAGCCATGGTCGGCCGCCAGCGCCGCCGCTGGCTGGAAGAAGTTGACCCCGTAGGCGATCCAGTAGCCGATGAAGAAGTACACCAATGCCGAGATAGCGAAGTCGCTGAGAATTTTCGACAAGGCGTTGACCTGGTTCTTGTGGCGCACCGTGCCCACTTCGAGAAACGCGAAGCCGGCGTGCATGGCCAGCACCAGAATGGCGCCCATGAGAATGAACAGGGTGTTGGAACCATGGACCAGGGAGTCCATCGCGCTGTGCATGTTTTCCATGAAATAGGCAGACCTGCTGAAAAAGGCACCAGGACAGTTCAAGAACCTGCATCCCTGCACCGAATCGGTGCCAGCCCCCTGCCCTGTTTCGGTGAGCCGGGCGGAGCCTGCGTGGTTTTTTCTTGGGTTTGTCGTGGATTGGGTTAAGGTTTATCGGTATCCGCTGCGCTGGCGCCCCTAATCGGCGCAATACCTGCCTGGGGCGCCCCGCAACGTGGCAAAGCCTTAGCAAGGCCCATACCAGCGCCGGCACTTGAACCTTCCGCGCGTGCTATCACTCGAACTACCAACACTCATCGACAGGGAGACACCCATGGCCAGCAAATCGGCAAAGACTGCACAAGAGATATTGATGGCTGACTTCCAGGCATTGGTCCGTGACACCGAGAAGCTGCTGGCCGACACCGCCAACCTGGCCGGCGACCAGGCTGACGAGTTGCGTGAACAGATCCACGACCGCCTGGCCCAGGCCCGCGAAAGCCTGCAGCTGACCCAGGACTCGGTGCGCGAGCGCGGCCAGGCAGCACTGGGCAGTGCCGAACAGTACGTGCAGGAAAAACCATGGCAGGCGATCGGCATTGCCGCTGGCGTCGGCCTGTTGATCGGCCTGCTGGCCAACCGGCGCTAAGGGGTTCCCATGGAGAACGACGCCAACGGCGCCAGCGCCTCGGGCAGGCGCCTGGGCGCGGCTGCCCTGGGGCTGCTGCACAGCCATATCGAACTGTTTGGCATCGAGTTGCAGGAGCAGAAGGGCCGCACCTTGAGCCTGCTGCTGTTCGCCGGCCTGGCCCTGGTATTCGCCCTGCTGCTGCTGACGGCGCTGTCCGGGCTGTTGCTGGTATTGCTGTGGGACAGCTATCGCCTGGCCGGCATCATCGGCCTGTGCGTGTTCTACGGCATCGCCGCGCTGTATTGCGGCCTGCGCCTGAAGGCAGCGGTGTTCGACGAGTCGTCGCCCTTCGGCGCCACCCTCGAGGAACTTGCCAAGGACCGGGAGCGCCTGTTGCCATGAGCCTGCCAGAACTGCCAAACACCCGAAACCCGCGGGAACTGCGCAAGGCGCTGCTGCGCCTGCGCATGGAAATGCACCGCCAGGAAATCCGCCACGAGTCCGCACAGTTGCTTGAGCCGCTGCGCCGCGTGCGCGGCATGGGCAGCTCGCTGCACGACGGGCTGGGCATCAAGCATGCGCCGCTGTGGGGGATTGGCGCCGTGGTGGCGCTGGGTTTCCTCACCGGCAAGGGCGTGCGCAGCGGCAACCTGGCGCGGCTGTTGCGCCTGGGCACCAGCCTGCTGCCGCTGCTGCGCCTGTACCTGCAAGGCAGCCGCCGCCCCTAACCATCGCGGTCCCTGTAGGAGCGGCCTTGTGTCGCGACAGGGCTGCATAGCAGCCCCGACAATTTGTGCACTATTGCTGAAATCCTGGGGCCGCGTTGCGGCCCTTTCGCGACACAAGGCCGCTCCTACAGGATATGCTGCTGCCTTCGACCTACAGGAGACCGCGCCTTGGACTGGCACACCCTGCTCACCCGCGAACGCCTGGGCAAAGCCCTGTACAGCGCCGATGAACTCGGGCGCAGCCCCTTCCACAAGGACCACGACCGCATCATCTTCTCCGGTGCCTTCCGCCGCCTAGGGCGCAAGACCCAGGTGCACCCGGTTTCCAGCAACGACCATATCCACACACGCCTGACCCACTCGCTGGAAGTCAGCTGCGTCGGCCGCTCGCTGGGCATGCGCGTCGGCGAAACCCTGCGCGACAGCCTGCCGGACTGGTGCGCCCCCAGCGACCTGGGGATGATCGTGCAGTCGGCCTGCCTGGCCCATGACATCGGCAACCCACCGTTCGGCCACTCTGGCGAAGACGCCATCCGCCACTGGTTCCAGCAGGCCGCCGGGCGTGGCTGGCTGGACGACATGAGCGACGACGAGCGCGCCGACTTCCTCAACTTCGAAGGCAACGCCCAAGGCTTTCGCGTACTCACCCAGCTGGAGTACCACCAGTTCGACGGCGGTACCCGGCTGACCTATGCCACCCTCGGCACTTACCTGAAGTACCCGTGGAGCGCACGCCACGCCGACGCCCTGGGCTACAAGAAGCACAAGTTCGGCAGTTACCAGAGCGAACTGCCGCTGCTCGAACAGATCGCCCGCAAGCTCGGCCTGCCGCAACTGGAACATCAGCGCTGGGCGCGCCACCCGCTGGTCTACCTGATGGAGGCTGCGGATGACATCTGCTACGCGCTGATCGACCTGGAAGACGGCCTGGAAATGGAGTTGCTGCAGTACGCGGAAGTCGAAGCGCTGCTGCTCGACCTGGTCGGCGATGACCTGCCGGAAACCTACCGTCAGCTCGGCCCAGGCGACTCCCGGCGGCGCAAGCTGGCGATCCTGCGCGGCAAGGCCATCGAGCACCTGACCAACGCTGCCGCCCGCGCCTTCGTCGAGCAGCAGCAAGCCTTGCTGGCCGGCCAGCTGGCGGGCGACCTGGTCGAACACATGCATGGCCCGGCCAAGCGCTGCGTGCTGCAGGCCAAGGACATGGCACGCAACAAGATCTTCCAGGACAAGCGCAAGACCCTGCACGAGATCGGCGCCTACACCACGCTGGAGATTCTGCTGAACACCTTCTGCGGCGCCGCCCTCGAACAGCACGGCGGACGCACGCCGTCGTTCAAGAGCCGCCGGGTACTGGACCTGATCGGCAACAATGCCCCCGATCCACACGGCTCGCTGCACAGCGCCTTCCTGCGCATGATCGACTTCATCGCCGGGATGACCGACAGCTATGCCAGCGAAATGGCCCGGGAAATGACCGGGCGCTCCAGCCCGACCTGAGCACTGCCGGTGCAGCCCGGGCATCGCCCGGAGCTGCACCGTGTATTGTGGGAAACTTCCTACATATATTGGCAGCAAGTTAAACAGCACGAATAAAAACAAATGAAAAGTTACCAATCACGCTTTGACATCGAGTTAAACGCGCCTGCCTCGTAGCCCGTTTTGTTTTATCTTGTAAGCCATTTCCCATATAGGGCTAATAGCCCTTCCTCGCATGCCCGATGACTTCCAACTGCGATATGGTGCCGCCTGTCACCCTCAATAGCCCGCAGGGAAGTTGAACATGCATTCCATATTTATCGTCGACGACCACCCCGTCATCCGCCTGGCCGTTCGTATGTTGCTGGAAAACCAGAATTACAAAGTTGTCGGCGAGTCGGACAACGGCGTGGACGCCATGCAGATGATTCGCGAAACCGCCCCCGACCTGGTCATTCTCGACATCAGCATCCCCAAGCTAGACGGGCTGGAGGTGCTTGCCCGCTTCCAGGCCATGGCCCTGCCCCTGAAGGTGCTGGTACTGACCGCGCAGTCTCCCGCATTGTTTGCCGTACGCTGCATGCACTCCGGTGCTGCAGGCTACGTGTGCAAGCAGGAAGACCTGAGCGAACTGCTCAGTGCAATCAAGGCCGTGCTGGCCGGTTACAACTACTTCCCCAGCCAGGCAATCAAGCATGACCAGGCGGTAGATGCCGACTTGCAACTTTTCCGCCAGGTGAATGACCGCGAACTGATGGTGCTGCAACTCTTCGCCCAAGGCCGCAGCAACAAGGAAATTGCCAAGGGCATGTTTCTCAGCAGCAAGACCGTCAGTACCTACAAGAAGCGCCTAATGCACAAACTTCAGGTCAATACGCTGGTCGACCTGATCGAAATGGCCAAACGCAACGCGCTGGTCTGAGGGTAGTCATGGTGCGCCTTATCGTTCGCCTGCTGCTCACCCTGCTTCTGTTCAGCGGCGTGGCACAGGCTACCCATCACGAGGCCTCGTCCTATGCCTTGCTGGCACGCTCATCGGCCAGGCCGGCACTGCCTGCCCTCACCAGCGAACAACGTCAATGGCTCGAAGGCCGTCAGGAACTGGTGCTGGGTACCTCGGCACCGGACTACCCGCCGTTCGACATCACCAGTGGGGGTCGCGACTACCAGGGCCTAACTGCCGAGTACGCGAGCCTGATCGGCAAGGCCCTGCAGTTGCCTGTGCGGGTGCTGCGCTTTTCCAGCCGGCAAGCGGCGGTGGAGGCGCTCCGGCAGGGCGACATCGACCTGCTTGGCAGCGCCAATGGCTACGAAGCGGCCAGCGATGACCTAGCCCTGTCGCACCCCTATGCCATCGACCAACCAGTGCTGGTAACGCGCGAGGACGAAAGCCGGGCGCTGGACATGGGCCTGGCGGGCATGCGCCTGGGCATGCTCTACCACTATCTGCCCCGGCAGGAGGTGAAAAGCGCCTACCCCAAGGCCGAGCTGCTGGCCTTCGGCTCGTCCAGCCAGGCCCTGAGTGCCGTGGCGTTCGGCCAGGCCGACGTATTCATCGGCGATACCATTTCCACCCACTACCAGCTCAATCGCGGCCACCTGCCGCGCCTGCGCATGGCCAGTTTCGGCAAGCACGAAGCCATCGGCTTCGGTTTTGCCCTGCGCCACGAGGACAGGGTGCTGATGGAGATGGTGAACGCCACCCTGGACGGACAGACCTTGGCCATACGCGCCAGTATCTTCAAGCGCTGGAGCGCCGGTAGCGACCTGCTGCTGACCGACCGCAGGCTGCAACTGACCGACGCAGAAGAACAATGGCTGCAGGATCACCCGGTGATGCGCGTGGCGATCGACGAGACCGCTGCACCGGTCTCCTATTTCGATGGCTCGGGGCATTTTCGCGGTATCACCGCCGACCTGCTCGAACTCATTCGCCTGCGCACCGGCTTGCGTTTCGAAGTGCAGCGCGCCAGCGGCCTCGCCGACATGATTGCCCGCCTCAAGGATGGCCGCGCCGATGTCATCGCCGCACTGGCTACCGGCGGGGTGAACGAAGACGACCTGCAAATCAGCCGGCCCTACCTGGAAAGCGCCTATGTACTGGTCAGCCGCAAGGACAAAAAGCCCTTCACCTCGCTGGAGCAACTGCAGGGGCATCGCATTGCCATTACCCGCTACAGTGCCATGGACGCCATGCTGTCGCGGCACCATCCGCAAATCGGCTGGGTCGAGACCGAAAGTTCGTTCTATTCCATGGCGTTGCTCAACAGCGGTGCCGTCGATGCGGTGATCACCACCCTGATCGACGCCAACCACGCGCTGGCCGGCAACCCCGAACTGGTCATCCGGGCTACCGTCGGCAGCGAACCCGCCAACTTCGCCATGGCCACCAGTGCCCCGTCACAGGCGCTGGTGTCGATCCTCGACAAGGCGCTGCTGAGCATCTCGCCGGAAGAACTGGGGGTCATCAACAACCGCTGGCGCGGCTTCAGCCTGCACGAGGATGGCAACGACCAGGGCTACCGCCGGCTGGCGATACAGGTGGTACTGGGCACCGCCGTGCTGTTGCTGCTGGCCTTGCTGTGGAATGCCCGCCTGCGCCTGCAGATTCGCCAGCGGCAACGCGCCGAACGGGCGCTGAACGACCAGTTGGCGTTCATGCGCGCCCTGCTCAACGGTACGCCCCACCCCATGTACGTGCGTGATCGCGAGGGCCGCCTGCAAAGCTGCAACTACAGCTATCTGGAAGCCGTGCAGGCCCGCTCCGAAGAGGTCATCGGCAAGAACCTGGAGGGCAGCCTGTTCGCCGATTTCGAGCAGACCCGGCAGATCCACGCCGACTACCTGAAGGTGATGGCCGAAGGCTCGCCACTGATCATGGACCGGCCACTACGGATCCAGGGCCGGGAGATGACCATCTACCACTGGATCCTGCCGTACCGCGACTCACTGGGTGAGGTGCAAGGCATCATCGGTGGCTGGATCGACATCAGCGAGCGCCGCCATCTGGTCATGGAGCTGCGCCAGGCCAAGCAGCAGGCCGACGATGCGAACCGCGCCAAAAGCACGTTCCTGGCCACCATCAGCCACGAAATCCGCACCCCGATGAATGCGGTCATCGGTATGCTCGAACTGGCAGTCAAGCGTGCCGACCAAGGCCGGGTAGACCGTTGCGCGCTGGAGCTGGCCCACCACTCGGCCAAGGACCTGCTGGGCCTGATCGGCGATATCCTCGACATCGTGCGCATCGAGTCGGGGCACTTGTCCCTCGCCCCGGAGGCCGTCGACCTGGCGGCCCTGGTCGAATCGGTGGGGCGCATTTTCGAAGGCCAGGCGCGGCAGAAAGGCCTGGCCCTGGAGGTGATGATCGCACCGGCCGCACGCTGCCATGCCCTGCTCGACCCCTTGCGTTTCAAGCAGGTCCTGTCCAACCTGGTGAGCAACGCCATCAAGTTCACCGAGCATGGCCAGGTGCGCATCTGCGTCGGCCTGGTGGACGACGGCAGCACTACCCCCGCCGTGCTGGAGCTGGAAGTGCGCGACAGTGGCATCGGTATCCACGCCGACGACCTGCAACGCCTGTTCAACCCGTTCATCCAGGCCAACCCGCATAGCCAGAGCGCCCGCGCGGGTACCGGGCTGGGCCTGGCCATCTGTCGCAACCTGTGCGAAATGATGGGCGGCAGCCTGACCATCAAGAGCCTGGAGGATGTCGGCACCCAGGTACGCCTGAAAATGCCGCTGCAGCGGGTTGACGCTGCGGCGCAGCCGGCCCCGCTGATAGAGAACCTCGATGTGCCCGACCCACGGCTGAACGTGCTGGTGATCGACGACCACCCGGCCAACCTGCAACTGATGGCACAGCAGCTTGGCTACCTGGGGCTGGAGCACACCAGCGCCCGCGACGGTCGCGAAGGCCTGGCCACCTGGCGGGCGGGCGACTTCGATGTGCTGGTGCTCGACTGCAACATGCCGCACATGAACGGCTACCAGCTGGCTACCGCCGTGCGTACCGAGGAACGCCATGGCAAGCGGCCGCGCTGCACCATTCTCGGCTACACCGCCAACGCACAGCCGGAGGTACGCCGAAAGTGCCTGAGCGCCGGCATGGACGACTGCCTGCTCAAGCCCATCAGCCTGGGCACGCTCAGCCAGCGCCTGGCCGGCATCCGCCCGCGCCGCCAGCACAAACCGCGGCTCAAGCTGTACCACCTGGACGGCCTGGCCACAGTGGTCGGGCATGACCCGAACGACCGCCAGCGCTTCCTGCAGGCATTGCAGCAGAGCCTGCAGGCCGACCTGGCCACCTTGATGGCATTGCATCCGCAGCACGACAGCGATGCCATTGCCGAACAGGCGCACAAGGTGCTCAGCGCCGCGCGGATGCTGGAAGCCCCCGCGCTGATGAAGGCCTGCGAAGCCCTGGAGGCACGCGGCTTGCCTACCGACCAGTTACGCCTGCGGCGCCAGGCACTGGCGCGGCATATGTGCCGGGTAGAACGTGCCCTGGCCAAGGAACTGGCCACAGGCACCTGCACACAGGCAGGCAGCCAGGCGTGTTAACTGGTAGACTGCGCGGCGTTATTACCTAAGAGGATTGTTTCATGGCCACAAACCGCTCCCGTCGTCTGCGCAAGAAGCTGTGTGTCGACGAGTTTCAGGAATTGGGCTTCGAGCTGAACCTGGAATTCAAGGAAGATCTGGATGACCAGGCAATCGATGCTTTCCTCGACGCGTTCCTGGCAGAAGCCATGGACGCCAACGGCCTGGACTATGTAGGCGGTGACGATTTCGGCCTGGTGTGCTCGGTCAAACGTGGCTCGGTCAGCGAAGAACAGCGTGCAGCCGTTGAAGCCTGGCTCAAAGGCCGTAGCGAACTGACCAAGATCGAAGTCAGCCCGCTGCTGGACGCCTGGTACCCGGAAAAGCCGATCAACAAGGCCGAGTAATACCGGCCCGGCTCGATCGCTGAAAAGGCCACCCCAAGGGGTGGCCTTTTTTATTGGGGGTGCTTTTCCGTCGAACGTGGCGCATCGTCGCTGCGCTTGGGGCATAATGCGTATTCTTTCACCCTGGGGCCATCATCCCTTACAGCCCCAATGCCCTTTTCCCTCGCCGTAGGGTATTTATCGATCATGATCAAAACGCTTCGTCCCCTCGTTCTTGCCGGTCTGCTGTTGCCACTCGCCCTGCCCAGCCAGGCCGCCGCCGTCAACACCACGCTGCCTGCCAAAGTGCAGCAGGCCCTCAAGGCCAACAAGCTGCAGGATTCTGCCCTGTCGCTGGTGATGCTGCCGCTGGACGGCCCCGGCACACCGACCGTGTTCAATGCCGATGTCTCGGTCAACCCGGCCTCGACCATGAAACTGGTCACCACCTACGCCGCCCTCGAACTGCTTGGCCCGACCTTCCAGTGGAAAACCGAGTTCTACACCGATGGCACCCTGAGCAACGGTGTACTCAACGGCAACCTGTACCTCAAAGGTGGCGGCGACCCGAAACTGAACATGGAGAAGCTGTGGCTGCTGATGCGTGACCTGCGCGCCAATGGCGTGCGCACCATCACCGGCGACCTGGTGCTGGACCGCAGCCACTTCGTGCAGCCCAACCTGCCGCAGTTCAACGACGACGGCGGCGATGAGAACAAGCCGTTCCTGGTCAAGCCCGACTCACTGCTGGTCAACCTCAAGGCCCTGCGCTTCGTGGCCCGCAACGATGGCGGCAAGGTCACCATCGCGGTCGAACCGCCGATTGCCAGCATCCGCATCGACAACCAGGTCAAGGCGGTGGCCTCCAAACAGTGCTCGGGTGATGTGCGCTACAACCCGGTGCAGCAGGCCGATGGCATCAGCGTAACGGTCAGCGGCCAGCTGGGTGACGGCTGCAACTCGCAGACCTACCTGTCGCTGCTCGACCACCAAACCTACGCCGCCGGTGCCGTGCGCGCGATCTGGAACGAGCTGGGTGGCAGCATCCAGGGTGGCGACCGCTTCGAGAACGTGCCCAAGGGCGCTCGCCTGCTGGCCCGCGCCTTCTCACCAGACCTGGTGGAAGTGATCCGCGACATCAACAAGTACAGCAACAACACCATGGCCCAGCAGCTGTTCCTGAGCCTTGGCGCGCAGTTCCGCACCGATGCCGACGGTGACGACGCCCGCGCCGCCCAGCGCGTGGTGCGCCAGTGGCTGGCGAAGAAGGGCATTACCGCGCCGCACCTGGTGATGGAAAACGGTTCCGGCCTGTCGCGTGCCGAACGGGTCAGCACCCGGGAGATGGCCGCGATGCTGCAGGCCGCCTGGAAGAGCCCCTATGCCGCCGAGTTCATGAGCTCGATGCCGCTGGTGGGTATGGACGGCACCATGCGCAAGCGCCTGAAGCGTACCGCCATGACCGGCGAAGGGCACATCAAGACCGGCACGCTGAACACCGTGCGGGCAATTGCCGGCTTCAGCCGCGACAGCAACGGCCATACCTGGGCGGTGGCGGCGATCCTCAACGACCCGAAACCGTGGGGCGCCTCGCAGGTGCTCGACCAGGTGCTGCTGGACCTTTACCGTCAGCCGAAACTGGCCGGCAGCACAGCGGCCAACTGATCGTTAGCCGGTACCGGCCTCTTCGCGGCTAAAGCCGCTCCTACACAGTGCAGGGTTCAAGACCTGTGATGTCCCTGTGGGAGCGGCTTTAGCCGCGAAAGGGCCGGCATTGGCAACTGAAAGCTGTCAGGCCAACTCCCCCTCCACCCGGTCCCGCCCGGCCTGCTTGGCCGCATACACGCCTGCATCAGCCCGCAACAGCAAGGCATCGGCCCCTTCCCCCGGTCGCCAGCCCGCCACACCAAAACTCGCGGTCACCCTGCCCACGCCTTCCACCGGCACATTGCGCACTCCTTGCCACAGCTCCAGCGCCAGCAGCCGCGCCTGCTCGGCATCGCTGCCCGGGCACAGCACCATGAATTCCTCGCCGCCCAGCCGGCAGAACACATCGGTACGCCGCAAACGCTGGCCGATACGCAGGCACAGGCTACGCAGCACGCGGTCGCCGACGGCATGGCCGAAATGGTCGTTGATGCGCTTGAAGTGATCGATATCGAGCATGATCACCGCCAGTGCCTGGCCATCGCGCTGGGCCCGTTCCAGTTCGAGCTTGAGCCGCTCCTGGAAGTAACGGCGGTTATGGATGCCGGTCAGCGAGTCGGTCACCGACAGCGCACGCAACTCTTCCTCCACGCCCTTGAGGTCGGAAATGTCGGTCAGGTAGCCATGCCACAAGGTGCAGCCCTGCTCGCCCACCTCCGGTGTCGCCTCGCCACGCACCCAGCGCAGCCCGGCACGCGGCAGGCAGACCCGGTATTCCTCGCGCCAGGGCGACAGGTGTTCGGCCGAGTAACGCACCGAGCGGCGCACGCGCTCTAGGTCATCCGGGTGGATACGCTCGAACACCGCCGTGGCATCCTCGCGCAACTGCTGCAGGTCGACTTCGTAGATGTCGTACAGGCCCATGCTGGCGTACGGAAAGCAGGAATGGCCGTTGCCATCCAGGCGGTACTGGTAGATGCCGCCCGGCACCTCGGCACTGAGCTTTTCCAGAAGGCGGTCACGCGCCGCCAGCGCCTCATGCACCCGCCGCCGTTCAGTGACATCGATGCAGATCGCCAGGTAACCGACCCACAACCCCTGTTCATCGAGCATGGCGGTGACCAGCATGTTGGCCACCAGTTGGCTGCCATCGGCGCGCAACAAGGTCCACTCCCCCGGCTCGGCGCCATGCTCCTGCACCGTTTCGGCGAACATGGCCTGGCCACCTTCAATCGGCCGGCCGTAACGCAGGCTCAAGGCATGGGCACGCAGGCTCAACTCCTCGGGCAGCACCAGGTCCTCCAGGCGCAGTTGGCCGATCGCCTCGCTGGCGGGGTAACCGAGCATGCGCTCGGCGCCGGCGTTGAAGGTGCTGACCACGCCCTTGAGGTTGGTGGCGATGATCGCCACCTGGGTTGCGGCATCCAGCACGCTGCGCAGCTGGTTGTGGGTGCCACGCAGGGATTGCTCGCTGACCCGCAGCTCGGCGGTGCGCTGCTCGACCAGGGCCAAGGCGCGCTGGCGCTGGCTGAACAAGCTGTAGAGCAAGACACTGAGCAGCAGGCTCAACAAGCCGCCCAGCAGGCTCACCGCCAGCACTGCGGATGAACGGTTGGCGCGCACGAAGGCCAGGCTCGGCCGGATACTCAGCTGGAAGTGGTGATCAGCCAGGTGCAACAGCTGGTTGGTGGCCAGCGGCAGGGGTGCGACCGGGTTCTGCGAATCGAACATCACCTCGGGGCCATGCAGCCCGGTGGGGTCGACGATACGCACCACCAGGTTATCGTCTGCCGAAACCGGGCGCCCGTCACTGACCAACTCACGCATGCTCAGCAAGGCCATCACATAGCCCACTGCAGCGCCGCGGGGGTTGGCATCGGAAAACACCGGCGCCACCATCAGCAGGCCACGCGCATCCGAGCTGGTATCGAACATGGGCAGTGGCTCGGACACCGCCATGCTGCCCGGCCCCAGCGCCCGCGCCAGTGCCGCCAGGGGCACTTCCTGGCCGGCGAGGTCCAGCCCATAGGGCAGCCCGGGCAATTCACCCGACTGGGTATAGAGCACCGGGAAGTAATGGTCGCGCTGGGGGGATGGCCGCCACTGGCCTTGCTCATCCTGGTCGCGGATCACATAGCCCGGGCTGGAATGCGCACTGGCCTGGCGCTCGAACTCGGCGCGTTGCGCGGCTTCGACACGCGGCGCCCAGGCGTAGGCCAGGGTCCGCTGCAGCAATGGCCTGGCGTAGCCGTCGAACTCGTGTGGGGTGATTTCGTTGGAAAAGCTGAAAAACCGCCGCAGCCCGTCCAGGCGCTGCTGCTGTTCGTCAAACCGCTCGGCGATACGGCTGAAACGCTCGCTGGCCAGCAGCTCGAAGCGCTGGCGCAGTTGCTGCTTGTAGAAGGTTTGCGTGGCTAACGCCAGGACGGCCGTCAACAGGCCGCCCACGACCAGGGCGACCAGGGCCACCGCCCAGGCGGACACCGCCTCTGTACACAGGCCAAGCAACCGCGCACGCACGCCACCCTTTGACATACACCCATCTCGTCACGTCAGCGTCCTGCGGATTATCTTGCCCTGCCCTCAGTTATAGCTATTGGCCATTAGCCGCGCAATGTACCTCGTCGCCTCAACGAAGCTGCAGACGCCAGGCGCGATGGATACGGTTATTGCGGGCGAAGTCCGGGTCCAGGGTCTGGGCCGTGATTTCCTCCACCGCGTAACGCGCCATCAGGTGCTCGTCCAGCTGGAACTTGCGGAAGTTGTTGGAGAAATACAGCACGCCACCCGGCGCCAGGCGGGCCATGGCCAGGTCCAGCAGCTGCACGTGGTCACGCTGCACGTCGAACACGCCTTCCATGCGCTTGGAGTTGGAGAAGGTCGGCGGGTCGATGAAGATCAGGTCGTAGCTGTCGCGGTTGCCCTCCAGCCAGGCCATCACATCGCCCTGCTCCAGGCGGTTGCGCTCGGAGAAGCCATTGAGCGCCAGGTTGCGCCGCGCCCAGTCCAGGTAGGTTTTCGACAGGTCGACGCTGGTGGTGCTGCGCGCGCCGCCCTTGGCCGCATGCGCGGTAGCCGTGGCGGTGTAGCAGAACAGGTTGAGGAAGCGCTTGCCGGCTGCTTCGCGCTGGATGCGCATGCGCATCGGGCGATGGTCGAGAAACAGGCCGGTGTCGAGGTAGTCGGTGAGGTTGACCAGCAGCTTGACGCCGCCTTCGTTCACTTCCTGGAAGCGGCCTTCGGTTGCCTGGCGCTCGTACTGGCGCGTGCCGCTCTGCCGCTCGCGACGCTTGAGCACCACACGCTGCGGCGAAATGCCCAGGGCCTGCGGGATGGCTGCCAGCGCGTCGAGCAGGCGTGCCTGGGCCTTGTCTGGGTCGACCGAACGTGGCGCGGCGTATTCCTGCACGTGCACCCAATCCTGGTACAGGTCGACCGCCAGGGCGTACTCGGGCATGTCGGCATCGTACAGGCGGTAGCAATCGACCTGCTCGCGGCGGGCCCACTTGCCCAGTTGCCTGAGGTTTTTCTGCAGGCGGTTGGCGAACATCTGCGCCCCTTCCGACAGGCGCGCCGGCTCGCTGGCCGGTGCTGCCTGCTGGCGGCTTTCCGCGCCTTCAGGCTGCGCCTCGCGGCGCTCGCCGGTAACGAACTGGTCGGGCTGCACCTTGAACAGCAGCAGCTTGCACGGCAAGGCGCCGTTCCAGAACGCGTACTGCTTGTGGCTGCGAATGCCCATGCGCTTGCCCAGCTGCGGCGCGCCAGTGAATACCGCCGCCTCCCAGCCCATGCAGGCCTGGCGCAGGCGCTCGCCGAGGTTCTGGTAGAGGTACAGCAGGCTGGCTTCGTCACCCAGGCGCTCGCCATAGGGCGGGTTGCTGATGACCAGGCCTTTCTGGTTCTGGTCCGGGCGCGGCTCGAAGGTGCTGACTTCGCCCTGGTAGATCTTCACCCAGTCGCCCAGGCCGGCACGCTCGACGTTGTTGCGGCCTGGCTGGATCAGCCGCGGGTCGGCCTCGTAGCCACGGATCCACAGTGGTGGCTTGGCCAGGCCGGCCTGTGCCCGCGCCTGCGCCTCGTCATGCACCTTGCGCCACAACGCCGGTACATGGCCGAGCCAGGCACTGAAGCCCCAGCGTTCGCGCTTGAGGTTGGGCGCGATATCGGCGGCGATCATCGCCGCTTCGACCAGGAAGGTACCCACACCGCACATCGGGTCGGCCAGCGCGCCACCTTCGGCGGCAATGCGCGGCCAGCCGGCGCGGATCAGCACCGCCGCCGCCAGGTTTTCTTTCAGCGGCGCGGCACCTTGCTGCAGGCGGTAGCCACGCTGGTGCAGGCTGTGCCCGGAAAGGTCGAGGGAGAGAATGGCTTCGCCACGGTCCAGGCGCAGGTGCACGCGCACATCAGGGTCGATCTTTTCCACCGACGGGCGCAGGCCTTCGCGGTTGCGCAGCTTGTCGACGATCGCGTCCTTGACCTTCAGCGCACCGAAGTGGGTGTTGTCGATGCCCGAGCCATGGCCGCTGAACTCCACCGCGAGGGTGCCATCGGCTGCCAGGTGATCGGCCCAGTCGACCGCGTGCACGCCATCGTAGAGGTCGTCGGCGTTCTTCATGGAGAAGCGCTTGAGTACCAGCAGCACCCGGTTGGCCAGGCGTGACCACAGGCACAGGCGGTAGGCGGTTTCCATGTCGGCGGCGCCGCGAATGGCCGAGGTGTGCTCGCGCACGTCATCCAGGCCGAGGCCCCGCGCCTCTTCGGCAAGCAGGCCTTCCAGGCCTTTGGGGCAGGTGAGGTAAAGTTCGAAACGGTCCGACATGAGTAATCCAGCGCCTTGGGCTATTTGACTGACGGGGCGACGCATCGCCCCGCGATGTTTGCCCGCACACCTTTCCAGCAGGCGTGCGGGTGGCCTTTCCCGGCACGCGAGCGTGCGGTGAAAGGCCGGGCCGCCTGACCGATCTGTGCTTGGCCCTGTGGCAAAGACAGCTTAGATCATCAGGCAGTACGAAAAATTCTGGCGATACCGGGGCCGATGTGACCCTTCGTCGCATTTCAAATTATTACTGTCATCCGCGAGAAACGCTGGCGAAATGACGTCAATGATCGGCAAAGCCTGATCATAGCGGGCTCAACGCTAAACAAGGTTGAGTCGCATTTATTTACTTATCCCCTCACCCTTGGAAAGGTTACGTGCTTATGACAAATCGATCATTCACACGGTGACTCGCATTCGATAGAACTGGTCTCAGGCCACTTCGCAACGAGGTGGCACTTTCAGCTCGCCACGCCGGCAGCGAGCGCACACCGGCAGAAAGACTCTGCCCGGCCTCGGAGAGGCCGACGGGACATTACAGTCAACAAGTGAGGGCAACACCCTATGAGAAGACTTAAGCGTGATCCGTTGGAAAGAGCATATTCACGTGGCTACCAATACGGGGTCACCGGCAAATCCCGCGAACTTTGCCCCTTCAATCTTCCTTCTGTTCGCCAAGCCTGGATCAACGGCTGGCGTGAAGGTCGCGGTGATAACTGGGACGGAATGACTGGCACCGCTGGCATCCATAGACTCAACGAAAATCACGCCGTTGGCTGAACGAGGACACTGAATTCGATTTACCATGCACGCCCTATCCGGGCGGCGGGCGAAGGCCCAGGGGCCCCTTGATGGGGCCCTTTTTTATGACTTCGAATCCATATCCGCGCTGGCTTCTTCGCGGGCTCGCCCGCGAATGGGCCGGCCAGGTCACCGCGGCATCGCAGCGATAGCGTCCACCGCCTCGCGAATCAACGCTGGCCCTCTGTAAATGAAGCCCGAATAAATCTGCACCAGGCTCGCCCCGGCAGCGATCTTCTCGGCGGCATGGCGGCCTTCGGTAATGCCGCCAGCGGCAATGATCGGCAGCTTGCCGCCCAGCTCGCCCGCCAGCACCTTGACAATATGGGTGCTTTTCTCCAGCACCGGCGCGCCCGACAGGCCCCCCGCCTCGCCACCGTACGGCAACCCTTCGACACCTTCACGCCCCAGCGTGGTGTTGGTGGCGATCACCGCATCCATGCCCGACTCCATCAGCGCGGCGGCCACCAGGGCGGTTTCTTCGTCGCTCATGTCCGGAGCAATCTTGATTGCCAGAGGTACGCGCTTGCCATGCGTGCCGGCCAGTTGCTCGCGGCGCTCGGCCAGGGCATCGAGCAACTGCTTGAGCGAATCGCCGAACTGCAGGCTGCGCAGGCCCGGGGTGTTTGGCGAACTGACGTTGACCGTGATGTAACTGGCGTCGGTGTAAACCTTGTCCAGGCAGATCAGGTAGTCATCGACGGCACGCTCCACCGGGGTGTCGAAATTCTTGCCGATGTTGATGCCCAGCACGCCGTTGTAACGCGCAGCCCGCACCCGGCCGAGCAGGTGATCAACGCCCAGGTTGTTGAAACCCATGCGGTTGATGATGGCTGTTGCCTCCGGCAGGCGGAACAGCCGCGGCTTGGGGTTGCCCGGCTGCGGGCGCGGGGTGACGGTGCCGATTTCGACGAAGCCGAAGCCCAGCTGGGCGAAACCGTCGATGGCCGCGCCGTTCTTGTCCAGGCCGGCCGCCAGGCCCACCGGGTTGGCGAAGTTCAAGCCCATGACCGTAACCGGCAAAGCCGCCGGCTGCTTGCACAGCATGCCGTTGAGGCCAAGACGGCCACCGGCGCCGATCAGGTCCAGGGACAGGTCGTGGGAGGTTTCCGGAGAAAGCTTGAACAGCAGCTGGCGGGCCAGGGTATACATGGGCGGGCAAGGCTCGGGGTGAATGAGGGGGCGATTATAGCCAGCGCGAGGCCGGCATGACAGCAAATCGTGGGGCTGCTGAGCAGCCCATCGCCGGCAAGCCAGCTCCCACAGGTACAACACAAGAGCTGAAACCTGCGCTGTATCTGTGGGAGCTGGCTTGCCGGCGATGAGGCCAATGCAGGCGGCACAAGGCAGTTGCTCCACAGGGATGCTGCCAGATGGCACATCGGTTGCACCGGAAAAGCCCACAGCCTTATCAGTACGGGCGAGGAACCTTGTGAACACTGTACCCCGAGCAACGCCCCTGGCCTGGGTCAACGGCAGCGACGCGCCGGAAAAGCCCAGCCTGAACATCGGCTACATGGCCCTGACCGACTGCGCCTCGGTAGTAGTCGCCGCCACCCAGGGCTTTGCCCAGCAGCACGGCCTTACCCTCAACCTCAAGCGCCAGGGCTCCTGGGCCGGGCTGCGCGACAAGCTGGTCAGCGGCGAGCTGGATGCCGCGCACTGCCTGTATGGCCTGGTGTACGCCGTGCACCTGGGCATCGGCGGTGTACCGGCCAGCGCCATGGCCGTGCTCATGGGGCTGAACCAGAACGCCCAGGCCATAAACCTGTCCCCGGCCCTGCAGCGCAAAGGCGTGACCAACCCTGAAGCATTGGCACGCCTGGTGCACCAGCATGGCGCACGCCTCACCTTCGCCCAGACCTTCCCCACCGGCACCCACGCCATGTGGCTGTATTACTGGCTGGCCAGCCAGGGCATCCACCCATTGCGCGACGTCGACAGCGTGGTGGTGCCACCAGCGCAGATGGCCGCGCATATCCAGGCCGGGCGCATCGACGGCTTCTGCGTGGGCGAACCCTGGGCTGCCGATGCCGTAGCCACGGGCCAGGGCTTCACCCTGGCCACCAGCCAGTCGATCTGGCCGGACCACCCGGAAAAGGTCCTGGCCTGCGCCCGCGCCTTTGCCGAGCAATACCCCAACAGCGCCCGCGCGCTTATCAAGGCAGTCCTCGCCGCCAGCCGCTTCATCGAGCAAAGCCCGGAGAACCTCCGCAGCACTGCGCAACTGCTCAGCGGCAGCGCCTACCTGGCCACCCCGCTGGCAAGTATCGAACCACGCCTGCTCGGCAGCTACCACGACGGCCTGGGCAACCACTGGCAAGACCCGCACGCCCTGCGCCTGCACGATCATGGCCGGGCCAACCTGCCGTACCTGTCCGACGGCATGTGGTTCATGACCCAGTTCCGCCGCTGGGGCCTGCTGCGCGACGACCCCGACTACCTCGGCGTAGCCCGCCAGGTCCAGCAGCTGGCACTGTATGGCGAGGCGGCACAAAGCCTCGGCGTGGCCTGCCCCGAGCAGCCGATGCGCAGTAGTCTGCTGATCGATGGCAGCCGCTGGGACGGCAGTGACCCCTACGGTTATGCCCGCAGTTTCAGCCTGCATGCACTGGGCGACCTGCCTGATGCCCGTGTCGGCGCGTGAGGGGGACCATTCATGTTGCGCATCCTGCTGATCGACGACACCCAGAGCAAACTCGGCCGCCTCAAGGCGGCCTTGAGCGAGGCCGGCTTCGAGGTCATCGAAGCCCCGGACCTGACCATCGACCTGCCCGCCTGCGTCGAAACGGTGCGCCCGGACGTGGTGCTGATCGATACCGACTCACCGGACCGCGATGTGATGGAACAGGTGGTCCTGGTCAGCCGTGACCAGCCGCGGCCGATCGTGCTGTTCACCGACGAGCACGACCCTGGGGCGATGCGCCAGGCGATCCAGGCAGGGGTCAGCGCCTACATCGTCGAAGGCATCCATGCCGCGCGGCTGCAACCGATCCTGGACGTGGCCATGGCCCGCTTCGAAAGCGACCAGGCGCTGAAGGCGCAGCTGCTTGCGCGCGACCAGCAACTGGCCGAGCGCAAGCGCATCGAACAGGCCAAGGGTTTGCTGATGAAGATGAAGGACTGCAACGAAGAACAGGCCTACACCCTGATGCGCCGCCAGGCCATGAGCCGGCAGCAGAAGCTGATCCAGGTGGCCGAGCAGATCATTGCCATGCACGAGATGCTGGGCTGACGCTTCGTTCAAAACCTCACGCGATCCATGTGGGAGCGGCCTTGTGTCGCGAAAGGGGCGCGTAGCGGCCCCCGAATTTTCAGCTTCGCCGCAGATATTGCCGGGGCTGCTGCGCAGCCCTTTCGCGACACAAGGCCGCTCCCACATAACCCGAGTCAACCCACGGTCCGAGTTGGCCCATCTCTTGCTGAACAAATATCACCGGTAGCCAACGGCGGTTGCCCACTTGATCCCGACAAAGACGTCGCTCTCCCCTCCACCCACGTGGAGCGGGTAGCGGCGTCTTTTTCGTTCCGTTGCATTGCCGAGTGAGGTGTTCGATGAGTACCAGCTTCTGGAAATCCGGGCATGTGCCCACGCTGTTCGCCGCGTTCCTGTACTTCGACCTCAGCTTCATGGTCTGGTACCTGCTTGGCCCACTGGCGGTGCAGATTGCCGCCGATCTGCAGCTGAGTGCACAACAACGGGGCCTGATGGTGGCCACGCCGATCCTGGCCGGGGCGATCCTGCGCTTTGCCATGGGCGTGCTGGTAGACCGCCTGTCGCCAAAGACCGCAGGGCTGATCGGCCAGGTGGTGGTCATCGTCGCCCTCGCCGCTGCCTGGCACCTGGGCGTGCACAGCTATGAACAAGCACTGCTGCTGGGCGTGTTCCTCGGCTTTGCCGGTGCCTCGTTCGCCGTGTCATTGCCGCTGGCCTCGCAGTGGTACCCGCCACAGCACCAAGGCAAAGCCATGGGCATTGCCGGTGCCGGCAACTCCGGCACGGTGTTCGCCGCCCTGCTGGCCCCGGCGCTGGCTGCGGGCTTTGGCTGGAACAATGTGTTCGGCTTCGCGCTGGTCCCGCTGTCGCTGGCGCTGTTGGTGTTCGCCCTGCTGGCACGCAATGCTCCGCAGCGGCCCAAGCCAAAAGCCATGGCCGACTACCTCAAGGCACTGGGTGACCGTGACAGCTGGTGGTTCATGTTCTTCTACAGCGTCACCTTCGGCGGCTTCATCGGCCTGGCCAGCGCCCTGCCCGGCTATTTCAGCGATCAGTATGGCCTGAGCCCGGTCACCGCTGGCTACTACACCGCTGCCTGCGTGTTCGCCGGCAGCCTGATGCGCCCGCTCGGCGGCGCTCTGGCCGACCGCTTCGGCGGCATTCGCACCCTGCTGGGCATGTACAGTGTGGCGGCCATCTGCATCGCTGCAGTCGGCTTCAACCTGCCTAGCGCCGCCGCCGCACTGGCCCTGTTCGTCAGCGCCATGCTCGGCCTGGGGGCCGGCAATGGCGCGGTGTTCCAGCTGGTACCGCAACGCTTCCGCCAGGAGATCGGCGTGATGACCGGGCTGATCGGCATGGCCGGCGGCATCGGTGGCTTCCTGCTGGCCGCCGGGCTTGGCACCATCAAGCAGCACACCGGTGATTACCAGCTGGGGCTGTGGCTGTTCGCCAGCCTGGGCTTGCTGGCCTGGTTCGGCCTGCACGGCGTGAAACAGCGCTGGCGCACCACCTGGGGCTCGGCTGCGGTTACCGCGGCACGGGTCTGAGGCACAGCCATGAGCCTGCAACTGAACTTTGCCCAGGCCAGCGCCACCGGGCCGCGCGAGGAAAACCAGGACGCCCTGCGCCTGGTTACCCCGGCGCCGGAGCTGGCCGCCAGCAAAGGCTACCTGTTCGCCCTCGCCGACGGCGTCAGCCAATGTGCCGATGGCGGCCTGGCAGCCCGTGCCAGCCTGCAGGCGCTGGCCCTGGACTACTACGCCACCCCCGCGACCTGGAGCGTGGCCCAGGCCCTCGACCGCCTGCTGCTGGCGCAGAACCGCTGGTTGCGTGCCCAAGGCAGTGGCCAGCCACTGCTGACCACCCTCAGCGCGCTGGTGCTGCGTGGCCGGCGCTTTACCCTGGCCCACGTGGGTGACTGCCGTGTGTACCGCTGGCACGCTGGGCGCCTGCAATGCCTGAGCGAAGACCATGTATGGGACCAGCCAGGCATGCAGCATGTGCTGAAGCGCGCGCTGGGCCTGGACCAGCACCTGCTGGTGGATTATCTGGAAGGTGAGCTGCAGCCGGGCGAGAGCTTCCTGCTGTTGAGCGATGGCGTATGGGCCAGCCTGGGCGACCAGCACATCCAAGCGGTGCTGCGCGAGCAACCCGACCTGCAACTGGCCGTCGACACCCTGGTCGCCAGCGCGCACCTGAACGGCAGCCAGGACAACGCCAGTGCCTTGCTGGTGCAGGTCGAGCAACTGGGCACGGCCAACCTGGGCGACACCTTGGCGCAACTGCAGCAATGGCCAGTGCCCGGCCCTCTTCGTGAAGGCCAGGTAATCGATGGCTGGCAAGCCGAAAAGCTGCTTTCGCAAAGCCGCCAGTCGCTGCTGTACCGGGTACGCGATGCCCAGGGCCAAGCCTGGCTGCTGAAGACCCTGCCCGCCGCACGCGAGCAGGAGCCCGGCGCGGCGCAAGGGCTGTTGCTGGAAGAATGGTTCCTGCGCCGGGTCGCTGGCCGGCACTTCCCCGAGCTGCACACCGCCAGCCAGCGCCAGCACCTGTACTACGTGATGCGCGAATACCCCGGCCAGAGCCTGGCAGCGCTGCTGGCCGAGCACGGCCCGCTACCCATGCCGCAGTGGCTGGAGCTGGCCCGGCAGCTGCTGCAGGCGGTCGGCGTACTGCACCGGCGCAACCTGCTACACCGCGACATCAAGCCAGAGAACCTGCACCTGGGCAGCGATGGCCAGCTGCGCCTGCTGGACTTCGGCCTGGCCTACTGCCCGGGGCTGTCCGAAGACCCGCTGCACGAGTTGCCGGGCACGCCGTCATATATTGCCCCGGAAGCGTTCGACGGCCAGCCGCCCAGCCCACGCCAGGACCTATATGCCGTGGGCGTGACGCTGTATCACCTGCTGACCGGGCATTACCCCTACGGCGAAGTGGAGGCCTTCCAGCGCCCGCGCTTCGGCCAGCCGGTCAACGCCGCGCGCTACCGCCCCGACCTGCCGGAATGGCTGCAGCACAACCTGCAGCAGGCACTGGCAGCGGACCCGGCGCAGCGCTTCGAAACCGCCGAACACTGGTTGCTGCTGCTCGAGCGTGGCGACCGCCAGGAACTGCCCAGCCGGCCACGGCCGTTGCTGGAGCGCGAACCGTTGAAGGTCTGGCGCACCCTGGCCCTGCTGTCCTTGCTGTTCAACCTGATATTGCTGCTCACCCTGCTCAAGGGCTGAACGCACCTTGCCGATGAGGAAACCCTGATGAATGCGAAAGTCTGGCTGGTTGGTGCTGGCCCTGGCGACCCCGAACTGCTCACCCTCAAGGCTGTACGCGCCTTGCAGCAAGCCGCTGTGGTGATGATCGACGACCTGGTCAACCCGGCGGTGCTGGAACATTGCCCACAGGCCCAGGTGATTGCCGTGGGCAAGCGCGGCGGCTGCCGCTCCACGCCGCAGGCGTTCATCCAGCGCCTGATGCTGCGCCATGCGCGGCAAGGGCGCTGCGTGGTCCGGCTCAAGGGCGGCGACCCGTGCATCTTCGGCCGTGGTGGTGAAGAGGCGCTGTGGCTGCAAGGGCATGGCATCGAGGTGGAAGTGGTCAACGGCATCACCGCCGGCCTGGCTGGCGCCACGCAATGCGGGATTTCCCTGACCTCACGGGGTGTGAGCCGGGGCGTGACGCTGGTCACGGCACATACCCAGGACGACAGCGAACTGAACTGGGCGGCCTTGGCCCAGGGCGGAACGACGCTGGTGGTGTACATGGGCGTGGCCAGGCTGGAGCAGGTGCGCCAAGGGTTGCTGGACGGGGGCATGGCACCGGCGACGCCGGTGGCGATGATCGAAAATGCCTCGTTGCCGCAGCAGCGGGAGCGCAGGAGCGATGTGCGGGGGATGGTCGAGGATGCGCGGGGGTTTGGCTTGCGTAGCCCAGCGATTTTGGTGATTGGGGAGGTGGTTGGGGAACAGCAGGCCCTGGGGCTGATCGCAGCCGCGGGCTGAACGCCATCCCTGTAGGAGCAGCCTTGCGCTGCGAAGAGGCCGGTACGGGCAATGGTATTCTGTTGCTGTAATGGCCTCTTCGCAGCGCAAGGCTGCTCCTACAGGCATTGTGCAGGCTTTGAGACCGAATAAATCCCAGGCAAAGAAAAACCCGGCCGAGGCCGGGTTTTTCATGAAGCTTCAAACCAATTACTTGGCCTGGGCTTCTACCTGAGCTTCAACGCGACGGTTGACAGCGCGGCCTTCTTCGGTGGCGTTGTCGGCAACCGGACGGGTTTCGCCGTAGCCAACCGAGTCAACACGGCTGGATTCCACGCCGTACTGCTGGGTCAGGACCTGCTTGACAGCGTTGGCACGACGCTCGGACAGCTTCTGGTTGTAAGCGTCTGGGCCGACGGAGTCAGTGTGACCTTCCACGGTGGTGGTGGTCTGTGGGTACTGCTTCATGAAGTCAGCCAGGTTCTTGATGTCGCCGTAGCTGTTTGGCTTGACGACCGACTTGTCGAAGTCGAACTTGACGTCCAGCTCAACGCGAACGACTTCGGCAACAGCCGGGCAGCCATCAGCGTCAACGGTAACGTTGGCTGGGGTGTCTGGGCACTTGTCGACGTTGTCGCAAACGCCGTCGTTGTCGGAGTCGGAGCACACTTCGGCAACTGGAGCCGGAGCGACTTCAGCTTGCTTCGGGCTACCGCCGAAGTTCAGACCAACACCAACGGTCGGGCCCCACTCGGTGTTGCCGTTGTCGATGTTGTACATGGCTTCTACGCCAGCACGGGCGAAGAACATGTCGGTGATGTACCACTTGGCGCCAGCGCCAACGTTGGCGAAGGTGGAGTGGTCGCGGCCGCTACGAGTGGCCTGGCCCAGGCTCTCGTGAGCGAAACCGGCGGAAACGTACGGACGCAGAGCGTCGCCCACGGTACCGAAGTGGTAGGTAGCGTCGAGCTTGGCCTTGGAACCTTTGATGTCTTTGTTGAAGACTTCACCACGAGCGTTGTGGGTCTCGTTGTAGCCGAGGTCCAGGGAAACGTCGTCGGTCAGGAAGTAGCCCAGGCGAACACCAGGATTGGTGCCGTCGTTCTTGAAGTTACGTTCGCTGTCGTAATACTGCTTGGTAACGTTGCCTTCGATTTCCACAGCGCCTTGGCCTTGAGCCAGAACGCCGAACGAAGTAGCAGCGACGAGCGAGCCAATGGCCAAGCCCAAGGTGTTTTTCAATTTCATCCGTTAAATCCCCATCTGGTGATAGTTAAGCAGTCCCACCACAAACAAGGGGGACAACTCGACGGCAAGTCTAGCAGAACTCGCCGGTTCGTTAGAGATATTTGCACGCCACTAAGTTTCATCGAGGCCGGCAAATTTCTCCCGAAGCTTGTCTAGCGCGCGCTTGTAGCGCATTTTTGTCGCGCTCAGGCCCATGTGCATGATGTCGGCAATTTCCTGAAATTCCAGCTCTGCGACAAAACGCAGCACCAGGATTTCCCGGTCAATCGGGTTCACATGCACCAGCCACTTGTCCAGCCCGCCTTTTTCTTCCGGCTTTGGAGCCTTGTCTTCGGACGCCTCTTCAACAGGGTCCAGACTCAAGGCATCCATCAACCGACGTTTACGGCGCTCCTTGCGGTACTGGGTAATGCATTCGTTGTAGGTGATGCTGTAGAGCCAGGTCTTGAACTTGGACTTACCCTCGAAGTTCTTCAGCCCGTACAGCACTTTCAACATGACTTCCTGACAGACATCGTCCGCGTCACGGTCGTTCCCCAGATAACGCGCACAGACGTTGAACAGGGTCCGTTGGTAGCGCCGCATGAGCTCTTCATAGGCGCGGGTAACGTGGTACAGCTCCTCATGCGAACGCGCCACCAACTCTTCGTCGGTGAGCTCGCGGGGGTCATAACGCATGGGCGGCGAATGAACTTTATTCAAAACGGATCTGGCCGACAGTCAGGTCAATGTCGCCGCGCGACCCCGTGGGTCGATTTTCGCGGCGGCATACATTAACAGCTTTGTGCGGTTAGCGGCTATTGACTCGCTGCTCAAGCAACTCGCGATTGGACAGCGACACCAGTTCGCCATCATCGGTCAGCAGCGTCGTCTTGACCGTGCCGATTTCCTCGATGTGCCCTTCGACCTCTCCAATTCGCACCTGCTGGCCCACCTGATACAGTTCGCGCACGTAGATGCCGGCCAGGATCTGCCCGGCGATTTCGCGGCTACCCAGGCCCATTGCCAGCGCAACGGCCAGACCAACGGTAATCAGCCCGATCACGATCACATGGTTCAGCAGGTCGGTTTTCACCTCCAGCTGGCTGATGGCCACCGAGATGCTGATGATGATCACCAGGCCCTGGGTGATACGCCCCAGGCCTGCCGAGTATTCCAGGCCGATGCCTTCGGCAGCGCCGCGTACCAGGCCGTTTGCCACCTGGGCCAGCAGCACGCCGGCCAGCAGCACCAGGGCTGCGCCGAACACCTTCGGCAGGTACAGGGCAAGCATGTCGAGGGTTGCCGAGACCCGCTCCAGGCCCAGCGACTCGGCGGCCGAGACCAGGAAGATGAGCAGCACGAACCAGTAGACGATCTTGCCGATCAGGGTGGAGATGGGTACCTGGATGCCGACCCGGCCGAGCATCTTGGTCAGGCCGGTGCCGGCCATAAGGCGGTCCAGGCCGAACTTGGCCAGCAGTTTGGACAGCAGCGTGTCGAGCAGCTTGGCCACCACGAAACCGAGCAGCACCACGACCAGCGCGCCGAACAGGTTGGGGATGAAGTTCGCTACCTTGGTCCAAAGGGCAGTCATGGCGGTGACCAGGCTCTGGGTCCAGAGATCGAGTTCCATATTCAATCGGCCTTATCTGCTTTGCTGCCGTTGGCAGCGTTGCGGGAAGAGTGTCGACGCACCGGCGCAACATGCGCCGCGCCATTGTTCACGGCGATCAGCAGCGCCTGGCTCCAGCGGCCAAGCAGGCTGAACAGATCGCCCGCGCCAACCTGGCGGTTGGCGGTTTTCAGCACGCGACCCAGGCAAGCGGCGTCGTCCCGGTCGTCCCGGTCATTGCCGGAGGGTGACGCCTTGAGCAGGTCGCGCAGGGATTCTTCAAACGGATCGTGCATGGGCACCTCGCGCAGTGTCAGTCAGAGACGAGATGGCCGGTCGATGGGTCACACATCGATTTGGGACGAGTGTTTCAAAATGAATGGCGCTTGCCTGCACTGGCCCTATCGCCGGCAAGCCAGCTCCCACAGGGGTACCACAAGCCTTGAAACCTATGGTGCACCTGTGGGAGCTGGCTTGCCGGCGATAGGGCCGGTGCAGGTCAATGAGCATCTATACCCACCGCAACCGCCGGAACAGCCACCACTGCCCCACCGCCAGCCCCAGCACGACGATGCAGGCAAACAGGAAGCCATAGGGGTTTTCCGCCCCCGGGATGCCGCCGACATTGATGCCCAGCAGCCCGGTAATGAAGCTCATGGGCAGGAAGATGCAGGTGATGATGCCAAAGCGGTACATGGTGCGGTTCATGCGCTCGCTGCGCCGACGATCCTGGCTTTCCAGCACCAGGGCGGCCCGCTCGCGGGTCAGTTCCAGCTCTTCGAGGTAGCGGATCAGGCTGTTGTTCAGCTCGTTCCAGTAATCGGCGTCGGCATCGACGAACCAGCTCCATTTGCTACGCGACAGCTGGGCGTAGATCTCCCGCTGCGGAGCCAGGAAACGCCGCAGGCCGGCGGCACGCCGGCGGATCTGCTGCAGGCAACCATTCTCTGGAGTGTACCGTTCGTCGGATTCGACCTTTTCTTCTTCCAGGTCGACCAGTTCGGACAGGTCGCTGACAAGGCCCTGGACCTTTTCGGTCAGCAGTTCGCCCATCAGCAGCAACAGCTCGGAAGCCGATTTCGGGCCCCTGCCCTCTTCGAGCTGCTGGAGAATCTCGTCACTGGCGCGCAACGGCCGCAGGCGCAGCGAGATGACCCGCTGCGCCTCGGCGAAGATGCGCACCGAGACCATGTCTTCAGGCTCTGCACCCGGGTTGAGGTTGACCCCACGCAGGAACAGCAACAACTGTTCATCGGCCATGGGCAGCAGGCGCGGCCGGGTATTTTCTTCCAGCAGCAGCTCGCAGGCGAATGCGCTCAGGCCGCTGTCGTGCAGCAGCCAGGTGCGGGTTTGCGGATGGCTGCGGTCCCAGTGCAGCCACAGGCTCTGCTCGGGTTGCAGCTGCAGGTCGTCCAGCTCGGTACGGGCAATCGAGCGCGCGCCGCCTTTGCCATCGAGCACCAGGGCGTGTACCAGCCCCCACTGCGCGTTGTCTTCCTCGAACATCAAAGCTCCATCAGCGCGGGCGGCGCATTACTCCGGCATTTTCAGCGGGCTTGGCGAGACCAGCACGCCGTTGTTGTCGGCATACACGTACTCGCCCGGGCGGAAGGTCACCCCGGCGAAGGTCACTGCCACGTTGAGGTCGCCGATGCCGCGCTTGTCGGTCTTCATCGGGTGACTGGCCAGGGCCTGCACGCCGACGTCGGTCTGGATCAGCACGTCGACGTCACGCACGCAGCCGTAGATGACCAGGCCTTCCCAACCGTTCTTGGCAGCCTTCTCGGCGAGCATGTCGCCGAGCAGTGCGCGGCGCAGCGAGCCACCACCATCGACGACCAGGACCTTGCCCTTGCCATCGAGTTCGACCTGCTCCTTGACCAGCGAGTTGTCTTCGAAGCACTTGATGGTGACGATCTGGCCGCCGAACGAATCGCGGCCGCCGAAATTGCTGAACATCGGTTCCAGCACCTGCACCAGGTCCGGGTAGGCATCACACAGGTCGGGCGTAACGTAATGCTGCATGGGAAGCTCCTGTCAGTCACAACGAAAGCGGGTATCGGCCAAGGCTACACCGTAGAGCCCATTGCAGTCATCCGGGACCAAGCAGTCAGTTGTGTTTTGCCTGTACCGGCCCTTTCGCGGGCACGCCCGCTCCCACAGGGACCACACAGGGGCTGAATGCTGTGAGGTCCCTGTGGGAGCGGGCGTGCCCGCGAAAGGGCCAGCACAGGCGCAACCCATTCAACCGACAGGCACAGGCTCCGCCACCACCGTGGACTCATGCACCGGCACCAGCGGATCCCGCAGCCAACGCTCCACCAACGGCCACACCTGCACCTGCGCGGCCTTGCTCACCAGCATGTCGACATGCCCGAAAGCCTCGAAGCCTTCCTCGGGGCCCAACCGCAGAAACTGCTTGCGCTCACCGCCCAATTGCTCGAACAGCTTGCGGCAGGCCCACACCGGGTCCTGGAAGTCCCCCGCACCAGCCACGGCCAGCAGCGGCACATCCACCTTGGCCAGCCCCGCCCACCAGTCGCTCTGTTTGTCGCCAAAGCGCCCGAACAGGCCATGCCAGCGCATGCTTTCCAGGGCCAGGCCGATCGGCTCATCCTCCGGCCCACGCTTGAAACGCGGCCCGGAAATCTGCCCCCAGCGCTTGAGCAGCAGCTTCGCCCCCCAGGCCAGCGGCGGCACCTTCAACGGCCAGTACACGCGGCTGATCTGGGTACCGAACAGCGCCACGCTGGCCACCTGCTCGGCAGGCAGAAAACCACCACCCAGTGCTGCCGCCAGGGTCGTACCACCCAGGGAATGGCCGACCCAGTGCGGCGCCTGGCCCGATTGCTCGCGCACGAACGCGGCAATCAGCGGCAGGTCATCGCGGGCATAGGCGGCAACGCTGTTGTGCTTCCAGTCATGGTTACGCGGCGACAGGCCGTGGCCGCGCATTTCCGGGATCCACACATCGAAGCCGGCGCGGGCCAGATAGGCCCCCAGGCCAACCCCTTTGGGCGAGTACCAGAAGCGGCGGTTGGAGAAGCTGCCGTGCAGGAGAATGACCGGCACGCCTTGGGCCTGACCCTGATCGGCCAGCCCCAGGCGGGTGACAGCCAGCTCGACGCTGGGGTCAGGGCTGTTGCCGGCCTTGATCCGGTACACGTCTTCGCTGAGGTCACCGCGGCGCTCGGCACTGAGCAGGGCCACGGGGAATAGAGTGCTGCTGCTTTGCATAAGGTTGCTTGGTGCACAAAAAAGGGCGGGATCCATTGCTGGAGCTCGCCCTGGAAAAAACCAGGCGGGGGTACGCCAGACGTACCCCCGCGTTTTACTGCATCAGACCGCGCCCTGCCCTTCGGCCAGGTAGAACCAGGTTTCGAGTACCGAGTCCGGGTTCAGCGACACGCTGTCGATGCCCTGTTCCATCAGCCACTTGGCCAGGTCCGGGTGGTCCGACGGGCCCTGGCCGCAGATGCCGATGTACTTGCCAGCCTTGTTGCACGCGGCAATGGCGTTGGCCAGCAGCTTCTTCACCGCAGGGTTACGCTCGTCGAACAGGTGGGCGATGATGCCCGAGTCACGGTCCAGGCCCAGGGTCAGCTGGGTCAGGTCGTTCGAGCCGATCGAGAAGCCGTCGAAGTATTCCAGGAACTCTTCGGCGAGGATGGCGTTGGACGGCAGTTCGCACATCATGATCACGCGCAGGCCGTTTTCGCCGCGGGCCAGGCCGTTTTCGGCAAGCAGGTCGACGACCTGGCTGGCTTCACCCAGGGTGCGTACGAACGGCACCATGATCTCGACGTTGGTCAGGCCCATCTCGTTGCGCACGCGCTTGAGCGCACGGCACTCGAGCTCGAAGCAGTCACGGAACGATTCGCTGATGTAGCGCGAAGCGCCACGGAAGCCCAGCATCGGGTTTTCTTCTTCCGGCTCGTACAGCTTGCCGCCGATCAGGTTGGCGTACTCGTTGGACTTGAAGTCCGACAGGCGCACGATGACCTTTTTCGGGTAGAAGGCCGCAGCCAGGGTGCTGATGCCTTCGACCAGCTTCTCGACATAGAAGCCGACCGGGTCGTTGTAGCCGGCGATACGCTTGTCGACGCTGTCCTTCAGGTCGGCCGGCAGGCCTGCGTAGTTCAGCAGTGCCTTGGGGTGCACGCCGATCATGCGGTTGATGATGAACTCCAGGCGCGCCAGGCCGACACCGGCGTTGGGCAGCTGGGCGAAATCGAACGCACGGTCCGGGTTGCCGACGTTCATCATGATCTTGAACGGCAGGTCAGGCATGGCGTCGACCGAGTTCTGCTTGACGTCGAAGCCCAGCTCGCCCTCGAAGATGAAGCCGGTATCGCCTTCGGCACAGGATACGGTCACGCCCTGGCCGTCTTTCAGCACCTGGGTGGCGTTGCCGCAACCGACCACGGCCGGAATGCCCAGCTCACGGGCGATGATCGCCGCGTGACAGGTACGCCCGCCACGGTTGGTGACGATGGCGCTGGCGCGCTTCATCACCGGTTCCCAGTCCGGGTCGGTCATGTCGGAGACGAGCACGTCGCCCGGCTGGACCTTGTCCATTTCCGATACGTCGTTGATCACGCGGACCTTGCCGGCGCCGATGCGCTGGCCAATGGCGCGGCCTTCGACCAGTACGGTGCCCTTCTCTTTCAGCAGGTAGCGTTCCATGACGTTGGCGCTGGAGCGGCTCTTCACCGTCTCGGGGCGCGCCTGGACGATGTACAGCTTGCCGTCGTCACCGTCCTTGGCCCATTCGATGTCCATCGGGCGCTGGTAGTGCTTCTCGATGATCATGGCCTGCTTGGCCAGCTCGCTGACCTCGGCATCGGTCAGGCAGAAGCGCGCGCGCTCGGCGCGGTCCACTTCGACGGTCTTGACCGAGCGGCCGGCCTTGGCTTCTTCGCCGTAGACCATCTTGATCGCCTTGCTGCCCAGGTTACGGCGCAGGATGGCCGGGCGGCCGGCCTCCAGGGTTTGTTTGTGCACGTAGAATTCGTCAGGGTTGACCGCACCCTGCACCACGGTTTCGCCCAGGCCGTAGGCGCCGGTGATGAACACCACGTCGCGGAAGCCCGACTCGGTGTCGAGGGTGAACATGACGCCGGCGGTGCCGGTTTCGGAGCGGACCATGCGCTGCACGCCGGCGGACAGAGCCACCAGCTTGTGGTCGAAGCCCTGGTGCACGCGGTAGGCGATGGCGCGGTCGTTGAACAGCGAGGCGAACACTTCCTTGGCCGCGCGGATCACGTTGTCGACGCCGCGGATGTTGAGGAAGGTTTCCTGCTGGCCGGCGAACGAGGCGTCCGGCAGGTCTTCGGCGGTGGCCGAGGAGCGCACGGCAACTGCCATGTTGTCGTTTCCGGCAGCCATTTCGGCGAAGGCCGTACGGATTTCCGAATCCAGGCGGGCCGGGAAGTCGGCTTCCATGACCCACTGGCGAATCTGCGCGCCGGTCTTGGTCAGGGCGTTGATGTCATCCACGTCGAGTGCGTCGAGCGCGGCGTGGATACGGTCGTTGAGACCACTCTGTTCGAGAAAATCGCGGTACGCCTGCGCCGTAGTGGCAAAGCCGCCCGGCACCGATACACCAGCACCTGCGAGGTTGCTGATCATCTCGCCCAGGGATGCGTTCTTGCCCCCCACATGCTCCACATCATGGACGCCGAGCTTATCGAGGGAAACTACGTACTCTACCAAGGTGATCTCTCCACTAACTGTATTGGAAAAGCTCAAGGGCGCCCGCCTGCCTTCGTTGACTTGGCCGGACGCTTGTGGCCTGTACCTGGAAAATAAGTGAGAATGCCGACAGCCGCATTCGGCAAACCGAACTTATCATATCCAAGAAACGTCATCAGCTTAAGGCCCAGATCGCAAATGAAACGAACCGCGTTCTTCATCTCCGACGGCACCGGCATCACTGCCGAAACCCTGGGCCAGAGTCTGCTCGCTCAATTCGAGAGCATTCCGTTCAATAAATTCACCCGTCCCTACATCGATTCGCCGGAAAAGGCGCGGACCATGGTCCAGCAGATCAACGCCGCAGCCGAGCGCGATGGTGTACGCCCGATCATCTTCGACACCATCGTCAATCAGGACATCCGTGAGATCCTGGCTACCTCGAATGGCTTCATGATCGACATCTTTTCTTCGTTTTTGTCCCCGCTTGAACAAGAATTGACTGCCCATTCGTCGTATTCCGTCGGCAAGTCGCACTCGATCGGCGGCAATTCCAACTACATGGAACGCATCGAGGCGGTGAATTTCGCCCTGGACAACGACGATGGCGCGCGCACCCACTACTACGACAAGGCCGACCTGATCCTGGTAGGCGTATCGCGCTGCGGCAAGACCCCCACCTGCCTGTACATGGCCATGCAGTTCGGCATCCGCGCCGCCAACTACCCGCTGACCGAGGACGACATGGAGCGCCTGCAGCTGCCGGCGGTGCTGAAAAAGCACCACAACAAGCTGTTCGGCCTGACCATCGACCCCGACCGCCTCACCGCCATCCGCCACGAGCGCAAGCCCAACAGCCGCTATTCCAGCTTTGCCCAGTGCGAGTTCGAAGTGCGCGAGGTGGAAAACCTGTTCCGCCGGGAGAACATTCCCAACATCAATTCCACGCATTTTTCGGTGGAGGAGATTTCGGCGAAGATTCTGGTGGAGAAAGGGGTGGAGCGCAGGTTCAAGTAAGCCTGTACCGGCCGCTTCGCGGGTAAACCCGCTCCCACAGGGACCTAACTGCACTCAAGTCTTGTGATATCCCTGTGGGAGCGGGTTCACCCGCGAAAGGGCCAGCACAGGAATAAAAAAGCCCCGGCATCACTGCCGGGGCTTTTCATTTCAGCTCATGGCTCAGGACGGCACCACCGCCGCCTGCCCGCTCATGGCCAGGTCGACCAGCTCGCGGTTGGCCACCGCGTACATCGCATAGTCGGTACCGGTGGCATTGCGCAGGTCATCCAGCATGGCGCGCCAGCGCTCCACCATCACCCGGTGCTGCTCGGCCCACAGCGCCACGCGGGCGTCCATGTCTTCCGGTGCATCGGCCATCTGCAGTACCGAGATGGTGATCGCCCGCTGCTGCAGGTCGATGTCGTCGCGGAACGCCTCGCGGGCCAGCGCCTGCCAGTTGTTCTCCACCGGCAGGTTGCTGATTTCCTGCAGGTACCAGGTCAGGTCCAGCGCGCTGCCCACGGCGAAGAACGCCTTGGCCACCTGCGCCGGGTCATGGCCGGTAACATCCGAGGCCTCGATGATCGGCAACAGGGTGTACAGGTGGGTAGTGCCAGCCACCATGCGCGCCAGCAACTCCGGCACACCGGCCTCGACGAAGCCCTGGTAGCGCACCATCCAGCGCTCGCGGGTCGGGCCTTCGAGCAACTCGTCGAGCTTGAGCCCCAGTTGCGCGATCTTCGGCCCGAAGTGCGCGGTGTCGCGCCCGGCGTCCTGCTCGTTGCGGCGGCTGCGCAGGAACCAGCGGGTGGCACGGCGGCCCAGGCGCATCAGCTCGTCCATCAGGGTCAGCTGGATTTCCGCCGGCACCTGGTAGTCCAGTGCCTCGATCTGGCGGAACCAGTGCGGCAGATGGAAGATGTCGCGCACGATCACATAGGCCCCGGCCACGTTGGCCGGGCTCATGCCGGTCGACTCCTTCAGGCGCTGGACGAAGGTGATGCCCATGTTGTTGACCAGGTCGTTGGCGATCTGGGTGCTGACGATTTCGCGCTTCAGGCGGTGGCGGCGCATGGACTCGGCAAATTTGCTGACCAGCGACGGCGGGAAGGCGGTTTCCATGTCGCGGGTCAGGTAGTCGTCGTCCGGCACCAGCGACTTGAGCAGCTGTTCCTTGAGGTCGATCTTGCTGTACGAGATCAGCACCGACAGCTCGGCGCGGGTCAGGCCCTGGCCGGCGGCCAGGCGCTCGGCCAGCTGCTCTTCGGACGGCAGGAACTCGATGGCGCGGTCCAGCTTGCCTCGGGCCTCCAGGTCGGCCATCAGGCGTTTGTACTCGGCAATCCGCTCGCGGGCGCGGCGGGCCGCCAGCGACAACGCCTGGGTCTGCTTGTAGTTGTTGCCCAGCACCAGGCCGGCCACTTCGTCGGTCATGCTGCCCAGCAGCTGGTTGCGCTGCTTCTCGGTCATGTCGCCACCCTGCACCACTTCGTTGAGCAGGATCTTGATGTTGACCTCGTGGTCGGAGCAGTCCACGCCGCCGGCGTTGTCGATGAAGTCGGTGTTGGTGGCGCCGCCATGCAGGCCGAACTCGACCCGGCCAAGCTGGGTCATGCCCAGGTTGCCGCCCTCGCCCACCACCTTGCAGCGCAGTTCGTTGCCATTGACCCGCAGCGCGTCGTTGGCCTTGTCACCGACGTCGGCGTGGCTCTCGGTGCTGGCCTTGACGTAGGTACCGATGCCACCGTTCCACAGCAGGTCTACCGGTGCCTTGAGCAGCGCATTGAGCAGCTCGGTCGGGGTCAGGCGGTCGGCTTCGATGGCGAAGCGCTCTTTCATCTGCGGGCTGATGGCGATGCTCTTGGCACTGCGCGGGAAGATCCCGCCGCCTTCGGACATGATGCTGGTGTCGTAGTCGCTCCAGGCCGAGCGCGGCAGGTCGAACAGGCGCTTGCGTTCGGCAAAGCTTGCGGCTGGCTCCGGGTTCGGGTCGATGAAGATGTGCAGGTGGTTGAACGCCGCCACCAGTTGCAGCTTGTCGGACATCAGCAGGCCGTTGCCGAACACGTCGCCGGCCATGTCGCCGACGCCAATGACGGTGATCGGGTCTTCCTGCACATTGATGCCGCGCTCGCGGAAGTGGCGCTGCACGCCCACCCAGGCGCCGCGCGCGGTAATGCCCATCTTCTTGTGGTCGTAACCGGCCGAGCCGCCCGAGGCGAAGGCGTCGCCCAGCCAGAAGCCGTAGTCGATGGCAATGCCGTTGGCGATGTCCGAGAAGGTCGCGGTGCCCTTGTCGGCCGCCACCACCAGGTACGGGTCGTCATCGTCATGGCGCACCACGTTGGCCGGCGGTACCACGCCACCGTCCTTGAGGTTGTCGGTGATGTCGAGCAGGCCGGAAATGAAGATGCGGTAGCACGCCACGCCTTCGGCGGCGATCTCGTCACGGCTGCCGCCCAGCGGCAGGCGGCGCGGCAGGAAGCCGCCCTTGGCACCGACCGGCACGATGACCGAGTTCTTCACCTGCTGGGCTTTCACCAGGCCCAGCACCTCGGTGCGGAAGTCTTCCTCACGGTCGGACCAGCGCAGGCCGCCGCGGGCGACGTTGCCAAAGCGCAGGTGCACGCCTTCGACCCGTGGCGAGTAGACGAAGATCTCGAACTTGGGCACTGGTTTAGGCAGTTCGGGGATCAGCTTGGGGTTGAACTTGAAGCTGAAGTACGACTTGTTGTGGCCGTTGGCGTCCGGCTGGTAGAAGTTGGTGCGCAGGGTGGCCTTGATCAGGTCCAGGTAGCGACGCAGGATGCGGTCTTCGTTGAGCACCTGCACGTCGTCCAGCGCGGTCAGGATAGCTTGTTCCAGGCGCAGTTGCTTGTCATCCAGATCTTCCTGGGTGAGCTTGCGCGCCAGGTAGAAGCGGGTCTTGAACAACCGGGTCAGCTCGCGGGCGATGTCGGTGTGGTTGTTCAGGGTGCTGGCGATGTAGCCCAGGTCGAAGCCCAGGCGAATCTGCTTCAGGTAACGGGCGTAGGCGCGCAGCAGCGCCACGTCGCGCCATGGCAGGCCGGCGGTCAGCACCAGGCGGTTGAAGGCGTCGTTCTCGGCATCGCCGCGGACGATGTGGATGAAGGCATCCTGCAGGGTGTCGTTGAGCTGCTGGATGTCCAGGCTCAGGCCTTCGCTGTAGGTGAAGGCGAAGTCGTGGATCCAGTAGCCGCGGCCACTGGCATGGCGCAGACGGTACGGGAACTCGCCGAGCACGCGCAGGCCAAGGTTCTCCAGGATCGGCAGCACGTCGGACAGCGCCAGTGGCGTGTCGGCGTGGTACAGCTTGCAGTGCAGGGTGCGCTCGCCGACCTGGGTCAGCGGCTGGTAGAAGCTCATCGCCAGCGGCTTGCTTTCCGACAGGTTCAGCACGTGCTGCAGGTCGACCACCGCCGAGTGCGCGGCGAAGCGCTCGCGGTAACCAGCCGGGAAACCTTTGGGGAAGTCGGCGAGGATGTTGGTGCCCTGGGCTTCGCCGAAGTTCTCGATCACCAGCGCCGAGTAGTCGTCATGCCACGAGCGGCAGGCCTGGATCACTTCACGTTCCAGCTGCTGCGGGTCGATGTCGATGCGGTTTTTCGGGTCTACCCGCAAAATCAGCTGAACACGGGCCAGCACCGATTCGGAGAAGAAGGTCCAGAACTCGCAGTCGCTGGCCTTCAGGCGCTCCATCAGCACCTGCTGGATCTTCTGCCGCACTTCGGTGGAGTAGATTTCCCGCGGTACATAGGCCAGGCAGTAGCAGAAGCGGCCGTACGGGTCCTTGCGCAGGAACACGCGGATCTTGTTGCGTTCCTGGATCTGCACGATCGACATGACGGTGCTGAACAGCTCGTCGACCGGGGTCTGGAACAGGTCGTCGCGCGGCAGCACTTCCAGCACCTGGGCCAGTTCCTTGCCCAGGTGGGCCTTGGGATCGAAGCCCGAGCGGCGCTCGACTTCGGTGACCTTCTGGCGGATATAAGGGATGGCATGCACGCTTTCGCCGTACACCGACGAGGTGTACAGGCCCATGAAGCGGTGTTCCTTGATCACCTTGCCATCAGCGTCCAGCTGGCGGATCGACACGTAGTCCGGGTAGGCCGGGCGGTGTACGCGGCTTGGCAGCGCGGCTTTGGCGAACGACAGCAGCAACGGTTCGTTGAGGTAGGCCACGGCATAGTCTTCGATGCGCAGCTCGTCGCTCGTCAGGCCCACGCGCAGGCGGCGCGGCAGGCCGAGGAACGACTGCTCGTCGTAGACCATCTGGCCGCCATCGGCGTCGCCCTTGACGGTGAATTCTTCATAGCCCAGGAAGGTGAAGTGGTTGTCCAGCAGCCACTCGAGAAAAGCCTTCACCTCGCCCTTTTCGTGCTGCGCCGGGCCAAAGGCGGTCTGCTCCACCTCCGCCACCACTTCACGCAGCTTGGCCTTCATCGGTTCGAAGTCGGCAACCACCACCCGCACCTCGGCCAGCACCTGCTCGATCTCGCGGGCCAGGACCGTCAGCTCGGCGGCGTTGGCGCAACGGTCGATCTCCAGGTACATCAGCGACTCATGGCGTACGCCCTCGCCCTGGGTGCCCTTGGGCAGCAGTTCAAGCAGCTCGCCCTTGGCGCCGCGGCGCACGCTGAGCACGGTGGTTTGCAGGGTGTGGATGCTGTAGCCGCGGCGGTTGAGCTCGGTGCGTACCGAGTCGACCAGGAACGGCAGGTCGTGGTGCAGCACTTCGACCACGCTGTGGGTCGATTGCCAGCCATTGCGTTCGTAATCGGGGTTGTACACCCGTACTTGCGGGTATTCGGGGTCGAAACGCTCGATGATGCGCCAGGCTGACAGGGTGCAGCCGGCCAGGTCGGAAAGCCTGCGTTGGGTGAGTTCGTCCAGAGAGATGATGCCGAAGAACTGCTCGGCGAACAGCGCGACTTGTGGCAGGGACTGTTCGCTGATGTGCTGCGCCAGGGCCGCTTGCAGTTGATGCTGGAAGTCGGCTTTGCTGGCTGCGGTGAAGAACGCCATCTGTGGTACTCCGCTTGGGCTTTGTAATAATTGAAGCGTCGCTGCGTGCGCCGTGTACGGATCAACGATAGCCAACCCGTGGCAAGGCGGACGGTAAAACCAGGCGTTGAACGTGCGCAGGCACGCCCAGGGCTCGCCGAAGCTTAACGACTGATCGGTCATCAAGGCTTGCAGCGCTGCGACAATTTCGGTCAAGGGGGGGTAACTTTACGTTTATGCCTGTCGGCAAGACTGTCAGAATTCCCTTCCGTTTCCTTTGATCCGAGCCTTGTCCATGCAAATCAATACTGCCCTGCTGTTCGCCACCCCTTGCGATGACGAGGAAGACAACATGGCGACCCTGTGCTGCCACAGCGACAAGGGTCAGATGTTCCTGCTGACCCGCTACCCGGACGAAGACACCGTCGACCTGACCCTGGATGACGAGCCGTCGACGCTGGATGGCCTGAAAGTGACCCTGAGCCCCAAGCGCCTGCTGATCGAAGTAGCGGCCGGCGACCGGGATGCGCTGAAGGGGGATGAAGTGCTGGAGATCAACCTGACCAGCGAGTTGAGTGACATGGATGAAGTGAAGGAAACCCTGGAGAACATCCTGGCCGGGACCGGCACCTTTGTCTGCGAACTCTGAGCCATACAGCAATCCAAACGCTTGCGCGATCCCTGTAGGAGCGGCCTTGTGTCGCGATGGGCCGCAACGCGGCCCCAGCAATGTATGCCGTGACGCCGAGATTCTGGGGCCGCTTTGCGGCCCATCGCGACACAAGGCCGCTCCTACAAAGGCCGCGCCAGGCTTCAGATCAGTGCCGCTTGCATCTCTTGGGCCTGTTGCCGCAACGCCTGGCAAAACGGCTCCACCGCCGCCGACGCCGGCCGGTGGTCCGGCCTGATCAGCATCACCTGGTAGGGCACCGACACCCGCAACCGCCGAATCGGCAACCCGCCCTGCGCCGCCTCCAGCCCGCTCAGCGGGTTGATGATCGCCACCCCCAGGCCCTGCCTGACCATGGCGCACACCGAGGCCGCACTGGTGGTCTCGATGACCGTGCGGCGATTCACCCCTGCCGCGCGAAAGTGCTGGTCCAGGCGCTGCCGGTAGGTGTCCAGGCTGGCCAGGTTGATGAAGTCGACCTCGTGGAAATCGCTCAGCTCCAGCTCGGCCCTGGCCTGCAACGGGTGCCCGTCGGGCAGCACGCACACCATGTTGGCGCTGAACAGCAATTCGCCGTAGGCGCCACGCGGTATCTGTTCTACCTCGGTCAGGCCCAGGTCATGCTGCTGGGCAACCAGCGACTCCTCCAGCAACGGCGATTCCTGCGCCAGGATACTCACGCTCACGCCCCGGTGCTGCTGGTGAAAACGCTGGCAAGCCTTGGGCAGCAAGGTCTGGGAAAACAGCGGCAGGCAGGTAATGGCCAGCCGGCCCTGCTCGAAATTGCGGATGGCCTGGGCAAAGCGGTCGATGCGCTCCAGCCCTACGTAGGCCCGTTCAACCTCCTCGATCAACAGCAGCGCCTGGGCCGTCGCCACCAGGCGGCCACCTTCGCGCTCGAACAGGTTCAGCCCGGTTACCTGCTCCAGCCGCGCCAGCTCACGGCTGACGGTGGGCTGCGAGGTAAACAGCAGGCGCGCCGCACCGGTGACGCTGCCAGCGGCCATGATGGCGCGGAACACTTCGATATGGCGGACGGACAGTTTCACGGGCAACACCTGGCAAGTCGGCAATGGTCATATCAGATATGAATGGCTGACAGAAAAATAGCTATTTTTCTGAATTCCTGCTTTGGCTCATCCTCGTGGCCTTCCTTATATGAGTAGCGCCGCCATGACTGCACCCTTCACTCTTCTGGCCGAGGCTGTCCGCCAGCACGGCTCGCCGCTGTGGGCCTATGACGCCGGCACCATCGCCGAGCGTGTCGAACAGCTGAAGGTGTTCGACACCGTGCGCTTCGCCCAGAAGGCCAACCCCAACCTGCATGTGCTGCGCCTGATGCGTGCCCACGGCCTGGTGCTGGACGCAGTGTCGCTGGGCGAAATGGAGCGGGCTTTTGCCGCGGGCGCCAGCGTGGATGGCGACCCTGCCGGCGTGGTGCTGACCTGCGACGCGCTGGACCGGCCGACCCTGGAGCGGGTGGTGGCCTCGAAGATCGAAGTCAACGCCGGTTCCATCGACATGCTGCGCCAACTGGGTGAACGCTCGCCCGGCCACCGCGTGTGGATCCGCATCAACCCCGGCTTTGGCCATGGCCACAGCCGCAAGACCAACACCGGCGGCGAGAACAGCAAGCACGGCATCTGGCACGAAGAGCTGGGTGAAGCGCTGGCCTGCGTGAAAACCCATGGCCTGCACCTGGTAGGGGTGCACATGCACATCGGCTCGGGGGTGGACTACCAGCATCTGGAGCAAGTGGCGCGCTCGATGATCGAGCTGATCGGCCGCCTGGGCGTGGACATCGAGGCGTTCTCCATTGGCGGCGGCCTTTCCACCCCGTACCGCAGCAGCGACAAGCCGGTCGACCTGCAACGCTACGCCCGGACCTGGGCCGTGGCCCGCAAGGAGATCGAAGCGATGCTGGGCCACCCCGTGCGCATGGAGATCGAGCCAGGGCGCTTCCTGGTGGCGGAATCGGGGTACCTGGTGGCCGAGGTACGCGCCGTGAAGCAGGTGGGCCGCAATACCTTCGTCATGATCGACGCCGGTTTCAACGACCTGATGCGCCCGGCGATGTACGGGGCCTACCACCGCATGACCCTGCTCGACGCCGACGGCCAGCCGGTTGACCGCCCACGGCAGCCGACCGTGGTGGCCGGGCCGCTGTGCGAGTCGGGTGATGTGTTTACCCAGGATGACCAGGAACTGACCCCGCACGACCTGCCCCAGGCGCAGGTGGGTGACCTGCTGGTGATCCACGACGCCGGGGCCTATGGCGCGTCGATGTCGTCGAACTACAACAGCCGGCCGTTGCTGCCGGAGTTCCTGATCGAGGATGGAGCGCTACGGATGATTCGCCGCAGGCAGACGGTGCAGGACCTGCTGGGCCTGGAGGCAGGCTTCTAACTATCGGTGTGGATTGCAGTCGAGCCCATCGATGGCACGGGCTTCGCCCATGTTCGCGGGTAAACCCGCTCCCACAGGTACGGCGCCGGGCTCGAGGGCAGTGCCGTACTTGTGGGAGCGGGTTTACCCGCGAAAGGGCCGGCCCGGGCAACACATCAGCTGATGCCCTGCCCCACCGTCCATTGCCCCGCCCCACACAATCCGGGTACCCTTTTTTCCTCCCGGCCTCACCAGGCATGACTCCATGATCATTCGCCAAAGCATCGCTGCAGACCACCCGCAACTGCTCGATATCTGGCTGCGCGCCGTGCGCGCCACGCACCACTTTCTGCAAGCGTCCGACATCGACGCGCTGCTGCCGCAATTGCGCGACGTCTACCTCCTGGCCGTCGAGCTCTGGGTCGCGGTTGACACCGAAGACCGCCCGCTGGGCTTCATCGGCTTCAATGGCAACCACGTGGAAATGCTCTTCGTCGCCCCCGAGCGCCATGGCAAGGGCATAGGCCGCGCGCTGCTGGACTTCGGCCGCCAGAAGCACAGCGTGATGAGCGTCGATGTCAACGAGCAGAACCCGCAGGCGGTGGGGTTCTACCGGCACTATGGTTTCATCCAGACCGGCCGTTCACCGCTGGATGGCGAAGGCCGGCCATTCCCCTTGCTGCATATGAGCCTGTCCGCACAGGCTTGATTTCCGGGGCCGCATTGCGCCCCGCCGCTGTTACAAATTCGCGAGACAGACCAAAGGTATGAACCCGACGCGCTATACCACCGTGGCAAAGGACTTGATGGAAGGCATCGCCAGTGGCCGCTACCCTGTGGGCAGCCTGCTGCCGACCGAGTTCGAGCTGTGCGACCTGTACGATGTGAGCCGACACACTGTGCGCGCGGCGATCAACCAGTTGCTCAACCAAGGGCTGGTATCGCGGCGCAAGCGCGTGGGCACCCGGGTGGAGGCCAGCAGCCCGCGCGGTGGCTACTCGCAGTCACTGGCCAGCGTGGCGGACCTGGCGCACCTGGCGGAAACCCAGCAACGGGAAATCCAGGACGTGCGCCACTTCGTCGCCGACCTGAGCGAGGCGGCGCGGCTGGGGCTGGTTCCGGGCGAGCACTACTTCTGCGTGTCGAGCATCCGTGTCGACCGCGTGCACAACGCCGCGCCGCTGTGCTGGACCGATGTGTACGCGCAGCGCGACTATGCCGAGGTCATCGAGTTGGCCCGCGAGCACCCCGACCAACTGATTGCGGGGCTGATCGAGCAGCACTATGGCCGGGCGATCGCGGTGGTCGACCAGCAGGTGCGGGCAGTGTTGCTGAGCGCGGAAATGGCCCGGGTGCTGAAGGCCGAGGCAGGCGCGCCAGGGCTGAAGATCATTCGCCATTACCGCGAGGAAAACGGCGACCTGATGGCGGTGTCCGAGACGGTGCACCCGGATGATCGCTTTACCCTGGTTACCCAGATGCGCCGGGATCGGTCGCCTGGCTGATCAAACCAGCGCCATGCTCGATATCCCAAAACTTGCGCGATCCCTGTAGGAGCGGCCTTGTGTCGCGATAGGGCTGCGCAGCAGCCCCAGGATTTCCGCGCAGGTGCACAAATTGCCGGGGCTGCTGCGCAGCCCTATCGCGACACAAGGCCGCTCCTACAGGGATTGCGCATGTGGCCAGGTTTACCTCACATGTCCAACACCCGCTCAGCCTCCGCCAACTGCTGCCCCCGCACCGTGGTCACCCGATGGTCTCGCGCCAGCAAGGCATAGATCGTCGGCAGCACAAACAGGGTAAACAAGGTCCCCACCAGCATCCCGCACACGATCACCACCCCCAGGCCAAAGCGGCTGTTGGCCCCGGCGCCGCTGGCAAACAGCAGCGGCAGCACGCCGAAGGTCATCGCCGCCGTGGTCATCAGCACCGGCCGCAGGCGTATCTGCGCGGCGCGGACGATGGCGGCGGCACGGTCGAGGTTGTCACGCACCTGGATCTCGTTGGCGAACTCCACCATCAGGATGCCGTGCTTGCTGATCAGCCCGATCAGGGTCACCAGGCCGATCTGCGTGTAGATATTCAGCGTGGCCCAGCCCAGCGCCAGCGGCAGCAACGCACCGCAGATCGACAACGGCACGGTCACCAGGATGATCAGCGGGTCCACCAGGCTTTCGTACTGCGCGGCCAGCACCAGGTAGATCACCACCAGGGCGGCGAGAAACGCCCACATCAGGGCAAAGCCCTCCTGCACGTACTGGCGCGACTCCGATTGCCAATCATGACTGAAGCCAGGTGGCAGTTCGGCGGCAAGCTGTTCGAGAAATGCCACGGCATTCCCCATCGACACACCGGGCGCCGGGATCGCCTGCAGGGTACTGGCGTTCTGCTGGTCGAACTGCAGCAAGCGGTTGGGCGCCACTTCGATGTCCAGGTGCACCACCGTGGCCAGCGGCACCAGGCTGCCGTTTTCGGCGCGCACGTACTGGCGGTTCAGCGCCGCCGGCGTCAGGCGCTGGTCCTGGATGCTTTGCGGGATCACGTCGTAGGAGCGCCCGAACAGGGCGAAGCGGTTGAGGTACTGTTCGCCCACCAGCACGCCCAGCGACTCGCCGATGGCCTGCATGCTGATGCCCAGGCTGGCCGCCTTGGCGCGGTCGATGCGCACCTTGACCACCGGGTTGTTGTAGTCGAGGTCGCTGTCCACGACGCTGAACAGGCCGCTGTCGCGGGCACGCTGCTTGATCACCTCCATGGTCTGGTACAGCTCGGGGTAATCCTGTGCGCTGCGCAACACCATCTGCACCGGCAAACCACCGCTGGAGCCCGGCAGCGAGGCCACCTGAAAGGCGAAGATGCTGCTGCCTTCAATGTCCGCCACGGCCTGCTGCAACTGCGCCTGCACCTGCGCGGCGGAACGCTCGCGGGCCTGCCAGGCGCTGAGGTTGATGCCGCCGAAACTGGCGGCCGGGCCGTCGGTGCCGTTGATGATCCAGGTGTCGGTGGTTTCGGCGAGGGACTTCATCACCTGGTCCAGCTTCAGGGCAAAGCGCTCCACATAATCCAGGCTGGCATGCTGCGGCGACTTGATGGCCGTCAGCACCGCCGCCTGGTCCTCGGGCGGGGCCAGTTCGCGCTGCGGCAGCAGGTACAGCCAAGGCAGGCTCAGGCACACCAGAAGCGCCACACCACCACTGATCCAGCGATGCGACAGGGTGTAGGCAAGTACTCGCCCATAGGCCCCGGTCAGCATGCCGAACAGGCGGTCGGCCATGTTGGCCATGGCGCCATGCTGCTGGCCGGGTTGCAACAACAGCGAGCTCATCACCGGCGACAGGGTGAGCGCGACGATGCCGGAAACGATCACCGCCCCCGCCAGGGTCAGGGCAAACTCACGGAACAGCGTGCCGGTCAGCCCGCCCATCAAGCCGATCGGCGCGTATACGGCGGCCAGGGTCAGGGTCATGGCGATCACCGGCCCGGCGATTTCCCGCGCCCCGGCCAGCGCAGCAGCAACCGGCGACTTGCCCTCTTCGATATGGCGGTGCACGTTCTCCACCACCACGATGGCATCGTCCACCACCAGGCCGATGGCCAGCACCATCGCCAGCAAGGTCAGCAGGTTCAGGCTGAAGCCGAACAGCAGCATCAGGCCCGCCGCACCGAGCATCGACAGCGGGATGGCCACCACCGCGATCACCACGCTGCGCAGCGAGCCCAGGCACAGCCAGATGACCAGCACCACGATCAGCATGGCTTCCACCAGGGTACGCAGCACCTCGTCGATCGAGGCGTCGATGAAGCGTGCGGTCTCATAGGCCAGCGCCACCTCCACCCCGGGTGGCAGGGTCTGACGGATCTGCGGCAGCAGCTGGCGAATACCCTCGACGATCAACAGCGGGTTGCCGGTCGGGGTGGGGAACAGCCCCAGGTGCACGGCGGGCTTGCCGTTCATGGTGGCGCTGGTCTGGGTGGCCGCCGCGCTCAGCTCGACAGTGCCGACATCGCGCAGGCGCACCAGGTCGGTGCCATCGTTGCGGATGATCAGCTCGCGAAAGTCCTCGACCCGGGTCAGGTCGGTGTCCACCTGGATATCGGCCAGCACGTACTGCCCACGCACCTGCCCCGGCGTCGCCTGGTAGTTGTTGGCACGCACCGCCTGCGCCACATCGGCGGCCGTCACCCCGCGCCCGGCCATCTGTTCGCTGTCCAGCCACAGGCGCATGGCCAGGCGCTGCCCGCCGAACGACTGCACCTTGGCCACACCATCGATGCCGGAGAACTGCGGTTCCACCACCCGCGACAGGTAATCGCTCAGTTCGGGTATCGACAAGGTTTCGCTGGCAAAGCCCACGTAGGCCACCGCCGTGGAGTCACCTGCCGACAGCTCCACCACCGGGTCGTAGGCCTTTTCCGGAAGGCGATAGCGCACCTGGTTGACCTTGGCCATGGTCTCGGCAAGCGCCTGGGTCGAATCGCGGTTGAGCACCATGCGCAAGGTGATCAGGCTGCGCCCCTGCTGCGACGACGAGGACAGGTAGTCGATGCCCTCGACCGACGACACCGCCTGGGTGATCGGCTGGGTCACGAAACCTTGCATCAGCTCGGCAGAGGCGCCCGGGTACTCGGTGCTGATGGTGATGGTGGAGGTTTCCAGCAGCGGGTACTGGCGGATCGGCAGCTTGCCCATGGCAAACAGCCCCAGCAGGATGATCAGGCTGCTGACCACCAGCGCCAGCACCGGGCGGCGGACAAAGAGGTCGGTGAACTTCACGATTGCCGCCCTCCCTGGCTGGCCTGCAGGCTGTCTTGCGCCACTGGCTCGACCGGCATGCCGTCGCTCAGTTTCAACTGGCCGGAAACCACCACCTGGTCACCGGGCGCCAGGCCTGAGGTGATCTCCACCCGCCCCTGCCAGCGCTCACCGGTAGTCACCCGCACCCGGCTGACCCGGGTGCCCTGTTCCGGGTCCCGGGTAGCGACGAACACCGTCTGCCCGTAGGCGGTGTAGGTAATCGCGGTTTCCGGCACGGCCAGCACGCTTGACGGCTGCGCGGCATCCAGGCGCACGCCGGCGTACATGCCCGGCTGCAACTGCCCGCCCGGGTTCGGCAAGGCCGCCTGCACCTGCACCAGGCGCGCCTTGCTCACCACCGGGTCCACCGCGACCACCCGGGCCTGGAAGTCCTGCCCGCGCACCGCATCCACCGTCAGCGCCAGCAGTTGCCCCACGTGCACTTCGGGGGCGGCTTGTTCGCCCAGGGAAAAATTGACATGCAGCTGGCTGATGTCGGCCAGGCTGGCGATGGTCTCACCGGCGCTCAGGTACTGGCCCTGATGCACCCGGCGAATGCCGAGCTTGCCGGCAAACGGCGCGCGTATTGCCTTCTGCGCGATCAGCGCCTCGACATGCTGCAGTTCACCGCTGGCCACGTCCACGGCGGTGGCCGCATTGTCGAGCAGCTCCTGTGACACAGCGTTCACCGCGCGCAGCTTGCGGCTGCGCTGCAGCACCACTTCGGCATTGCGCAGCCTGGCGCGCAACTGCACGCGCTGGGCCTGCTCCGGGGCATCGTTCAGCTGTACCAGCAATTGCCCTGCACTCACCCATTGCCCCGACTCGAAGGCGATGCGGGTGATGCGCCCCGCCGTCTCGGCCGCCACCTGTACCTGGTTGACCGCCTCCAGCTCCCCCGAGGCAAAGTTCTGTCGTGCCAGCTGCACCTGCTCGGCCGTGGCCAGCGCCACCTTGGTCGCCGGCCATGCCGCCGCAGCCGGCGGCGCCGAGCCACTGCCGACCAATGCATAGGCAGCGGCCAGCACACCTGCAACAGCGCCAGCCCAGGCCAGTAACGTCCTTTTGTTCATGCAGTGCTCCGATCATCAGGGAAAGCGGTTGCGGGGAAGATCGGGCAGGACTATAAGAGCTCGAGTTAACTTGAGGTCAACAGGCATGGCAGCGGACAACACACGGATGCTAACGGTAGGGGAAGTGGCCAAACGCAGCGGCGTGGCGGTTTCTGCGCTGCACTTCTACGAGACCAAGGGGCTGATCGCCAGCGTCCGTACGGCGGGTAACCAGCGCCGCTATCCTTCACTGGTGCTGCGCACGCTGGCCATCATCAAGGTGGCGCAGCGCACGGGTATTCCGCTTGAGGAGATCAAGCAGGCCTTCAGCCGCTATGCGCCCAACAGCAAGCTCACGGCAGCGCAATGGGGCGAGATGTCGACCGCCTGGCGCGAAGACCTGAACGCCCGCATTCGTACTCTGGAAGCGTTGCGCGACAGCCTGGACAACTGCATTGGTTGCGGCTGCCTGTCGCTGGAAGATTGCCCGCTGCGCAACCCCGAGGATGTGCTGGGCAAGGAAGGTACCGGGGCGCGGATTCTGGAGAAAAAGGCCCGATAGCCCGTCACCGGGTTTATCCACACATCGCGTACCCTGTAGGAGCGGCCTTGTGTCGCGAAAGGGCTGCAGAGCAGCCCCAGCAATTTGTGCATTTCGGCTGAGGTCCTGGGGCTGCTCCGCAGCCCGTTCGCGACACAAGGCCGCTCCTACAAGGAAACCGCCTGCACCATAGGGTTCAGTCGCCTTTGCCCAACACATACCGGTCAAAATGCTCGATGTGCTCGTCCAGGTTGTCCTCGAGCATCATCCGGTACTGCTCGCAGAAATACTTCAACAGCTCCTCCCGCGCGGCAGCCAGTTCGGCACTGGTCTTGAAACTGCGGGCACTCATCCAGGCATTGAAGCGCGAGGCGCCGAAGGTCAGCGAGGCACTGACCTTGCCCAGGTCTTCGATTTTCTCGATCTGCTGGTTCGCCAGTTCGATATGCGCATCCGCGCGGTCGTAAAAAGCCTGATCGGTAGCTTGTGTCATTGCGGTTTACCTTGTTGCAGCATTCAAGTTGAGTACCCGCGAAAAATTGTACCCCGTACACGTGAACCTGTATTGAGGCGCACAGTCTTAGCCGAGCCCTCAAATCGGCCTTGCCGCCGTCATTCACCAGAGCCATTCACCCCATGCGCCAAGCAGTCCGTCGCTCCCCCTTTGTTTCGCTCTGCTTCATTCCTTTTCTTCCCCTGTTCGCCAACCCCGCCCATGCCAGCGGGGAAAGGCAACTGGTGGCAGCCATCAACGACTATCGCACCCAGCCACAACGCTGCGAGCGGCGCATTATTCGGGGTTCGACGCCGCTGGTGCTGAAGCCGAAACTGGCGTTGCCGGTCGGCTACGGCGGGGCGTTGCGGGAAGGATTGAAGGCTGCGGGGTATCAGGCGGTGAAGGTGCGGGCCATCCGCCTGGTCGGCGCGCAAGATGCCGAGGAGGCCTTTGACATGCTGCGCAGCGACTACTGCACGGCCCTGCTCGATAGCCAATATGCCGATATCGGCGTCAGTCGCTCACGCAACGAGTGGCGGGTGCTGCTGGCTCGGCCCCTGCTCGATGCCCAGCTTGGCGATAGGCGATCGGCCAGCAACGCGTTGCTGGCACAGGTGAACGCTGCACGGGCGAAACCACGCCTGTGTGGTCGCAAGCGCTTTGCCGCTGCACGCCCGCTGGCCTGGAACACCGCCCTGGGAACGGCGGCGCAGCGCCACAGCCGGGCGATGGCCAACGACAATTTCTTCGCGCACCGCGACCTCGACGGTGATTTACCCGCGGATCGGGCATGGGATGCCGGCTACCGTGGGCGACAGATCGGCGAGAACATTGCCGCAGGCCAGGGCTCGCCGAGCAAAGCGATGGCAGGCTGGCTGGCCAGCCCCGGGCATTGCGCCAACCTGATGAACCCGATGTTTACCCAGGTGGGTGCGGCCTTTGCCGAGAACTCGCGTAGCGATAACGGCGTTTACTGGACGATGCTGTTCGGCGCGCCTTGAAGGGCACGTGCCAGCCCTGTGACCAGGGCTGGCCTGCCGATCGTTGCCTGCACCACCTTTGACAACCCCGCCATACCTCCCCCCTCGCAGTCTCAGATGACTGGCGCTGGCGATGACACATCGCTTGCATATGACACTTTGTGTCATTAATATCGCGATTGTGTCCTGACGGCGTCCTCGCCGATCAGCAATCCCATCGCCCTTCCCCATGCAGGTACCGCCCATGACGACCACCATGCAGACCCCCAAGGACCAGCTGGTCAAACTCGCCCAGCAGCAGATGCTGACGGCGCTGGCCGACAACACCTACACCCCTCGACAAAAACTCGCCCTCACCTGCCGCATCCTGTTCGACGGCGGCCACGATTCCGGCCTGGCCGGGCAGATCACCGCCCGCGCCGAGCAGCCTGGCACCTACTACACGCAACAACTCGGCCTGGGCTTCGACGAGATCGCCGCTTCCAACCTGCTGGTGGTCGACGAAGACCTCACCGTGCTGCAAGGCCGCGGCATGGCCAACCCGGCCAACCGCTTCCACAGCTGGCTGTACCGCGCACGCCCCGACGTCAACTGCATCATCCACACCCACCCGCTGCACAGCGCCGCCCTGTCGATGCTGGAAGTGCCACTGGCCATCTCGCACATGGACCTGTGCCCGCTGTTCGACGACTGCGCGTTCCTCAAGGAATGGCCCGGCGTACCGGTGGGCAACGAAGAAGGTGAAATCATTTCCAGGGCGATCGGCGACAAGCGCGCGATCCTGCTTTCCCACCATGGCCTGCTGATCGCCGGCCGCTCGATCGAGGAAGCCTGCGTGCTCGCCCTGCTGTTCGAGCGCGCAGCCAAGATGCAGCTGCTGGCCATGGGTGCCGGTGACATCCGCCCCATCCCGGATGCCCTGGGCAAGGAAGCCCACGACTGGATCTCCACCCCCAAACGTCATGGCGCCGCCTTCAGCTATTACGCGCGCCGTGCCTTGCGTGCCCATGGCGACTGCCTGGGCTGACTGAAGCTGTACTCTTTCCCCAACAACGGCAGAGGTGCCTGGTTATGTCTACACCTGTAATTCGCGGCGTTATCGGCTACACCATCACTCCCTTCACGGCAGACGGCGCGCTCGACCTGGATGCCCTGGGCCTGTCCATCGACCGCCTGATAGAAAACGGCGTACACGCCATCGCACCACTGGGCAGCACCGGCGAAGGCGCCTACCTGTCCGACAGCGAATGGGAAACGGTGGTGCGCTTCAGCCTGGCACGCATTGCCGGCCGCGTACCCAGCGTGGTCAGCGTCTCCGACCTGACTACCGCACGCACCGTGCAACGCGCCCGCCTGGCACAGGCCTGCGGCGCCACGGCGGTGATGGTGCTGCCCATCTCCTACTGGAAGCTCACCGAAGCCGAAGTGGTCGCCCACTACAAGGCGGTGGGCGCGGCCATCGACATTCCGATCATGCTCTACAACAACCCGGGCACCAGCGGCACCGACCTGTCGGTGGAGCTGATCCTGCGCATCCTCGGCGAAGTGCCCAATGTGACGATGGTCAAGGAAAGCACCGGAGACATCCAGCGCATGCACCGCCTGTTCAAGGCCACCGATGGCCAGGTGGCCTTCTACAACGGTTGCAACCCGCTCACCCTGGAAGCCCTGGTGGCCGGCGCCACTGGCTGGTGCACTGCCGCGCCCAACCTGATCCCGGCGCTGAACCTGGCGCTGTGGGACGCGGTGCAGCAAGGCAACCTGGCCGAAGCCCGCGCGCTGTTCTACCGCCAGTACGAACTGCTGGAATACATCACCCGCCGTGGCCTGCCCACCACCATCAAGGCCGGCTTGAAGATGCTCGGCCAGGATGTCGGCGCTCCACGCCTGCCCCTACAGCCGCTGGATGCGCAAGGCAGCGCGTACCTGAAGGGCCTGCTGGACGCCCTGAGCGCGGCTGACTGACCCATCGCAGCCGCAAGACCGCTCCCACAGGTATCGCGCCGCTCTCAGGGTTGACGCAGGACCTGTGGGAGCGGGTTCACCCGCGAACACCGGCGCAGCCGGTGCCATGCAAACCCACGCCCACAGACGACTCACGCGACCGGGTTGGCATGCTTCACCCGCCCCCCTACCCCCGGCCGATCGACGAACAGCACATCCAGCACACTGTTACGCAACCCCTTCAACGCATTCCAGTTCGCCGACGCATGCACATACCTGTCGCGCAACAAACGCAGCTCATCCTCGGTCAAGCCAGGCTGCTCACTCTCACCCAAGGCAAACTCGTGCAACTTGCGGCTGATGCCCAGCAACTCCTCCGGCAACCGATGCTCAGCCTGCCCGCCCAATGGCGCAAACGGAACACCCGCCCGCACCGCCAACTCACGCATGATGCTCAGGTACACCCGGGACAGCTGCCCCGCCACTTCCCGCTCGCGGTACACCGCCGCATAAACCTGCTTTTGCGCCTCGCTAGGCAGGCCACCGGCAATCGGCTCCTCCCAGGCCAGCACACGCGGCCTGGGCGCGCCCATTTCACCAAACGACGACGCCAGCAAGGCACTGACGGTGGCATGCACGCGAGTCTGCTCGGCGCGCATACCCCGCGGTACTCGCTGTGACTGCGGTTTGCACAGCAGCACCTGCTCCTGCGTGGTAGCCGGGTAACCACCGCCAATGTTCGAGTGCACGCCCGGCAACACGATGTCATGGCCGCTGCGCACCAGCGGGAAGTTGTGCCGCTGCTCGTCCCCCGCCACCAGTTGCACCATTTGCCGGGCAATGCCCGCGCCCAGGCCCAGGCGCAAGCCACCATGGCGGTCGTCGGCGGGGTCGAAGTCGCCCTGCAGCGGCGCGATGATCGCCGCCACCGTGTCGAACAGGCCGATGAAATTGATGACGATGCCACAGGACACCGCCAACAGACTGCCGCCGCCATCATGCAGCAGGTTGGCCAGATGCCGCACAGCCGCCGCGCCCCGGCTGAAACCGAACAGGTCGAACTCGACCCGCTCGAGCCTTGCCTGCGGATGCGCCTCGCCCCAGTCCCGCAACTGCCCGGCAATCCCCGCCAAGGCCTCGGCGACCCGCGCCTCGGCCCCCCAGCGCCCACACCCGGTGGCCGAGGCATAGGCATGATCCGCCTCCCCCGCCAGGGTGCCCACGCCCTCGACATAGCGCTTCAGAAACGCCATGGTCCCGTCAGCATTGGCCCCCTGCGCCGGGTACAGCGCATGCAACAGGGCCACGTTGCTCAAGGCATTGCCATAACTGCCCCCTTTACCCACCGGTGCATCCACCGGCATCACATTGTTCAGGTTGTTACCGGTGCCATCGAAGAACACGCCAAAACGCAGAGTGACCGGCGTGATGCGTGCAGTGCTACAGCTGTTCAGGTCCATTGTCCTGCCTCCTGCTTGTACAAAAAGCACAAGCAGGCGCCAGCACACCGCCGCGGAACATCAGGCAATGGCCATTCCTTTACAGGACATTTCTGCAACGCTGCCAGATGTTTGTCTTGAACGTTGAGGTGATGCAGAGATCGAGCGCCGCCCGCGCGGCGCTTCGCGGCACAAGGCCGCTCCCACATCTGTTTCGGGCCAGTTATTCCTGTGCCAGGTGGGTTGCAGCCTTGGTGCATGACTGGAGATGGATGAAGAGCAACTGCGCCCTTCAATATCGAATGGAACAAACAAGGCGGACAGAGGAGACCTTACAGGAATGACTGGCCCGAAACAGATGTGGGAGCGGCCTTGTGCCGCGAAGCGCCGCGCGGGCGGCGCTCGATCTCACAGGCCCTGAAAATGCCACGGCGAGCACCTGGCGGCCCGATACATTATGTAAAACGCACCTAAATTTCCCTGCCGCCATTGGTCGCCACCCCCCCGGATGGATTAAAGTATCACCCCTTGCCAGGGCAGCTGCTTCCAGCCGCCTACGGCCCCATACCAGGAACCGTCACCGATGGAACACCGTGAAGCGCTGATCGCGCTGCGCACCTTTCTTTCTTCCCAGATCCTAGGCCAGGAGAAACTGGTCGAGCGGCTGTTGATCGTGCTCCTGGCCGACGGCCACATGCTGGTCGAAGGCGCGCCGGGCCTGGCCAAGACCAAGGCCATCAAAGAGCTCGCCGAAGGCATCGAGGCGCAGTTCCATCGCATTCAGTTCACCCCCGACCTGCTCCCGGCCGACATCACCGGCACCGAAATCTACCGCCCGGAAACCGGCAGCTTCGTGTTCCAGCAGGGGCCGATCTTCCACAACCTGGTGCTGGCAGACGAAATCAACCGCGCCCCGGCCAAGGTACAGTCCGCACTGCTCGAAGCCATGGCCGAACGCCAGGTCAGCGTGGGGCGCAGCACCTACGACCTGTCGCCGCTGTTCCTGGTGATGGCAACGCAGAACCCGATCGAGCAAGAAGGCACCTACCCGCTGCCCGAAGCCCAGCTCGACCGCTTCCTGATGCACGTGAAAATCGGCTTCCCCGACGCTGCGGTAGAGCGGCGCATCCTGTTGCAGGCCCGTGGTGAAGCCCTGGGCGGCGAGACCAAGCCAGAGCGCCGGGTCAGCCAGCAGGCGATCTTCGCCGCCCGCAAGGAAATCCTCGGCCTGTACATGGCCGACGCGGTAGAGGAATACCTGGTGCAACTGGTGATGGCCACCCGCACCCCAGCCAAGTTCGATGCCGAACTGGCCGACTGGATCGCCTACGGCGCCAGCCCGCGTGGTTCCATTTCGCTGGACCGCTGCGCGCGCGCCCACGCCTGGCTGGCCGGGCGCGATTTCGTCAGCCCCGAAGACATCCAGGCGGTGCTGTTCGACGTGCTGCGCCACCGCATCATCCTCTCGTTCGAGGCCGAGGCGGCAGGGATCGACCAGGACCGCGTGGTCCAGCGCATCCTCGACGTCGTCGCCGTTGCCTGAGCCCATGCCCACAGCGTCGCTGGCCGAACCCGGCATCCGCATCGGCCTTGCCGAGCTGATCGACATGCGCCACCGCGTGCGCGAAATCCAGCTGTTTTCCCGGCCCGGCCAGCGCAGCCCGCTGGTGGGCCTGCACCACTCCAAGCTGCGCGGGCGCGGCGTGGACTTCGACCAGGTGCGCGTTTACCAGGCCGGCGACGATGTGCGCAACATCGACTGGCGGGTCACCGCGCGTACCCAGGAGCCGCACACCAAGCTGTTCCACGAAGAGCGCGAACGGCCCATCTTCATCCTCGTCGAGCAGAGCCAACGGCTGTTCTTCGGCTCGGGGCTGATGTTCAAGTCGGTGCTGGCCGCCCAGGCCGCCGCGCTGTTCGGCTGGGCCGCGCTGGGCCACAACGACCGCATCGGCGGGTTGGTGTTCGGCGACAACGAACACCACGAAATCAAGCCCCGGCGCAGCAAGCAGAGCCTGCTGCAACTGCTCAACCGCCTGGCCAAGGTCAACCAGGCGCTGCACACCGAGGCCACGCCCGGGGCCGACAGCCTGGGCCTGGCCCTGCGCCGCGCCCGCGAAGTGCTGCGCCCCGGCAGCCTGGCCATCGTGATCTGCGATGAGCGCTCGCTCACTGCCCAAGTGGAGCAGCACCTGGCCATGCTCTCGCGCCATTGCGACCTGCTGCTGATGCCGGTGTCCGACCCGCTCGACCACGCCCTGCCCGCCGCCGGCCTGCTGCGCTTCGCCCAGCGCAGCGCGCAGCTGGAGCTCGACACCCTGGACGCCAACCTGCGCCAGGCCTACCGCCAGCAGGCCGAAGCGCGCATCGAGCGCTGGGAGCTGATGGCGCAAAAGCTGCGCGTGCTGCTGATGCCACTGAGCACCCAAAGCGAAATGATCGAGCAACTGCGCGAGTACCTGAACGCCCAGCGGCCACGGAGCGCGTCATGAAGAGCAGCGGCCAATGAACCCGCTTGACCAACTGCAGCCGCTGATCGCCCCCGCGCCGATCGGCCTGTGGCCACCGGCACCCGGCTGGTGGCTGCTGCTGGCCGTGCTGCCGCTGCTGGCCTGGGGGCTGTGGCGGGTGCGCCACTGGCGCCCGGGCAAACGCCGCATCGTGCGTGCCGAACAACCCTTGGACCCGGTGCGCGTGGAAGCGCTGGCCGAACTGGCGCGGCTGCCGCGCCCCTACGACGGCGCCCCGGCCGGGGCCTGGCTGCAACAGATCAACGCCCTGCTCAAGCGCCTGTGCCGCAGCCACTACCCGGGTGCCAACAGCCATACCCTGAACGGTCGCCAGTGGTTGGCGTTTCTTGACAACCGCTGCCCGGCCGCCGGCCTGACCCGCTGGATGGTACTGGTCGAAGGCGCCTACAAACCCGAGTGCAAGCTCGACGACAAGGCCATCGCCGGGCTCAGCCAAGCCGTCGAAACCTGGATTCGCAAGCATGTTTGAACTGGCCTGGCCGTGGGTCTTCGCCCTGTTGCCGCTGCCGTGGCTGGCGCGCCTGGTGCTGCCGGCCGCCGACAGCGGCGAACCGGTGCTCAAGGTGGGCTTCCTCGACGAACTGGAAGGCCTGGCCGGGCGCCGCGCGCGGCTCAACCTGCCGACCTGGCGCCAGCAGGCGCCCTTTGTCGTCATCTGGTTGTTGCTGCTGTGCGCCGCCGCCCGCCCGCAATGGTTGGGCGAGCCGGTGCCAGTGGCTGCCAGCGGCCGCGACCTGCTGGTGGCGGTGGATGTGTCCGGATCGATGGACTTCCCCGACATGCAGTGGCAGAACGAAGAAATCAGCCGCCTCGACCTGGTCAAGGCGCTGCTCGGTGACTTCCTGCAGGACCGCGAGGGCGACCGCGTGGGCCTGATCCTGTTCGGCAGCCAGGCCTACCTGCAGGCGCCGCTCACTTTCGACCGGCGCACCGTGCGCACCTTCCTCGACGAAGCGCAGATCGGCATCGCCGGCAAGAATACCGCCATCGGCGACGCCATTGGCCTGGCGGTTAAGCGCCTGCGCCAACGCCCGGCACAAAGCCGGGTGCTGGTGCTGATCACCGACGGCGCCAACAACGGCGGGCAGATCCACCCGCTGACTGCCGCCCGCCTGGCCGCCCAGGAAGGCGTGCGCATCTACACCATCGGCATCGGTGCCAACCCCGAAGCCAGTGGCACCCCTGGCCTGCTCGGCCTGAACCCGAGCCTGGACCTGGACGAAGCCTCGCTCAAGGAAATTGCCGACATCACCCACGGCACCTACTTCCGCGCCCATGACGGCGCCGAACTGGACGCCATCGGCGACACCCTCGACCAGCTCGAACCGGTGGCCCAGCAACCGACCCAGGCGCGCACGGCCAAGGCCCTGTATGCCTGGCCCCTGGCCCTGGCCTTGCTGCTGAGCGTGCTGCTGGTGCTGGCCGTGCAATGGCCCGACAACCTGCTGCACCGCCTGCTGCGCAAGCCGCGCTTCCTGCAACCGCACCCGGAATGGCGCCAGCGCCTGAAGCGCCTGCGCCTGAGGAGGCGGCGATGATCGAACTGTGGCCCGAATGGTTGCGCCCGCTCTGGCTGCTGGCCGTGCCCCTGCTCGCCTGGCTGCTGTACAAACTATGGCACCGGCGCAAGCGCGCCGGGCGCTGGCAGATGATTCTGCCGCCGGCGTTCCATGGCGTCCTGCTCGGCGGTGGCAGCGGCAGCACCAGCAAGCTGCCGTGGGTGGCGCTGGGCCTGGCCTGGGTGCTGGTGATCCTGGCGCTGCTCGGGCCCAGTTGGCAGCGCGTGGAAGAAAGCCGCCAGCGCCCGGCCGACCCGCTGGTGATCCTGCTCGAACTGACCCCGCAGATGCTCGCCGAGGACAGCCCGCCCAACCGCCTGGAGCAGGCGCGGCGCAAGATCCTCGACCTGCTGGAGCACCGCCGCGACAGCCAGACCGCGCTGGTGGTCTACGCTGGCTCCGCGCACACCCTGGTGCCACTGTCCGATGACCTGGCCACCAGCCGCAACCTGCTCGAGGCGATCGACCCGTCGATCATGCCCAAACCCGGCCAGCGCGCCGACCTGGCCGTGCAAAAAGGCCTGGCCCTGCTGGCCCAGAGCGGCCTGGGCCAGGGCCGCCTGCTGCTGGTCGGCTCGTCGCTCAGCGCCCCGGAGCGCCAAGGCATCGCCCAGGCCCTCGGCCGCCAGGGCCCGAGCCTGCTGATGCTGGGCATCGGCAGCCGCGAAGGCGCACCGGTGCGCCAGGCCAATGGCGAATACCTCAAGGACGACCAGGGCGGCATCCTGTTGCCACGCCTGGACAGCGCCAGCCTCAAGGGCTTCATCAGCGGCACCGGCGGGCGCTACCGGCATGCCCGCATCGACGACCTCGACCTGCGTGGCCTGGGCCTGTTCGACAACCCGCGCGCCGGGCGCAATGACGGCCAGACCCTGCAATTGGACAGCTGGGCCGACCAGGGTTACTGGCTGCTGCTGCCGCTGTTGCTGCTGGCCGCCTGTGCCGGCCGACGCGGCTGGCTGTTCTGCCTGCCGCTGCTGCTGGCCCTGCCCCAGCCCAGCCAGGCCTTCGAGTTCAACGACCTGTGGCTGCGCCCCGACCAGCAAGGCCAGCGCCTGCTGGAGCAGAACCGCCCGGCCAGTGCCGCGCGCCAGTTCCAGGACCCGCAATGGCGCGGCATGGCCCTGTACCAGGCGGGCGACTATGCTGGCGCCGCCGAAGCCTTTTCCCAAGGCGACACTGCCGCCGCCCACTACAATCGAGGCAATGCCCTGGCCCATAGCGGTGAACTGGAAGCCGCCCTGGACGCCTACGAACAAGCCCTGGAACGCCAGCCCGACCTGCAAGTGGCGCTGGACAACCAGGCACTGGTGCAGCAACTGCTGCAACAGCGCGAAGCCAAGGCCGAGGAACAACCAGCCAGCAGCGATGCCCAAGGCACGCCCGGCAGCGAAACCGAAGGCAACAGCAGCTCGGCCAGCAGCCCGGCCCAGGGCACGCCCGGCAACGACGAACAAGCCAGCGCCGAACAGCCCGGCGAAGGCAGCAGCAACAGCCAGGTAGCGCCCGGCAACCAGGCGGGCGCGGATGACAGCGTCATCCAGCCGCCGCAGCGCCCGGTATCGACCAGCCTCGATGCCGAACAGCGCCAGGCCCTGGAACAATGGCTGCGGGAGATCCCCGACAACCCGGCGGAGCTGCTGCGGCGCAAATTCTGGTATGAACAGCAATTGCATCAGGAAACCCCACGATGAGTCGCTTCGGCGTCTTTCTCCTCAGTCTGCTGTGGGCCGTGCTGGCCCAGGCCGAACCGTTGCTGCGAGCCAGCGTCGACCGTACCCGCCTGGAAGCCGGCGAAAGCCTGGAGCTGACCCTGGAAAGCCAGGACGTCACCCAGTTCGGCAAGCCCGACCTGCGCGCGCTGGAGGGTGACTTCGAAGTGCGCGGCACGCGCCAGCTGAACAGCCTGCACAGCCTCGACGGCGAAACCCGCGCCAGCACCCGCTGGATCATCACCCTGCTGCCGCGGCGCAGCGGCAGCCTGCACATCCCCGAACTGCAACTGGGCCAGTCGCACAGCCAGGCCATCGAACTGCAAGTGCTGCAGGCCGATGCCAGCCGCCAGGACAGTGCCTCGCAGGTGTTCATCGAAGCCACGCTCGACAGCAGCGAGGTCTACGTCCAGGCCCAGGCCGTGCTCACCCTGCGCATCTACCATTCGGTGGCACTGTACGACGACAGCAGCCTCAGCCCGCTGCAACTGGAAAACGCCAAAGTCGAACCGCTGGGTGAATCGCGCACCTATGAAAAGGAAATCAACGGCGTCCGCCACGGCGTGATCGAAACCCGCTATGCCGTGTATGCCCAGCAAAGCGGCACCCTCGAAATCCCGCCACTGACCTTCACCGCCACCGCCGCCGCCAGCCCGGACCAAGCCCCACAAGCCAACGGTACGGCCCGGGCCGGCCACCAGGTGCAGGTCAGCTCGCTGCCATTGCGCCTGGCCGTACGGCCGATTCCGGCGGCCTGGCCTGCTGGCGTACCGTGGCTACCGGCCCGCAGCCTGACCCTGGAAGAGCACTGGAACCCCGACCCTGGCAACCAGCAGGTGCAGATTGGCGACTCGCTGACCCGCAACATCACCTTGCGTGCCGAAGGCTTGTCCAGCACCCAGCTGCCGCCGCTGCCAGCCACCGAAATCACCGGCCTGCGCCGCTATCCCGACCAGCCGTTGCTGCGCAACGAAATCAGCGAGCGCGGCATGACCGCCAACCGCGAAGAGCGCGAAGCCCTGGTGCCGACCCACAGCGGTGCGCTGGCCCTGCCGGCGCTGGAAGTGGCCTGGTGGAACACCCGCGAAGACCACCTGGAGCACAGCAGCCTGCCGGCGCGCACGCTGAACGTGCAGGACAACCCGGCACTGAGCGCCGACACCCCGGTTGGCGACAACAGCAGTGCCAGCAGCTTGCTGTGGCCGTGGCAGCTGACCACCCTGGTGTTCGCCCTCACCACCTTGCTGGGCTTTGCCCTGTGGTGGCGCGCCCGCTCGCAGCCAGCGGTGCTGCGCGCCGCGCAGGCCGGGCCGAGCCCGCGTACCTTGCTGGATGATCTCAAGCGCGCGTGCCAGGCCAACGACCCACAGGCAACCCGCCAGGCGCTGGACGCCTGGGCCCGCCAGCAGCCGGAGACCCTGGCCGAGATGGCGGCGCGGTTCGTACCGTTGTCGGATGCACTGGATGGGTTGAACGGGGCGCTGTATAGCGAGAGCGGGCAGTACTGGCAGGGTGAAGATTTGTGGCGGGCGATCGGTACGATTCCGCCGGCTGAGCAGGTATTGCTGCCGACCGGCGAGAACGGCAGCCTGCCGCCGCTCTATCCCAAGTAAGTGGTTGCCTGTGCGGGCCTCTTCGCGGGCATGCCCGCTCCCACAGTGACCGCGCCCGCCGAGAACCTTGCGCTGTACCTGTGGGAGCGGGCGTGCTCGCGAACACCGGCGTAGCCGGTGCCACCGTAAGATATTTCTGAACCTGCCCACCAATGCTTCAGAATCAACCCGCTTAGGAATTATCCTACGCGCGCTGCCGAACTATCGCTGTTGTCGGGCAAACACCTCACGGATAACGTTTCCGGGTCGCTTCGGTGACCGGGTGTGAGAACCCGACAGAGATTTTACGCAGCACCTCTTATGGTGGCCGTACGTGGGCGGGCCTTGGCCTGGCCGAGTCTTTGCGTATTTCTCCTCGGTTTCTCACCCCGCGTACGGCTGCCACCCTCAATCCGTGAGAAAGATTCAGGTGGCAGTTCCCTTCTCCTTCAGAGGAATACGCCATGAAGAAACTCGTCCCCGATCCACCCGTAAAACTAACGGCCCGCCCCTTCTACACCATCAACCAGGACACACCCTCGGTTGACGCCCTGATCCACACCCTCCAGCTGATGGCCGGCATCGAAGACTCGCTGGACGAATACATCTGCGCCAATGCCGGCGAGCCCGGCATCAACATGCTGGTCAACGCGGTGCATCACGTACAGATGACCAAGGCCCTGGCCGAGTTGCTGCTACATCGGCAGGCCGGGGATATCACCTGGCACTGACTACGGTCCTACAAAAAGCGTTATCGCGTCATGGCTGCCAGGTGTTCGTCACCACATTTCCGGCGCCTGTGAGATCGAGCGCCGCCCGCGCGGCGCTTCGCAGCACAAGGCTGCTCCTACATCTGTTTCGGGCCAATAATTCCTGTGACAGAGGCGCGCGCCCCTTTGGCGTCCACCTCGATATCGTGTCAGACAAACAAGGCGGTCGCGTGCATTGGCACAGGCGTTACTGGCCAGAAACAGATGTAGGAGCAGCCTTGTGCTGCGAAGCGCCGCGCGGGCGGCGCTCGATCTTGCAGGCGCCGGAAATATATCGACAAACACCTGCATGCACCGAAAATCCACCGACGAACACCTGCCCGCCCTAACCCCTTCCCCGCCCTGCACCCCGAACCCAGCTTGGGTTACCATACCGCCCTTGCGCAACGCCCATCACCCAAGCCAAGCCCCCGCTTGCTCGACTCGACACCAACAGGTCATCCATGCGTCTGTTTCATACCTCCGACTGGCACCTGGGCCAAAGCCTGCACGGCCAGGAACGCGACTTCGAACACGCCTGCTTCCTCGACTGGCTGCTCGGCCAGCTGCGCCTGCGCCAGCCGGATGCGCTGCTGATCGCCGGCGATATCTTCGACACGGTCAACCCGCCGGTCAAAGCCCAGGAACGTCTCTACGACTTCATCGTCCAGGCCCACGAACAACAGCCGAAGCTGGACATCGTGATGATCGCCGGCAACCACGACTCCGGCTCGCGCATCGAGCTGCCCGCGGCACTGATGCGCCGCCTGCGCACCCATGCCCTGGGCCGTGTGCACTGGCTGGACGAGGGCCAGCTGGACGCCGAGCGCCTGCTGATTCCGCTGACCAACGGCCGTGGCAAAGTCGCCGCCTGGTGTCTGGCCTTGCCCTTCCTGCGCCCGGCCGAGGTGACCGGCCCGCAGTTGGGCGACGACTACCTGCAAGGCATCACCCAGGTGCACCAGCAGCTGATCGCCGCCGCGCAAAAGAAGCGCAAGAAGGACCAGGCGCTGATTGCCATCAGCCACGCGCACATGGCCGGTGGCGCGGTGTCGGAGGACTCCGAGCGCAGCCTGATCATTGGCAACGCCGAGGCGCTGCCGGCCAAGCTGTTCGACAAGGCCATCAGCTACGTCGCCCTCGGCCACCTGCACAAGCCGCAGAAGGTCAACCGCGAAGAACGCATCCGCTACAGCGGCTCGCCGATCCCGCTGTCGTTCGCCGAAATCAACTACCCGCACCAGGTGCTGGAAGTGGAGCTGGACGGCACCGGCCTGGTCAGCGTCGAACCGCGCCCGGTACCGCGCGCCGTGGCCCTGCAACGGGTCGGCCCGGCACCACTGGGCGAACTGCTGGAGCAGTTGGCCGAGCTGCCAGTGATCGACCTGCTCGAAGATCCCAACCGCCAGCCCTGGCTGGAGGTGCGGGTGATACTGGACGAGCCGCAACCCGACCTGCGCCAGCAGATCGAAACCGCACTGGAAGGCAAGGCCGTGCGCTTGATCCGCATCAGCGCCGAATACGCCGGCCGCAACAATGCCGAAGACGATGACCTGGCCTTTGTCGAACTGGCCCAGATGACCCCGCAGGACCTGTTCAGCCGCGCCTGGGAGCAGGCCTATGGCAACCCCGCCGACGAACAGGCGCTGGCCGACTTCGCCCTGCTGTTGCAGGACGTGCAGCAGGAAGAGGAACAGCCATGAAGATTCTTGCCATCCGCCTGAAGAACCTGGCATCCCTGGCCGGCCCAGTCGATATCGATTTCACTGCCGAACCGCTGGCCAGCGCCGGCCTGTTCGCCATCACCGGGCCTACCGGGGCGGGTAAAAGTACCCTGCTCGACGCCCTGTGCCTGGCGTTGTTCGGCACCGTGCCACGGTTGAACGACATTGGCCGCGAGGCCAAGGTACCGGATGCAGACGGCGAGATCCCTACCTCCGACCCGCGCAACCTGCTGCGCCGCGGCACCGGCAGCGGCTTTGCCGAAGTCGATTTCGTCGGCATCGATGGCCGCCGCTACCGCGCCCGCTGGGAAGCCAACCGCGCCCGCGACAAGGCCAACGGCAAGCTGCAGCACAGCCGCCAGAGCTTCTATGACCTGGACAGCGAGCAGGTACTGGGCAGCGGCAAGAACGAATACAAGCAACTGGTCGAAGCCCGCCTGGGCCTGAACTTCGAACAGTTCACCCGCGCGGTGATGCTGGCCCAGAGCGAATTCGGCGCCTTCCTCAAGGCCGACGACAAAGAACGCAGCGAGCTGCTGGAAAAGCTCACCAACACCGCCATCTACACCCGCCTGGGCCAGCGGGCCTTCAGCAAGGCACGCGAAGCCGGCGAGGCCCACAATGCCCTGAAGGACCGTGCCAGCCACCTGCTGCCGATGGCCGCCGAAGCCCGCGCCGAGCTCGACCAGCGCCTGGAACAGGCGCAGCAGCAGTTCAAGGCCGACCAGGCCGGCGAGCGCCAGCTGGAGCAGCAACGCAACTGGCTGAACGAGCAGCGCCAGCTGCAGGCCCAGCACGCCGAAGCCGGCACCGCGCTGCAGGCCGCCGAACAGGGCTGGCAACAACTGGCTGAGCAGCGCCTGGACCTCGTGCGCCTGGAGCGCCTGGCCCCGCAACGTCACCAGTTCCACCGCCAGCAGACACTGACCGCGCAACTGGCACCGCTGGCAGCGAAGATCGCCGAGCAACAGCAGCAGCAAGCCGAGCTGCAAGTGCGCACCAGCGAGCTCGAACAGGCGCTGGACGCCGCGCGTCAGGCGCTTGCCGATAGCCAGGCCCAACACAGCGAGAACGCCCCTCGCCTGCGCCAGGCCTTCGCCGCCCAGGACAACCTGGCCCGTCTGGAGCAGGAGCTGGCAGCACAGCGCAGCGCCGGCCAGCAGGCCGAGCAGCAGGTCGCCGAAGGCCAGCAGCACCTGCAGCAGCTGGAAGACAACCAGCAGCGCAGCCTGCAGCAACTGGCGCAGATCGATACCGCGCTCGCCGACAGCCAGCACCTGGCGGGCCTGGCCAATGCCTGGCACGCCTACCTGCCGCAACTGAAGCAAGTGATGCTGATCGGTGGCCGCCTGGCCAAGGGCCGTGAAGAGCTGCCCGGCCTGCAGGCCCAGGCCAGCCAGGCCAATGCGCACTTGCAGGCCGAGCGCGATGCCTTCGAGCTGCTGTTCCGCGAAGCCAAGGCCGAACCCCAGGCCCTGGCAGAACAGATCGACCTGCTGGGCGGCATGCTGCAGGACAACCGCAAGCAGCAGCGCGCCGTGGAAGAGCTGTCACGCCTGCATGGCCGTGAACTGGAACTGCGCCAGCAGCTGGAGGCCGTGCGCGTGCGTCAGCAGCAGGCCATGCAGCAGCGCCAGCAACTGATTACCGAAGGCACCGCCGCCAAGGCCGAGCTGGAAGCCGCCGAGCAAGCGCTCAACCTCACCCGCCAGTTGCTGGAACGCCAGCGCCTGGCACGCAATACCAGCGTCGAAGAGTTGCGCGGCCAGTTGCGCGACGGCGAACCCTGCCCGGTGTGCGGCAGCGCCGAGCACCCGTTCCACCAGCCTGAAGCGCTGCTGCAAAGCCTGGGTCGCCATGACCAGGCCGAAGAAGATGCCGCGCAGAAGCAGGTCGAAACCCTCAACAGCAAGCTGGTGGAGCTGCGCACCCAGCTGGGCGTGGTCAACGCCCAGCTCAAGGACTTCCAGCAGCAACAGCAGCAACTGGGCGAACAGCTGCAACCGCTGGTGGCCCAGGTGCAGGCGCACAGCCTGTGGCCGGCCCTGGCCCCGCAGGACGACAAGGCCCGCAGTGCCTGGCTCGACAGCCAGCTGCGGCGCCTGGACGAAGAAATCGGCCAGGACGAGAAACGCCAGAGCGCCCTGCTCGCCCTGCAAAAAGATGCAGCCCGTCTCAACCAGCAACTGCAGGCCGCCCAGCAGGCGCAACAGCAAGCCCAACGCCACCTGGAGCAACAGCACCAGGCCCTGGCCAGCGACGAGCAGCAGTTGCAGCAAGGCCTCGAGGACCTTGCCGGCGTATTGCCCGAAGAGGCCCTCAAGGCCTTGAACGACGACCCGGCCAATGCCTTCCTCGCCCTGGATCAGCAGATCGCCCAACGCCTGCAGCAACTGGAGCAGCGCAAGGACGAACAGGAAGAACAGCAAGCCCGCCAGGCCCAGCTGGACAAGCTGCGCGACCAGCAGCAGGCACGCGTGCAGACCCAGCAGCAGCTGCAGCAGAAACTTGCCGCCCTCGACGAGCAGCGCCAACAGGCCCAGGCTTCGCTTGGCGAACTGCTTGGCGAGCACGCAAGCGCCGAAGCCTGGCAACAGCACATGGACGCCACGCTGGAGCAGGCCCGCGCCCTGGACGCCGACACTGCCCAGCGCCTGCAGGAGCTGCGTACCCAAGGCGTGCAACTGGCCAGCGAACTCAAGGCCAACACCCAGCAGCAGCAGGCGCTGGACGCCGAGTGCCAGCAGTTGCAGGGCCAGATCGCCCAGTGGCGCGCAGAACACCCGGAACTGGACGACGCCGGCCTGGATCGCCTGCTGGGCATGGAGGACGTACAAGTCAATGAGCTGCGCCAGCGCCTGCAAGGCGCCGAAAAGGCCATCGAACAGGGCCGCGTGCTGCTGCAGGAACGTGAACAACGCCTGCAGCAACATGCCGCGCAAATGACTGTGGACACCTCGGCCGACGCCTTGGAACAGGCCCTGACCGAACTGCGTGAACGCCTGGCCGGCCATGAGCAGCAATGCGCCGAACTGCGTGCACAGCAGGCCGATGACCAGCGTCGCCAACAGGCGCACCAGGCGCTGGCGGCGGAAATCGAACAGGCCCACCAGCAGTGGCAACGCTGGGCTCGCCTGAACGCCCTGATCGGTTCGGCCTCGGGCGATGTGTTCCGCAAGATCGCCCAGGGCTACAACCTCGACCTGCTCCTGCACCACGCCAACGCCCAGCTGCGCCAGCTGGCCCGCCGCTACCGCCTCAAGCGCGGCGGCAGCGCCCTCGGCCTGCTGGTGCTGGACACCGAGATGGGTGACGAACTGCGTTCGGTGCACTCGCTGTCTGGCGGAGAAACCTTCCTGGTGTCGCTGGCCCTGGCCCTGGGCCTGGCCTCGATGGCCTCCAGCACGCTGCGCATCGAATCGCTGTTCATCGACGAAGGCTTCGGCAGCCTCGACCCCGAGTCGCTGCAACTGGCAATGGATGCACTCGACGGTTTGCAGGCCCAGGGCCGCAAGGTGGCGGTGATTTCCCACGTGCAGGAAATGCACGAACGCATCCCGGTGCAGATCCAGGTGCGCCGCCAAGGCAATGGCCTGAGTGACGTGGAGGTGTGCGGGTGATTCTCTACTCGTTCCGCCGCTGCCCCTGGGCCATGCGCGCGCGCCTGGCCCTGCGCTATGCGCGGTGCGAGGTGGAGATTCGCGAGGTAGCGATGAAGAACAAGCCGGCAGAACTGCTGGCCTTGTCACCCAAGGGCACGGTGCCGGTACTGGATACCGGTGCCGGGGTGCTCGAAGAAAGCCTGGACATCATGCGCTGGGCGCTGGAGCAAAACGACCCACAGGACTGGCGGCTGCAGGCCGACCCAGTGGCGGCGCAGCAGGCTGAAACACTGATTGCGCGCAACGACAGCACGTTCAAGGCGCAGGTGAACCTGTACAAGTATGCCGAGCGCTACCCCGAGCATACCCGCGAGCATTACCGCCAGCAGGCCGAGGCCTGGCTGGCGGAGCTCGAAGGCCTGCTGGCAGGCAGGCCCTACTTGCTGGCCACGCACCCGAGCATTGCCGATGCCGCGTTGCTGCCCCTGATGCGCCAGTTTGCCGGGGTCGAACCGCAGTGGTTCGCCGAGGCGGCTTATCCGCGGGTGCGGAGCTGGCTGGAGGGGTGGTTGGCTTCGGAGCTGTTCAAGGCCGTAATGGCCAAATGAACCCTGTTTCCTGTACTGGCCCTATCGCCGGCAAGCCAGCTCCCACAGGTACGGCGCTGGACCTGAGGCCTGCTCAACCCCTGTGGGAGCTGGCTTGCCGGCGATAGGGCCAGTACAGGATTCAGTGGTTGTGCTTGCCACTCAATGCCGCATGGAAGTTGGCACTCTGGCGCAGGTACTGTTCGGTGTAGCTATGGGTGGCGGACGCCTTGCCGCTGCTGTCGGCATGGGCATGCGTCGGCAATACGACCGAAGCGGAAATGGCGGATGCGGCAATGACCGGGAAGAGATTGAAGTTCATCTGGGCTGACCTCGACGGCGGTGGTTTGACGTTGGCCCGTTTGGGCCTTGGGTCAAACTTACGCCGCCGAAGCCGCAGGCAAAAATTCATTGCGGCAGTATCGATTATCACGCCGATCGATATCACTCGATGAATTTCAGGTCCGACGGCGCATCCTGCTTCAGCGTCTGCACCGTCTCCAACAGCTTGCCGCTGCGCGGATCGCGGCGGATCACCACGATCTGGTTGCTCTTCTGGTTGGCCACCAGCAGGAAGTTGTCACTCGGATCGAGGGCGAACTCGCGGGGATGATCCCCCTCCACCGAACGGCGCTGCAGGAATGTCAGCAGGCCATCCTGCTTGCCCACGCTGAACACCACGATCTCGTTGGCCGTGCCTCGGTTGCTCACATACAGGAAGCGCCCATCTGCCGACAGGTGCAAGCCACCTGCCGCTTTCGCCGCAGCTTCCTTGCTCTCGGTCAGGGGCAGGCGCTGGCGTTCGACCAGGTTGCCCTCCTGCACATCGAACATCACCACCTCGGCACTCATTTCCAGGGTCAGGTAGGCGTGCCGGCCCTTGGCGTCGAACAACAGGTGGCGCGGCCCGCTGCCCGGCGGCAGGTCCACCGACGCGGGGATCGCCGGCGTCAACGGGTGGTCTGCGCTGGCACCGTCGTAGCGGTAGATGAACACCTTGTCGGCACCCAGGTCGCTGGCATACAGGTGGCGGCCGTCGGGTGACAGCACCAGCGAATGCACATGGGCGCCAGCCTGGCGCTCGGGGTTGACCCCGCTCGCCTTGTGCCGGGCCTGTTGCACCACCGGCTTGAGCTTGCCGTCCTTGGCCACCGGGATTACCACCAGGCTGCCGCCAGGGTCGGGCTTGACTGCGTAGTTGGCCACGAACAGATAACGCTGGTCCTGGCTGAGGCTGGCGTGAGTCGGCTCGTCACCTTGGCTGGCCACCTGGTTGATGGGCTTGATCTCGCCTTTTGCACTGACGCTGAAACTGCTGGCATGGCCGTTCGGGGTTTCATTGACCGCGAACAGCTGGCGTTGATCGGCCGACAATACCAGCCACGAAGGGCTGACACTCTTCACCACCTGCTGCGGCGCAGGGTCGATATGACCGGTCTTTTCGTCAAACTGATAGCGGTAGATGCCCTGGCTGGCGCCATCGGTGTAGCTGCCCACCAGCAAGGTGGCGGCGTGGGCGTGGAGGGTCATGCTCATCAGGCTAGCGGTCAGCAGGCTCGTCCAGATCCGATTCATCTTCGTCATCATCCGGGGCACGAAAGGCACTCATACAGACTAGTCGATGCTCGCCGTTGGCATCGTCGAGTTGCCACTCGTCACCCACGGCGATGGCGGCAGTGATCTGCTCGGGGGTGAAGGACCAGCGGCGGAGCTGGCGGCCGTCCATGCATTCGATGGTGAGGCCGGATTCATCGGAGGTGAAGTCGAAGGCGTGCAGGCCGTCGATCAGGAGCATGTCGCAGGACTGCAGGGCGGTGGCGAGGGGGGACATGGGGGTACCAATCTGAAATGAGTTGGCATTATAGCCCTGGGGCTGCTTTGCAGCCCATTCGCAGCACAAGGCTGCTCCTACAGGGGGACCGCGAACCTTCTGTAGGAGCAGCCTTGTGCTGCGAATGGGCCGCAAAGCGGCCCCCAGCAATTCAATGAGCGAAAATGGAGCCCCCCTCCTTACCCACCATCTTCTCCGGCTTGATCAGGAACCTTGCCAGCGCCGGCAACAGCCACAGCGCACCGAACATGTTCCACAGCAGCATGAAGGTCAGCATCAGCCCCATGTCCGCCTGGAACTTGATCGCCGAGAAAATCCAGGTGCACACGCCGATGGCCAGGCACAACCCGGTGAACAGCACCGCCTTGCCAGTCGAGCGCAGGGTCTCGTAATAAGCCTCCTGCAACGGCAACCCGGCACGCAGGAAGCTTTCCAGCCGGCTGTAGATGTAGATGCCATAGTCCACGCCAATGCCCACACCCAGCGCCACCACCGGCAAGGTCGCCACCTTGACCCCGATGCCCATGTAGGCCATCAGCGCGTTGCCCAGCACCGAGGTCAGCACCAGCGGCAGGACGATGCACAGGGTGGCGGCGAACGAGCGGAAGGTAATCAGGCACATCACCGCCACACAGATGTACACCAGGATCAGGATGGTCAGCTCGGCCGACTTGATCACCTCGTTGGTCGCCGCCTCGATCCCGGCATTGCCCGCCGCCAGCAGGAACTGCAGGCCTTCCTTGTTGTGGCTGTCGGCAAACGCCTTGGCAACGGCAGTGACCCGCTCCAGGGTTTCGGCCTTGTGGTCGTTGAGGAACACCAGCACCGGCGCCAGCGAGCAGTCGCCGTTGTACAGGCCATCGGCGCGGGCGATGGAGTTGTTGAGGATGTCCGGGTTGCGCGACAGGGTTTCCCATTTCAGGCTGCCCTCGTTCATGCCCTTGATCACCTGCTTGGAGACGGTCACGAGGGAAATTGCCGACTGCACGCCCGGGGTGTTCTGCATGGTCCACATCAGCTCGTCGATCGGCGCCATGGTCGAGTGGATCGAGCAGCTTTCCGGCGGGGTCTTGACCATGATCACCAGCACGTCGGAACTGGTCGAGTAGTTGCTGATGATGAAGTTGTTGTCCTGGTTGTAGCGCGAGTCGGGGCGCAGTTCCGGCGCGCCCTGGTCGAGGTCGCCGATCTTCAGGTTCTGGCTGTACCACAGGCCACCGGCGAAGGCGACCAGCGCCAGGGCCACCGACACCGGCGCCACCTTGGCACTGGCGAAGTTCGACAGCAGGCGCCAGAACGGGTGCTCGCGGGTGGCGTCCTGCTTGCTGCGCTCGACGGCCTTCTTGCTGATGCCGACATAGGAGATGGCTACCGGTAGCAGGATGAGGTTGGTGAACACGATCACCGCCACACCGATGGAAGCACCGATGGCCAGTTCACGAATCACCCCGATGTCGATGATCAGCAGGGTGATGAAGCCCACGGCGTCGGCGAGGATGGCGATCATCCCCGGCAGGAACAGCTGGCGGAACGTGCGCCGGGCAGCGGTCAGGGCGTTGTCGGCGTCACTCGACTGCAGGGCGATACCGTTGATCTTCTGCACCCCGTGGGAAATGCCGATGGCGAAGATCAGGAACGGCACCAGCATCGAGTACGGGTCCAGGCCAAAGCCCACCGCATGCATCAGGCCCAGCTGCCAGACCACCGCCACCAGGGTGGTGATGAGCACGGCGATGGTGCTGCGGATGCACCAGGTGAACCAGTACAGCAGCACCCAGGTGATGGCCAGGGCGACGCCAAAGAACATCGCCACCATCACCAGGCCGTCGATCAGGTCGCCGACCTTCTTGGCGAAGCCGACGATGTGCACCTTCACGTTGGGGTTCTGCGCCTGGAACTTGTCACGGATCTTTTCTTCCAGCTGGTGCGAGAACTGCTGGTAGTCCAGCTTCACCTGCTTGCCCGGGTCCTGCGGGTCTGGGTAGCTCTCCAGCAGCGGCACGTCGACGATGCTGGACTTGAAGTTGTTGCCCACCAGGCGCCCCACCTGGCCCGACTTGAGCACGTTGTCGCGCAGGGTGTCGAGGCTGTCCTGCGAGCCGTTGTAGGTGTTGGGGATCACCTCGCCACCGGAGAAGCCTTCCTCGGTGACCTCGCTCCAGCGCACGCTGGGGCTCCACAGCGACTTCAGCCCGGCACGGTCGACGCCAGGGATGTAGAACACTTCGTCATGGATCTGCCGCAGGGTCTCCATGTAGTCCTTGTCGAAGATGTCGCCATTCACGGCCTCCACCGAAATGCGCACGGTGTTGCCGAGGTTGGCCAGGTCGTTGCGGTGCTCCATCATCTGCTCGATGAACGGGTGCTGCAGCGGGATCATCTTCTCGAAGCTGGTGGACGGGCGAATCTGCGTGGCCTGCCAGAACAGGAAGATGCTGACCAGTACGCACAGGGCGATGACCACGGGGCGATTGTTGAAGATCAGGCGTTCGAGCAGCGTGGCCTTGTCCTGGTGATGCGGGTGCATGGTGATGCTCTCCCTGCTGGTCATGGACGCACCTCCTGGTCAGCACCCTGTGGGTCAGCCAGGTGCACGCCACCCTGCCCTACCAGCAGCAGGCCGCCATCGGCCAGGCCGCTGACGCCGGCCAGGGCAATGCGGTCGGCACGGTTGTAGACACTGAAGGTCTGGCCATCATCGGTACTGCGCAGCACGCTGCCACCATTGCCGACCAGCACCAGGCTACCGTCCTCGACAAGCGTAGCGCCTGCCAGGCCGAATTCGAGGTTGCCACGTGCGGCCTTGAGCTCGATCGGCTGCCAGCTGTCACCGAAATCGGCGGAACGGAACAGGTTGCCGCGCAGGCCGTAGGCCAGCAGGGTGTTCGGCTGGGCAGTGCCGATCACGCCGAACAGCGAGCCCTCGTAAGGGCCCTCGACCTTGGCCCAGGTCTGGCCGTTGTCGGCGGAGCGGAACATGCCACCCTGCTCGCCGACGATGAACAGGCCCGCGTCACGCACCTGGGCGATACCGTTCAGGTGCAGCTGGTCGGGGTTGTCCAGGCGCTCGGCGACGTCCTGCCAGTGCTGGCCGCCGTCGGTGGTTTCCAGCAAGGCGCCATAGGCACCTACGGCAAAACCGTGCCGGGCGTCGAGGAAGGCGACATCGAGCAAGGGTGCTTCGCGGGACAGGTCTTCGAACTGCTTGCTCCAGGTGGCACCACCATCGCTGCTGGCGAGCACCAGCGCATCGTGGCCGACGGCCCAGCCGCGCTTGTCGTCGAGGAAGAACACCGCGGTCAGCAGTTGCCGGGTGGGCACCCGCGCCTGGGTCCAGGTGCTGCCCTGGTCGTCGGAGAACAGGATATGACCGCGATCGCCCACCACCACCAGGCGCTTGCCGGCATGGGTGGCGTCGATCAGCAGGCTTTGGCTGGCCTTGGCCGATTCGGTGGAATACTCGTCGGCGGCAGCGGCTTGCACGCTGTCAGCCCACACGCCAAGCCCCAGCGCCAGTACCGCGCCGGCTGCCAATGGCCAGGCAAAGCGCCTGTTCTGTTCCCTCATGACTGTCCCCCTGTTGTGTTCTTGTGTGGTGGGTCAATGCACTGCAGGTACTGCGAAAAGCCTGATCTAGAGGCCTGCAATAGCTTGAGGGGATCGTAGCGGGGATATTTGCGGGAACACAACGGGCGGGGTGTTATGTTTTGTTGTCGGCCTTGTAAAGCCGGGGCCGCTGTGCGGCCCTTCGCGACACAAGGCCGCTCCTACAGGGGGCCGCGCGGGTCTCTGTAGGAGCGGCCTTGTGTCGCGATGGGCTGCAAAGCAGCCCCACCGGCCCTCAAGCCAGGCTCTTGCTCACAACCTCATACACATCACTGGACAGCTCACCAGAAGCCAGAATCCGCTCCAGCTCGCCCTTCATCAGGGCCTGACGCGCATCGTCATACTTGCGCCAGCGGGTCAGCGGTGCCAGCTGCCGCGAGGCGATCTGCGGGTTCAGCGCATTCAGCTCGATCACCAGGTCCGCCAGGAAGCGATAGCCGGAGCCATCCGCCGCATGGAAGTTGACCAGGTTCTGCCCGGCAAAGGCGCCGACCAGCGCACGTACCTTGTTCGGGTTCTTCAGGGTGAACGCCGGGTGCTGCATCAGCGCCTTGACCCGCGCCAGCCCGCCCGGCAGCGTACTGGCCGCCTGCACGCTGAACCACTGGTCCATGACCAGCGGGTTGTCCTTGAAGTGCTCGGCAAAGGCTTCCAGCGCCTTGGCCCGCTCGGCCTCGAACGGCGAGTTGACCAGCACGGCCAGGGCGGTCAGGCGCTCGGTCATGTTGTCGCAGTGCTCGAACTGCTCCAGGGTCGCCTGCAGCACCTGCGGCTTGCCGCTCTGCATCAGGTACGACAGCGCGATGTTCTGCAGGCTGCGGCGGGCGAAGTGCTCGGCCGAGGCCACGTAGGCGGTGCTGCGCGACACTTCGCGGTTGGCCTGGTAGCGCGCCCACAGGGCGTCGAACAGCTGCTCGGCGATCTGCTGGCGGGCGAACTCGCGGGCGGCGTGGATGGCGTCCACGTCGGCCACCTGGCTGATTTCGGTGAGGTAGGCCTCACCCGGCAGCGAGAGCATTTCGGCAACCATGGCCGGGTCCAGCGACTCGTTGCCGAGCACGGTGCCCAGGGCGCTGATCAGGCGCTGGTCGAGCTTGAGTGCTTCGCCGCGCTGATGCTGGCCGATCAGCTCCTGCAGCACCTGCACCGACAACTGCTGCCCCGCCTCCCAGCGGTTGAAGCCGTCGCTGTCGTGCTGCATCAGGAACATCAGCTGGTCGCGGTCGTAGGGGAAGCTGAGCTTGACCGGTGCACTGAAGCCACGCAGCAGCGACGGCAGCGGCTTGGCCTGGATGCCCTGGAAGGTGAAGGTCTGCTCGGCCTCGGTCACCGACAGCACGCGGCTGGTGCCCTGCGCCGTCGCTTCGCCGGCCAGTTGCAGCGGCAGGTCGTTGCCTGCGGCATCCAGCAGGCCAAGCTCCACCGGGATCACGAACGGCAGTTTTTCGGCCTTGTCCGGGGTCTGCGGGCAGCTCTGGCGGAAGGTCAGGCTGTAGGTCTGCGCGGCCGCGTCATAGGCCTCGCTGACTTCCAGGCGCGGGGTGCCGGCCTGGTTGTACCAGCGCTTGAACTGGGTGAAGTCGACGCCGTTGGCGTCTTCCATGGCCTTGATGAAATCGTCGGTGGTCACCGCCTGGCCATCGTGGCGTTCGAAGTACAGGTCGCTGCCCTTGCGGAAGCCGTCGGCGCCCAGCAGGGTACGAACCATGCGCACCACTTCGGCGCCCTTCTCGTACACGGTCAGGGTGTAGAAGTTGGAGATCTCGATGAAGCTGTCCGGGCGCACCGGGTGAGCCATGGGGCCAGCGTCTTCGGCGAACTGGTGAGTACGCAGGTAGGCCACGTCTTCGATGCGTTTGACCGTGCGCGAGTTCATGTCGGCGCTGAACTCGGCATCGCGGAACACCGTGAAGCCTTCCTTCAACGACAGCTGGAACCAGTCACGGCAGGTGACGCGGTTGCCCGACCAGTTGTGGAAATACTCGTGGGCGACCACGCCTTCGACGCGCTGGTGTGCGGCATCGGTGGCCGTTTCGGCACGGGCCAGCACACAGCTGGAGTTGAAGATGTTCAGGCCCTTGTTTTCCATGGCGCCCATGTTGAAGTCGTTGACCGCGACGATCATGAAGATGTCCAGGTCGTACTCGCGGCCATAGACTTCTTCGTCCCAGCGCATGGACTTCTTCAGGCTGACCATGGCGTGGTCGCACTTGTCGATGTTCTCGGGCTCGACGTAGATGCGCAGGGTCACGTCACGGCCGGACTGGCGGGTGAAGCTGTCCTCGACGCACCACAGGTCACCGGCCACCAGGGCGAACAGGTAGGCCGGCTTCATGAACGGGTCTTCCCAGGTCGCCCAGTGGCGACCATCGTCTGCCGGCCCGCTGCCGATCGGGTTGCCGTTCGACAGCAATACCGGGTAGCGATGCTGCTCGGCGATGACCGTGGTGGTGAAGGTGCTCATCACGTCCGGGCGGTCGAGGTAGTAGGTGATCTTGCGGAAGCCTTCGGCCTCGCACTGGGTGCAGAACATCTTGCCCGACTTGTACAGGCCTTCCAGTGCGGTGTTGCTCTCGGGGTGGATCTTCACGCTGGTGTCGAGGGTGAAGCGCTCGGCCTTGGGCTGCACCGTCAGGCTATCGGTATCGAGCTGGTAGTCACCCGGCTGCAGCTCCTGGTCATCCAGCGAGGCGCGCAGCAGTTCCAGCTGCTGGCCATCGAGCTCCAGTGGCGGCAGGCCGGCACCGCGTGCCGGGTTGCGGCGCATGACCAGTTGCGCGTGAACCAGGGTGTGGTCCTCGAACAGCTCGAAGGTCAGGTGCGTCTCGTCGATCAGGTACTCGGGCGCCTGGTAATCCTCGAGGTAGATCACTTGCGGTTGTTCGGTACGCATGTGCAGGTCCTTTTTACTGGAGCACGGCCAACTGGTAGGCCGTGTACTTGCGAATATTGATCACACCGGTGTCGAAGATCAGGTACTGGCCCTTGATGCCCAGCAGCGTGCCTTCCACTACCGGGTCCTTGTCGAGGTTGAAGCTGACGATCTTCGATGGGTAGGCCTCGACCGGGTACTTCATCTGCACCACTTCGGCGTCAGCCAGCGGCTGGATCGCCTGCAGGCCGAAGCGCCCCTGCAGCTCGCGCAGGCCATCGGCACAGGCGTCGAACACCTGTTCACGAATGGCGACCAGGTCGAGCTCCTCGGCATCGCCCTTGAGCAGGGCGCGCCAGTTGGTGCGGTCCGGCACCTGGCTGCGCAGCAAGTCTTCGACCAGGCCGGACTGCTGGCGGGTGGCCACGCGCACGATCGGCAGGGCCTGGCTGGCGCCCTGGTCGAGCCAGCGGGTGGGCAGCTGGGTGGCGCGGGTGATTCCGACCTTGATCCCCGACGAGTTGGCCAGGTAGACCACATGGTCGGTCATGCAGAACTGTTCGCCCCACGACGGTTCGCGGCACGTGCCAGCGTCGTAGTGGCACTTTTCCGGGGCCATGATGCACACGTCGCACTGGGCCAGTTTGGTCATGCACGGGTAGCAGTAACCCTGGCTGAAGCTGGTCTTGGTGCGCTTGCCACAATGGCTGCAGTGAATGGCGCCGAGGTATTCAAGGCGCAGGCGCTGGCCGATCAGCGGGTTGACCGGCACCTGCGTGTCATCCAGACGGAAGCTGTACTGCACCACTGGCGCCTGCAGGCTTACCGCCATCTTGCTCAACGAGCCACGAGCGAGTTCGATCAATGTACCGAGTCCGACTTGAACAGAATGTTGGCGATCGGCGCGGACTTCGAGGCGCATTCCTGCGGGCCCATGTAGCCGGTACGCTGGTCTTCGGGCAGGTTTTTCATCTCCCAGGCGATTACCGCCTGCAGCGACAGCTCTTTCTGCTCGGCAGTGAGCTTGCGGCCATCCGACCATTTGCCGATTTCCACGGCCAGTTTCAGGCTCTCGTAGATTTCCGGGGTGATGTTTTCAATCATTTGCGCGAAAGTGGACATAGTGTCTCCTGATTCAAGCCGACAGTTTACGCCGGGCCAGCGCCCCACCCAAGAGCCCGGTCAGGCATCCGATGAGCAGCCCGCCGACGTGGGCGGCATTGGCGATCTGGCCAAGGCCCAGGGTGTCGATCACGCCGCTCAGGCACACCACCAGCCAGATGAGCATCATCACCAGCACGCCCTTGGGCAGGTTGAAGTAACGGTCGGGTGCCAGCCACTGGTACAGCCAGATGTGCCCGAGCAGGCCGTACAGCACGCCGGAAAGGCCGCCGAACAGGCTCGGCCCGCTGCTGTAGTGCTGGGCCAGGTTGGACACCAGGCTGAACAGCAGGGTCAGGCCCAGCAGCGCCCATGGGCCCTGGCGCAATTCGATGCGTTTGCCCAGTTCCCAGTACCACAAGCTGTTCATGGCCAGGTGCAGCACGCCGAAATGCAGCAGCATGGGCGATACCAGGCGCCACCACTGGCCTTCGTCCAGGCTTTGCGCCAGCGGGCTGAAGTACAGGTAGTCGCCCTGGACGCGGAAATCGAGGAAGGTGAACCAGCTGATGGTGGTGAAGTTGTCGCCCAGGCCGGTGAGGCCGGCGACGATGAAGCACAGCAGCAGGGTGATAGTGGTGACTTTGCAGGCTCTGGCCTGTTCTGCCAGGGAGGGTTGTGTGGGGCTATTCGCGGGTAAACCCGCTCCCACAGGGTCCTGTGCAAGTTCGAGGTCGGCGTTGCCGTCGGGGTAGCGCTGGTAGAGCTCGCGGACGTCTGCGGCCAGGGTGTCGGGGGCCCAGAGCACCTGGGCATCGCCCTCCTCGCTGACCCGGTGCGGCACCTGCAGGCGCTGCAGCAGGTGAACGAAGCCGCTGAGGTCGACCGACAGCGGCAGGCGCATCACTTCGATAATGTTCATTGGTTGGCCTGTGGGCGGTCGACATCGACCCAGACGAACTTGTGCGGGTCGATGCGGGTTTCATCATCCAGCCGGTAGGCGGCCAGCTTGCCGTAGAGCACGGCGCTGTAGTCCAGGCAGGCCAGGTTGGAGCGGATCGGCGCCGGGCGGCCGCTACGCCAGTAATGGCCGACGAACAGCATGGGCTCGTCTTCGGCATAGCGCAGCAAGGCGTTCTTCTGGCTGTGACTGAGCGGGGTGCTGGCCACTTCCGCGGGCAGGGCGTCTGGCTGGAACACGATGTCGCCGTAGGTTTGCGGGTCTTCTTCCCAGAACTTGGTACGGAAGAAGGCACGGGTCAGGCCGTCGCCACCGGTGAGGGTCAGGCCGTCCGGCAGGCGCATGTCGGTGCCGCGCAGCAGGCGGTTGCACACGGTGGCGGCAAAGCTGCCGCTCACCGCCGAGGCCTGGATGAAGTGCTCGTCGATACGCCCGTCGGGGTACTGCTGGCGCAGCGGCTCGATCAGCCGCGGGTCCCAGCAGGCATGCACCAGGCGGAAGCGCCCGGCGTCGACGAACAGCGGTAATTCGTAGAACCAGTTGACGAAGTCGTGCCAGTCAGCGGGGTGGTGGGCAAACTGGGTCAGGGTTTCGTCGATCAACCGGGCGTGGCGCGGCGTATGCTCGCGCACGAAGGCCTTGCCGCTGCCAGGCAGTGCCGGGGTAACCCAGCCCAGCGCGTTGTACTCGTGGTTGCCCATGATGCAGAACGCCTGGCCGGCCTCGACCATGTCGTGGACGATGTGCAGCGCCTCGCGAATGCGTGGCCCGCGGTCGACGATGTCGCCAAGGAACAGCGCCTGGCGCCGCGGGTGGCGCCATACACCTGCCACACGCTTGTAACCGAGGGCGTCGAGCAGGCGTTCAAGGGTCAGCGCACAACCGTGCACGTCACCGATGATGTCGAAACTACGCGCCGGATCGAGCATCAGTCGTCCCTGCTTCCCAAGCGGCTGCCCCAGCCTAGCTTGGTGCGGCAGACCTCGTAGTAATTGTGGTCCAGCGGGTGGATCAGGCGCAGCTTCTGCGGTTTCTTGCTCACCGTGATGGTGTCGCCAGGGGCGCAGGTGAAGTGGTTCTGGCCGTCACAGGATACCTGCGGGTAGATCTGCAGGTCCTTGGACACCACGATCTTCAGCTCGCTGTTGCCGTCGACCACGATCGGCCGGCCCGACAGAGTGTGCGGGTACATCGGCACGATGACGATGGCGTCGAGCTTGGGGTGCATGATCGGGCCGCCGGCCGACAGCGCGTAGGCGGTGGAGCCGGTGGGGGTGGCGACGATCAGGCCGTCGGCCTTCTGGCTGCAGACGAACTGGCCATCGATGTAGATCTCGAACTCGATCATGCGCGTCGACTTGCCCGGGTGCAGCACCACGTCGTTCAGCGCATCACCCTGGCCGATGGCTTCGTTGTGGCGGCGTACCTCGGCCTGCAGCAGGAAGCGGTTTTCCACCAGGTAGTGGCCGTCGAGCACTTCGGCGACTTTCTCTTCCAGCTCGTCGGGGCGGATGTCGGTGAGGAAGCCCAGGTTGCCACGGTTGATGCCCAGCACCGGAATGTTGTGCCGGGCCAGGGCGCGGGCGGCGCCCAGCAGGCTGCCGTCGCCGCCGACCACGATGACCAGGTCACAGACCTCGCCCAGCAGCTTGCGGGTAGAGGTTTGCAGGCCATGGCCGGGCAGCACTTCGGCGATGGTGTCCTCGAGAATCACGTGCAGGTGGCGCTCGAGGAGGAATTTTTTCAGTCGGCGAATGGTGTCGAGCACCTGCGAGCTGCCAAGGCGGCCGATGATACCGATATTGCGAAATTGCTCCATGGGGCTCCTGCGAGGCTCTGCGGCGGGTGACTATGCCGCGATTATGGGCGAAACCACCGGGTAGCGGCAAACCGGCTATGCTCGCAGGATGATGCCATTCGCCCTGCTCCACGACCTGCCCCGGCAGCTACGCCGCCCCAACGTGCGCGACCTGGCCTGGGCCCTTCTGTCGCCCCCGTTGCTCAGCGCCCCGCCCTGCCCCCAGCGCCACCCGCTGGCGGGCAGCCTGTGGGCGGACCAGCCACAGCGCCTGGCAGACTGGCTGCGGGCGCTGGATGACGATGACCGCCCATTGCGCGACTGGCTGGCGCAGCTGGGCAGCCGGCGCCTGGGGCACTACTACGAACGGCTGTGGCAATTCGCCCTGGGCCAGGCCCCGGGCATCGAACTGCTGGCGGCCAACCTGGCGATTCGCGAAGGCGGGCGCACCCTGGGCGAGCTGGATGTGGTGCTGCGCGACCGCGATGGTGTGCACCACCTGGAACTGGCCATCAAGCTGTACCTGGGCCCGGAGCATCCCGGGCACGACCCCGCCGCCTGGCTGGGGCCGGGCTGCCATGACCGACTGGGAAGCAAACTGGCGCACCTGGCGCGACACCAGCTGCCCATGTCGGCGGGCGCGCACAGCCGCGAGGTGCTGGCCCAGCTGGGGGTGGAGCAGGTGCAGGCGCATGTGTGGCTGGGTGGCTATCTGTTCTACCCGTGGCCTGGGCATGCGCAGCCACCACAGGGCGCCAACCCGCAGCACTTGCGCGGGCGCTGGCTGCGGCGGCGGGACTGGGTCATGGGCGAAGGTGAGCGATGGCAGCCGCTGCAACGGCATGCCTGGCTGGCGCCGGCGCGGGTCGAGGCGCAGGAGTGCTGGGCGGTGGAGCAGTTTGCGGCGTGGCTGCACGTGCTGGAGCGGCAGGCTCCGGCGCAGTTGCTGGTGAGGTTGGAGCAAGAGGCTGACGGGGCGTGGCAGGAGGCCGAGCGGGTGTTTCTGGTGGCTGACAGTTGGCCATTTACACCCGAGGCATGATGCCAGCTGTACCGGCCCTTTCGCGGGCTTGCCCGCTCCCACAGGGACTGCACAGCATTCAGAACCTGTGCAGTACCTGTGGGAGCGGGCAAGCCCGCGAAGAGGCCGGTGCAGACAACACAATTTTCACAGACCTGGCGCAAAGATTTGTTCCCCCGTAGCCATTACAGTACTTCCTGAGCGCCGGCAAGAGCGCCATTCCGACCTGATGACGAGGACCGATCATGGTTTCATCCACCCCCGCGACCCATTACGCGCGCCTGTCCATCGCCCTGCACTGGCTGATGCTGGTGCTGCTGGCCGCTGTCTATGCCCTAATCGAACTGCGTGGCCTGTTCCCCAAGGACAGCGTCGAACGCAACCTGATGAAGGACCTGCACTTCATGCTCGGGCTCAGCGTGTTCGTGCTGGTCTGGTTGCGCCTGGCCATCCGCCTGAGCCGCCCGACTCCACCCATCGTGCCCAAACCTGCGGCCTGGCAGACCGGCCTCGCGCACCTGATGCACCTGGCGTTGTACCTGCTGATGATCATCCTGCCGCTGGCCGGCTGGCTGATCCTCAGCGCCGCCGACAAACCAGTGCCGTTCTTCGGCCTGGAGCTGCCGCACCTGATCGGCCCGAACCCGGACCAGGCCAAGTTCATCAAAGGCTGGCATGAACGCATCGGCAGCTGGGGCTACTGGCTGATCGGCCTGCATGCTCTGGCCGGGCTGTATCACCACTATGTGAAGCGCGACAACACGCTGCTGCGCATGCTGCCCTACAAGTAACCGCGCCGGCCCTGCAGGCCGCCGGTGTGCACCACGATCAGGCGGGTGCCGGGCGCGAACAGCCCGGCCTCGACCTGCTCACGCAGGGCCAGCAGGGCCTTGCCGGTGTAGAGGGCTTCGAGCGGCACGCCGGTGTGCCGCTCGCAATCGGTGATGAACGCCAGCAGCTCAGCGTCGAATTTGCCGAAACCGCCACGGCAGGCGTCGTGCAGCTGGTAGCCATGCGCGCCGGCCAATGTCGCTACCACCTCCGGCACACCATGGTCCCTGGGTATCGCCAATGCGCCATGCACCACATGTCCGCCCGCCTCGGCCATTACCAGGCCGGCCAAGGTAGTCCCCGTTCCGGCAGCCAGCCACCAGGCATCGTAGCCCGACCAGCCCAGTGCCGCGATTTGCGCGCGCGCCTGCTGCATGATCAGCGCGCAGCCCTGTGCACCGGCCAGCCCGCCGCCCCCTTCGGGGATGCAGTGCCAGTCCGGGTAGCGTGCCTGCCAAGGCTCCCAGAAACCCGCTTGGTTTCGTGCGCGATAGCCGCCATAGCCCAGCCAGTGCAGTTCCATGCCCAGCGCCTGCAGGTCACGCACGGTTGGCGTGTCCTGGGCGTGGCCACGCAGCAGGCCGGCGGTGGCGAAGCCGAAGCGCTTGCCGGCAGCGGCCAGGGCGTGCAGGTGGTTGGAATGGTTGCCGCCGAGGCTGATCAGGCCCGGGGCGTTGCTGGCGCTGGCCTGCTGCAGGTGGTGGCGTAGCTTGAACCATTTGTTGCCGCTGATCAGCGGGTCGATCAGGTCCAGGCGCAGGATGGCGGCTTTGATCTGCGCTGCTGTCAGCCAGGGCAGGTTCAGGGGCTGCAGGGGAGCTTGGGGGAGGTGGAGGAGCATGCTGCGAGTTTACCAGTGAAATCCCGGGGCTGCTTTGCAGCCCTTCGCGGGCTTGCCCGCTCCCACAGTCAGGAGTGCGCTACCCCTGTGGGAGCGGGCAAGCCCGCGAAGGGCCGCAAAGCGGCCCCGGCGATCTCAGAGCTCAGCCGCCAATCTCGATCCTTGGTTGATCGCCCGCTTGGCATCCAGCTCGGCCGCCACATCGGCCCCACCGATCAGGTGCACCGACTGCCCCGCTGCCACCAGCCCGTCCTGCAGTTCGCGCAGCGGTTCCTGCCCTGCACAGATCACCACGTTGTCCACCGCCAGCACCTGTGGCTCGCCATCGGCCACGCGAATGTGCAGGCCGGCATCGTCGATACCCAGGTACTCGACGCTGTTGAGCATCTGCACCCGCTTGTTCTTCAACCCGGTACGGTGAATCCAGCCGGTGGTCTTGCCCAGGCCGTCACCCACCTTGGATTTCTTGCGCTGCAACAGGTACACCTGCCGCGCCGGGGCATGCGGCTCGGCCTTGATCCCGGCCACGCCACCGCGTGCCTGCAGATGGGTGTCGATGCCCCACTCCCTCCAGAACGCCTCACGGTCCTGGCTGGTAGCCACGCCCTGGTGCACCAGGTACTCGGAAACGTCGAAACCGATGCCACCCGCACCAATCACCGCGACAGCCTTGCCCACCGGCTTGCGCTCGAGCAGCACGTCCAGGTAGCTGAGCACCTTGGCATGCTCGACACCGGGGATGGCCGGCGTGCGCGGGGCGATGCCGGTGGCCAGGATGATCTCGTCGTAGCCACCGTCCACCAGGGCCTGCACATCGACCCGGGTATTCAGGCGCAGGTCCACGCCCGTGCTTTTGACCTTGTTGCGGAAGTAACGCAGGGTTTCATGGAACTCTTCTTTCCCCGGTACCCGCTTGGCCACATTGAACTGCCCGCCGATCTCGCTGGCGCCATCGAACAGGGTTACCGCGTGGCCGCGCTCGGCCGCCACCGTGGCTGCCGCCAGGCCGGCCGGGCCAGCGCCGACCACGGCAATGCGCTTCACGGTGCGCACGGGCAGGTAGTTGAGCTCGGTCTCGTGGCAGGCACGTGGGTTGACCAGGCAACTGGTCAGCTTGCCGCCGAAGGTATGGTCCAGGCAGGCCTGGTTGCAGCCGATGCAGGTGTTGATCTCGTCGCCGCGGCCGGCAGCGGCTTTGTTGACGAAGTCCGGGTCGGCCAGGAACGGCCGTGCCATCGAGACCATGTCGGCATCGCCCTCGGCCAGCACCGCCTCGGCCACTTCCGGAGTATTGATGCGGTTGGTGGTGATCAGCGGAATGTTCACCACGCCACGCAGCTTGGCGGTGACCTTGCTGAATGCCGCACGCGGCACCTTGGTGGCAATGGTCGGGATACGCGCTTCGTGCCAGCCGATGCCGGTATTGATCAAGGTCGCGCCGGCCTGCTCGATGGCCTTGGCCAGCAGCTCGATTTCGTCCCAGGTGCTGCCGCCCTCGATGAGGTCGAGCATCGACAGGCGGAAGATGATGATGAAGTTCGGCCCGACCGCGCCGCGCACCCGGCTGACGATTTCCACCGCCAGGCGCATGCGGTTTTCATAGCTGCCACCCCAGCGGTCGGTGCGGTGGTTGGTGTGGGCGGCGAGGAACTGGTTGATGAAGTAGCCTTCCGAACCCATGATCTCGACGCCGTCGTAACCGGCGCGCTGGGCCAGCACCGCGCAATTGACGAAGTCGGCGATCTGCTTCTCGATACCCGCCTCGTCCAGCTCCTTGGGTTTGAACGGGTTGATTGGCGCCTGGATCGCGCTGGGCGCCACCTGGCGCGGGCTGTAGGCGTAGCGCCCGGCATGCAGGATCTGCAGGCAGATCTTGCCGCCGGCAGCGTGTACCGCCTCGGTGACGATACGGTGCTTGTCGGCCTCTTCCTCGGTGCTGAGCTTGGCCGCCCCGGAATACACCCCCCCCTCATCGTTGGGCGCGATGCCGCCGGTGACCATCAGGCCGACGCCACCGCGGGCGCGCTCGGCAAAGTACGCCGCCATGCGCTCGAAGCCGCCCGGGCGCTCTTCGAGGCCGGTGTGCATCGAGCCCATCAGGGTGCGGTTGCGCAAGGTGGTGAAGCCCAGGTCCAGCGGGGCGAGCAGGTGCGGGTAGCGGTCGGCGGCCATGGAAAGGTCCCCAGTTGGCGTGATCACGGAATGCGGATGCCGCACCGGTTGGCGGGCCCCGTCGTTTGTCTGCCTGCGACATTAAACAGCCGTTTGAACGGGCTCAATGATCGAAACTGACAAGTTATTGATCCTCGCGCACAGCACGACTACCCTAGGAAACTCTCGTTTCCAAGGCGCTGTCCTGCTTCATGCGAAAACTCCTGGCAAGCGCCCTGGCGCTGGTGATGATCGCCGCCCTCTGCGGCTACGGTTTCTGGACCCAGCAGCGCCCGGAAGGCCACTACCTGTCCGACCTGCGCATCGAACTGGCGCTGAACCACGGCGTGCCGGGCGAGCACGGCAATCTGCTCGGCGTCGAACCGCTGCTCTACCCGGGCGACTACCAGAACCTGCAACGCCTGCACCGCAAACTCGCGGCCTACCTGGAGCAGGCACGTACCCAAGGGCTTGTCGGCCCGCGTACGGTGGTGGTGCTACCGGAGCACATCGGCACCTGGCTGTGGGCACGCGGGGAAAAGAACGAGCTGTACCAGGTCACGCAAAGCCGCGAAGCCCTGCAATGGCTGGAACTGAGCAACCCGCTGCGCTATGGCCTGGCCATGCTCCGTGCCGACGGGGACGACTGGCGCGCCGACGCGCACCTGCGCATGAAAGCCGAGCAGATGGCTGCGGACTACCAGCAACTGTTCGGCGGCCTGGCCAAGGAATTCAACGTCACCCTGGTGGCCGGCTCCATCGTGCTGCCCGCCCCCTACGTGAAACAGGGTGTGCTGCATGCCGGCAGCGGCCCGCTGTTCAACAGCAGCGTGGTATTCGCCGGTGACGGCTCGCTGCTGGGCCAACCGCAACGCCAGCAGTTCCCCGACAGCGAAATGCGCCGCTATGTACACGATGGCCGCCAGCACCCGCTGCAGGTATTGCAAACCCCTGCGGGGCGCCTGGGCGTGCTGGTGGGCAGTGACAGCTGGTACCCGGAAAACCACCAGCAACTGGCACGACAGGCGGTACAACTGATCGCCAACCCAGTATTCCTCAGCGGCAAGGGCAGCTGGCAAGCGCCCTGGCGCGGCAATCGCCATCAGGATGCCAGCGCCGGGCTGGCCTTGCAGCGCGGCGAAGTCAGCGAACAGGCGGCCTGGCAGCGCCTGACCGAAGCGGCCGGGGCCGGCGTCAGCAGCATGAGCGTGTTCATGCGTGGGCAGTTCTGGGAACAGGGCAGCGACGGCCAGGGCTTTGCCCACCAGGCGGGTGAATTGCTGGCGGGCACCCCCAGCCCTGGCGCCCGCTTGCTGAACCTGTGGTTGTAAGCCCATGGCCCGCCCCCGCGTGCGCCTGGGCGACCTGTCGGTTGGTTTTGTCCAGCCGCTGACCGAGGCCCTGCGCGAACTGGGCCACGACCCCGAGCCGCTGCTACGCCGCTATGGCCTGGATGCGGCGCGCCTGAGCGAAGCCGGTGCGCGCTTGTCGATCCCGCGCTACATGCACCTGGGGCACGCCGCCATCGAACTGTGCGGCGAGGCCGCGCTGGGCCTGCACATGGGGCGCCTGAGCCGCCTGGCGCATGCCGGCCTGGCCGGGGTCACCGCTGCCCAGGCACCGAACCTGGGCGAGGCGGCACGCACCCTGTTGCGCTTCGAGCCGCTGTACGCCGCCAACTACCGCGGCCACTCCAGTTTTCAGGAAGATGCCCAGGGCGCCTGGCTACGCTTCTACTCCATCAGCCCCTACAACGCCTACAACCGTTTCGTGGTCGATTCGCTACTCGCCGGCTGGCTCGCCCAGCTTGCCGACCTGGCCGGTACGGCGGTGCAGGCCGAACATATGGACATCGAGTTTGCCGCACCCGCCTATGCCGCGCGCTACCAGCCGCTGTGCAGCGCGCCCGTGCAGTTCGCGGCCGACGGCAACCAGCTGCGCCTGAGCCGCGCCACGCTGCAGCTGGCCAACCCCAGGCACTGCCCGAGCACCTGGCAGCACCTGCTGCAGCTGTGCGAGGCGGAAATGCTGCAGCGTACGCGGGTGCGCAGCCTGGGTGAGCGCATCACCCACCTGCTGGGCCCGTTGCTCAATGGTGGCCGTGAACCGGACCTGGAAGAAGTGGCGCTGCACCTGCAACTGCCGACCTGGACGTTGCGCCGCAAACTGGCCGAGGAAGGCACGCGCTTTCGCGACCTGCTCAGCGAAACACGGCGCGACCTTGCCGAAACCTACATCCGCGATACGGAGCTGGCCTTTGGCGAGATTGCCTATCTGCTGGGGTTTGCGTCGGCCGAGGCCTTCCAGCGCGCCTTCAAGCGCTGGACGGGCCTTACACCGGGGGAGTTTCGCCGCAGCCAGCGGCGGGCGGGCTAGAGCTCGGTAGCGTCGTCAGCCGGTTCCGGGGTGTCCAGTTCATAAGCCTGGAATTCGAGAAGTTCTTCCTGGTATTCGTCCATAGCCCTGCGTCCTCTCATCTCATGATCTTTATCGGTGTCGCCTTCAACCTAAGCAGGTGGAGTGAAGGAATGATGACAAGCTTATGTTCTGGAGCGTAGCAACAGTTAGCTCTGTGTGCTACTCCATATACAGCGTGCCTGTGGGACCGTAAGCGGTAGTAGCGGTAGCCCAAGCAACCCAAGGTGCTACGCGACTGACTGGGGAGGGTGACAGGTGGAGCTTTTGTGGAGCACCAGAGACTTGGTCATTTCCGGAATGGCTTATCCAGGATTTCCTATTCTGCTTTGGGACTCAATGTCCAGTTGCACCGAAGCAAATCAGTTCTTTCGCCACTACCTTCTTCGCGCCAACATTGCCTCCGAAAAATCTTGGGCTAGCGTTGGACGAGCGCTTTTTGACTTTTTCAGCTTTCTGCAAGCTCATAAACTTGATTGGCGGGATGTAGATCGCGGTGAGGCCAAGAGCCTTATCGCCGCTTATCGCGGCTTCTGCTTGAACAACTGCAAACTTGCATTAAATACAACTCGCCAAAGATTAATATACATCTGCAAATTCTACGAATTCTCTCTAAGAATGGGCTGGATCAATCGACTTCCATTCAACCATGAAGAGCAGAAAAAACAGCTCAGCAGCTCTTTCCCGAGCCACATCAACGCCCATAGTGGTAAAACGTTAAAAAACGATGCTTTACCTCGAAAACACAAAACCCTCCCTAAGTATTTGGGACTGACCGAAATAAGGTCTCTTCTGTCCGCAGCAGAGAATCCTCACCACCGAATAATTATTCGCCTAGCGCTGCATACCGGACTCCGACGTAACGAACTTGCGACCTTTCCAAGGTCGTATGTTTTCGACCCAGTTCAAAAAAAACGGACCGAACGAAATATTCGCATTCGACTCGATCCCGCCGATGGCAGCGGCATGAAAACAAAAGGCGATAGAGTACGTGAAATATTTATCAGCCGAGAAATCATGAGCGAACTCCACTTCTACGCCTCAAAACTTCGAGGAGAACGGATCGCCATTGGTAAACCACAAAAGGCTCTCTTTCTTAACCAGATGGGGAAACCTTATAGCGAAGATGGAAAAAGCCTGAATAGGATCATCGCCGACATCGGAAAGCGCGCTGGAGTAAAAGTACACGCACACATGTTACGTCACACTTATGCGACCCATACCTTAGCCAATCTGCAACGCAACCCTCAGATCGGAATTGACCCCTTAGTCTTTCTTCAGAGACAGCTTGGTCACAGCTGGATACAAACTACTACGACATACCTACATCTGATAAACGAAATAGCAGACGCTGCGGTACTAGCTTACGACGATGAATTGAATACGGATAGCGGAGAGCGTGATGGGAAAGCGCAAAATATTTACCAAAACTGACCTGAGCGTCCCTCAAGTTGAACACAATGTCGACATGGAAGGTAATGTCACCATAACGCCGGGATTTTACCCTCCGAAAAATACCGTAATTCAGTTTGACCGTAACGTTACCTGTAGGCGAAGCTTTGATTTCTCACCATGGTATGGCAACAAAATAGATTCTATTACCTACACGTGCCAGCGCCAAATTGAGCGTTACGTTGCCGGACAAGACAGGATCCTATCAATATCTACGGTGGCTGGCTACTGCACGAATGGGCTTCGATTGTTTCTTAGCTATTGTATACTTCACGCAACAGCTATCGAGCGCGATCTTTCCTTGGTGGACTTGGACCGAAATCTGATCGATGGATTTCTCAACTATCTAAATAATGGCCAATTCGGGATCCAAAGCCAACGGGGGTATTACTCAGATATCAAATCAGTACTTCATTCAATTGGTATGCGCGGCCTATTTCCGCTGATCCTTTCCGGCGATGATGCTACATTTCCACGCAACCCTTTCTCTCATAACGACCGCAAGGAGACTGGAGAAACATCGCTATCAAGACATGAGCGGCAAGAATTCATCATTGCATTGCGAAAGGCCATCGCCCCCATATGGGTGGATGCCACCCCTATAACCTCAGAATTGCTCGCGTATGCATTAATGGTCGTAGCTCTCCATACGGGACGTAACACCACGCCCTTACTGGAAATGGATCGCAATTGCTTGCGCAAGCATCCTAAAGAAGACAAAGTTTTCCTGGTCCTGTGGAAGCGACGAGGCTATAGCACAAGCAGAGTTGCTCTCCATAGCGACTCAGACATAAAGAGCGTATTTGAATACACCCCCACTGTAAGAGTTAGCATTGAACGCTTGATTAACCGGGTGATATCCATAACTGAGTCATTCAACGCAGAGGCTCCTGAGGACATTAAAGGGCGTGTGTGGTTGTATCGCAGCCGCGCTAGAGGTGCCTGGTCAGGTAAGGTGACAGCCTTAACAGGACAAGTAGTGAAGACAGCAATAAATCAACTAGTAGAAGAGTACGCCCTGAAAGACTGTGAAGGGAAACCATTGCGCATCAATATCTCACGTCTACGTAAAACCTTTGCAAACCGTGTCTTTGAATTAGCAAATGGCGATATATTGACTACTGCCGCAGCCCTCGGCAACACCGCGCGCGTAACCGATCAGAACTATTTAGCCCCCGGAGAGAATGCCCGCAGAAATTGGCGATTCATGGGAGAGATAATGGTGAGGGAGTTACTGACCGCAACCATCGGCGCCACTTACAAGACACCTCTGGGGAATTGTACCGACCCATTGAATGGTCAATACGCTCCGAAACGTGACGGCGCGACCTGTATTAATTTCCTCAACTGCCTGCGCTGCAAACACTACGCAGTGACAGCCGATGATTTACACAAACTGTTCAGCTTTTATTTTCGCTTACTAACTGAACGCTCACGCATAGAAAAACGCCGCTGGGCAAGAGAGCATGATCACATCCCTCGTTTAATCGAACACTATATTATTAAAGAAGGTATACGTCGCGGCACTTTCAAAGCTGAAATTGTTGATGCCGCTCGTGAGCAGGCCAGGACTCAACCACATCCATTCTGGTCAGTTGACCTTATTGATAGCCTAGAGATTTTCTCGTGAACAATAACACCGCCGAAGTGCTAAACCTGGAAGCTTTCGCCAAACAACCCATCGACTTAAAAAATATTTTTGACCTGGAACTACACAAACTAATCGTAACTACAGCCGAGATTGACGGGACTTGGATCATTCTTAGCCGCTTCGGTGACGACATTTGGAAACTTAACGATTTTCCGAAAAACACGCCTACCAGTAGACAACAGATCAACTTCCGCAACGTACCTCCCGCATTTCGAATAACGATGAAAATGATGGTTTATCGCTACCTGAGACGTGGGCGGCATGGCTGTACCCGACCTAAGGGTAGTACGACGCGAGAACTCGTAACTAAATCACTCCCTTTCTTGAGATACCTAGAGCAGCTTAATATAAAAAGCTTAGCCAAAGTAACACCCGAAATAGTATCAACCTACGTAACCAACTGTAAAAAACAAAACTCAACCAAATCCAACAAGCCACTCTCTGTAAAAGCTCTTTTCGGCCGACTTTTATCTATAGAAGAAATATACGAACTGAGCCAATTCACTCACCAACCAATGGTACAACATCCGTGGCCCGGAACCTCAGCATACGCAATCGCGGGGGGGCACGGAATCTTCAGATTAGGATTAACCCCGCTAATGCCTGACGAAGTCTTCTGCACACTGTTCGAACAAGCCTATAAGCAAGTCGAACAAGGGCATCATTTACTTTCCCTTCGCGACGACCTAGACCACATAACTATAGAGCGGAAGCACTATAGCCTAGGCGGCCTAAATGAAATTAAAAATCGGCATCTTAAGGATAAGAACTGGAGCGGCGGTGTAGCTGCATTATCTAAATCATTGATAAACCTACGAACCGCTTGCTACATAGTTTTAGCGAGTACTTCAGGCTGTCGAAATCACGAAATAGTTAACCTACAACTGGGTGCACACCACCGAACCGAGGATGATGAGGGTACGGTCTACCACTGGATGCGTTCAAAGTCAGATAAATCCGAAGGGACATTTAAATGGATGATTCCAGAGGCTGCAGTCCGTGCCCTACGCATCATGGAGCGCTGGTCCGCTCCATACCGAAAAAAAATCGCTGACGAAATTGCCCAACTACGGCGCACCAGCCCGTACGACCCACAGATCGCAGAAGCCGCTAAGCATAGGGATTCGCTATTTCTAGGAATAGATAAGCCGAAGGGGATGAGAGTGCGGACAGTTTGCATTAACAATTGGCACAAAAGCCTTCGCACCTTCGCCAAAGACTGCGGATTAAACTGGAAAATTTCAAGCCATCAGTTTCGTCGAAAGTTTGCCAATTACGTTGCACATAGTAAATTTGGCGACCTTCGTTATTTGCGCGAGCATTTTACTCACTGGTCACTTGACGTAACCTTAGGTTATGCGATGGATGACACCTGGGGAGAACATTTTGACCTTGAACTGTACGACGAAATCTTGAATGAATTGAGCACCATCAAGGTCGACACAGTAGGTAATTGGATGGAAAGCGATTTACTGGCTGGAGGATACGGAAGAGCTTTAAAAAAATGGCAGCGTGACCCACAAAATCTTCTGATATTTAAAGACCACTCCTCCATGCTCAAGTCTATATCTGAAAGTACTGCTATCCGCAGCAATGGCCATGCATGGTGTACCGCAGACAATGATGGCTGCGTGGGAAATTCTAGCGAACGTACCCGCTGCAATGGTTGTGAACACGCAGTAATCGGTCGATCTCACGCGCCGATGTACCAGCGCCTTTATAATGACCTTAAAGAATTGAGAAATTGCCCTGACATCGGAGATGGAGGTCGCAATCGTGTAGAGCGCGACCTGTGTCGCAGCCGAGAAGTACTTTCTCAATTTGGTATAGACCCAGAGGTGTGATTGCATGACATCCAAGAAAACACGAAGCAACTACAAACCGGCTGAAGATCGTGAAAAAGAGCTTAAGTTAGCCCTCATTCGTATTCAGAAAGGTCGAACCCGTACTGGAGAAGCCAAGGTTACTATTGCTGCAGTAGCTCGCGAAGCAGGTGTATCAACGGCGCTGATCCATAATCATTACCCCAAGATCGCAGAAGCGATCCGCGAAGCGCAAGGCCGCTCAAGCCGCGCCAAGCGCGAAGCTAAGCACCAGGAATTGACATCCGAGCGAAGGAAATCCGCAGATTACCGACAGGAGATCGAGGAACTGCGGGCCAAAGTTTTCAAACTCGCGTCGATTAATGAAGTATTGCTTGAGGAGATTCGTGCACTCAAAGCCGTAATGGCTGACTCCAAAGTAGCTGAGTTTCCTATCAGAAAGCGGCAGAATTAAGTTTCTGGATGCTCACCACAGCGCTAGCGAGCCCTTAGCCGCAGCCAAGCGCAAGCCCAGCTCAGGCCAGGCTGGCAAGCGTCAACTCTCCCCACTAATTTCGGTTCGGACGCGGGCTAGCAGCTCGTCAAGACTGACCCCAGATTGCAGCAAAAAACCCTCAGCCAAAATGCTAAGCGGGTGCACACCCATCATGTCGGCAATTGAGGTCAGTTTGTTGACTGTTACTGCTTTCATCCCCCGCTCCAAGGAGCTGATGTAGGTTCGACTGCTGATGCTGCCAAAGTCCTCCTGGGTCAAACCCTTACGAACACGCGCATTTCGTAGTGCTTGGCCAATGGCGTCATTCAGTTCCATTTGCGACTCCTGCAAAAGGAACGATGAGGCGTCATTGAACACTAAAGGACTACAATCTATAGTGTTCATTTTCGGTACGAGGTGGCCTGTATGTTCGTGACTCATCCAGGCGCTGAGCTTCGCGGCAGCCTCCATTTCGCTGACGGCAGTAGGCAATGGGCGATCGTTGAGCAGGAGCTAGCCGTACCCTGGCTGTATGTGTCCATAAGGCAGCTGGATAGCACATTCGATTTTCAGAGGATGATGCTCGTCTCCTGCGTGGAACACTTTCGTCAGCTACTGGAAAGCCTTCCGGTTAACGCAAGCGTGACTTGCGTGATGAGCGTAAGGCCCAGCAACGATCCCTCTGGTACGTGGTCAATGGTGCCCGTTCAGGCTATCGAGCTGCAGGAGGGCGATGATCGATCAAGGTTCATGATCTGTCTCTCGGACGGCACACATTATGAAGAATCGGCCAGGAGCATGACGCTACCTCGCGGTAAACGAACGGTCTACCGCGCCACCTGATCATCCAACCTGAGAAGCGCAGCCGAGCTTGGCATTCCCAGGGAAGCGCTAGCGCACTCACAGACGAGTGGCCTCATCACCTAAGCAGCTGTCTGCCCGACGTCGTGACGTAATAGACTCCAATCCAAGAATAGCCCCCACGCCTCGGGCAGGTCTTGTTGATCTGTACTGCGCACCAGGGGGGTTAGTTATTTCTGCGGCATGACTTTACCTGAAATGTCTGTGAGCCGATTCATCTGTGACCCCACGGCCATTGCCCTCAGCCTGAGGGTGTAAACCACTTTTTTTCACTGTAAACCACAGTGGTTTACAGTGAAAAAAAGTGGTTTACACGTCTAGACAGCGTCGGGCCGTTGAGGGCTTCTGACCAGGCTATCAGCGATGGCCTGTCTTCTCCCCCGCCTTGTGCAGCGAGGCAAAGTCACATCTATCCAAGCTGCACTCGCAGGGCTACCCAATCAGATAAGCATTGCACGCTGGTCTGCTTAACTGGTCTTGAGGTGAAGTCACGAACCTTTTGTTCCTTGATCCTCACTGCCTCGACTATGTCTTCGTTTCCCCAAGCGTTGACCTGCGGGGCTTCCAGGGACTGCAGGTCTGCCTGGGCTACGTTGAGAGCGGCAGATCCATAGACCTCTGTTCTTGCAACTTGATCCACCTGACCAGCCGTAGATCACGGGTAGCTCACTGTGCCGGTCATCCCCCCTGCTAAGCCGTTGCTCCTAAATAACGCCACTGAGTACAAGCGTTAACTGATCGACGATTCTAATGAGACGGTGCGCCGTAGACGACTTGCCATTGAAGGCTGAGATCCATTACCCGGTGTGTATGCAATCCCGCGATCGTGCAAACAGCCTGTTGCCCGAGCCCAAGGATCAGAAGCGATAAGCCACCCGTCGCTTACTCGTCCAAGGCTATGGAACCCGATTTGACCGCTAACCCCTACCACGTATGGCGTATCACACATCCAATGTGAGCGGGCATCGCGCACCGATGGCGGCCCGAAGCCATTCGAGCATGCGTCTGCAGCTTATCGATCAGAGTGAGATCGGAAGCGGAAAACCCGTGTACATTTTCAAAATGGTATGCAATCCTGAGCATGCACGGGCGATTTAGCCCTATTTATCGGGGTCTACCATTCACAATGGTATACACAGGAGAAGGTGCGATGTCTCAGCGAGTGGGCGACAAACACGTGGTTGTGTTCGGAGGAGCATCCGGAATCGGTTACGAAACCGTCCGATTGCTCGTGGAAGAAGGTGCCTATGTCACGGCAGCTGACCTGAACGCCGAGAAAGGCGCTGGTTTAGCTGCTGAATTCTCTGGCCAGGTCGCATTTGTGCCCTGCGACGTCTCCAAAGAAGACGATGTCCGCAACGTCTTCGATCAGGCAGCAAAAGCAAGCGGCATCAATGCCGTCATCAACTGCGCAGGCATGCAGCTGTCCGGTTGCGCGGATGAGATGAATCTGGATGACTGGAACCGGATCATGTCCGTGAACGCTGCCGGCGCGTTTTTGACGGCCAAGTATGCGATTCCTCATCTTCGCGCAGCAGGTGCCGGCTCCATCGTATTGGTCGCCTCGACTGCTGCTCACCGCGGCGGGCCAAAAATGACTGCTTACTCCGCATCCAAAGGGGCGATCGTCAGCTTCGGGCGTGCTCTGGCGATGGAGCTTGGCAATTTCAAAATTCGAGTGAACGTCGTTTGCCCTGGCTGGACCGACACCTCTTTCAATGGCCCGGTGATCGAAACCCTCGGCGGTGAAGCTGCCAGGGATGCCATGCTGAGCGTCAGCGTTCCGCTCCAGCGTCAAGCTCATCCGCGAGAGATCGCCCAGGTCAACGTACACCTGGCATCGGATGAGTCCAGCTACATCACTGGTCAGTCCATCGTTGTAGACGGCGGTTTGATCTAAGAAACACTTGATTCAATAAAAACAAGCTGCTGTTGCGCATTAGTGACAAAAATAATTATTGCGACGACACGATCAAGAGGCTGCCATGAGCAAGCTTATTTACGATTTTGTAGTAGTAGGTGCTGGCTCAGCCGGTGCAGTCATCGCTGCAAGGCTTAGCGAGAACCCTGAATGGAGGGTCCTGCTTCTGGAAGCAGGTCCTGAAGACAAGAACATCTTTCTGAAAATGCCTGTCGGTTTCGTCCGTTTGTTCCAGAATCCGAAATACAACTGGATGTACGAAACGGAAGTAGAAGAAGGGATGAATGGCCGGAAAGCTTTCGTGCCGAGAGGAAAAACCCTCGGTGGAAGCAGCTCGATCAATGGCATGGTGTTCATTCGCGGTAATCGTCAGGACTTCGACGATTGGCGTGACGCCGGCAATCCGGGCTGGGGGTATGCCGACCTCCTGCCGTACATGAAGAAATTGGAATCATATGATCAAGGTGACTCGGAATACCGAGGCCACTTTGGCCCTATGAAGATTCGCTCCAATGGATGGCGGAATGAGTTAACCGAAGCAGTAGTCGCCGGTGGCCTGGAACTCGGGCTTCCGCGCAACGATGGATTCAACGGCGCCGAGCAGCTGGGCATTGGCTACTACGACGTTTCCACCTGCGACGGGGAGCGTGTTTCGACGTCTACGGCCTACCTGCAACCCAACAGGAATCGAAACAACCTCCACGTTGTAACAGATGCGGTGGCCACCGGGCTTATCATCGAAAACGGCCAAGTAAAAGGCGTTCGATATCAGTGTGCTGGAAGAGCCCATGAGGCCCGGGCGCGGGAAACAATTCTCAGTGCTGGAGCCATCAAATCCCCACAATTGCTGGAGCTTTCCGGAATCGGTGAAGCCACGCGGTTGAACAAACTGGGGATCAAAGTCGAGGTGGATCTTCCGGGTGTTGGCGAGAATCTTCAGGACCACATGTGTTCGAAGATCATGCATCGTGTGAATAAACCGATCACGCTCAATGATCAACTCGGAAAGCTTTATCAGCAGGCATTCGGCATGGCTCGATACTTAATCGACCATGGCGGACCATTTGCGTGGCCTCCCTTCGCCATCGGCGCCAACGTCAAGACCAAGCCCGAGCTGGAACAACCAGACATCCAAATTCATTTTGGCGCCTTCTCCAACGACGTCTCGACTGGCAGCTTGCAGAAATTCCCTGGCGTACAGGCAATTTCCAACCAGCATCGGCCAGAAAGCACGGGTTATGTGCACATCATCAGTGCCGACCCGATGGCCATGCCGGCGATCAAGGTCAATTATCTGGCAACAAAAGGTGACCAGGATGCCGCGATCGCAGGCTTCAAATATATGCGGCGCTTGTTCAGCACCGAGGCCGTTAAACCCTTCATTGTCTCTGAGACTTTCCCAGGGTCAGCTTGCCTGACTGACCAAGAGATTTTGGAGCATATTCGAGAGACAGCCGTATCTGCATATCATCACTGTGGTACTTGCCGGATGGGACCAAAGAGCGATCGCGCTGCAGTTGTCGATAGCAGGCTGCGCGTGCATGGCCTACAAGGTCTGAGAGTCGCTGACGCGTCAATTATGCCCAATATTACTTCAGGCAATACAAATGCGGCTTCAATCATGATCGGTGAAAAATGCGCCGACCTTATTAAGGAGGATTACAAACTCAATAGATCAGCAGCATAACTCTGACGGCTTTATCCGCTAGCACGATCTGATCTCACTTGCCCACGACCTGTGGGATCAGATATACCAAATATCGCCCTGACGCTATATGCGAGGAGCGCCTGACTGTGTCCAAAAAAACTTACAACAACAAAAAATCAAGTTATGTACCAGGAGAAGGCCAATGACAAGCCTATCTTCAGTCAGCACGTTCAAAGCCCGAGGTGCAGCACCCAGAGGCTCTTGGCATGCGCTTATATTTCTATGGATCATCTTCGCTCTCGACATGAACTCACGCATGCTGTTCTACGGCGTGCTACCAATGTTGACGCGTGAATTTGGTCTCAGCGCGAGTGACGCCGGCCTTTATACCGCTATTGTTACAGTCTCGACAGCATTGCTTGCAGTACCCGGCATGGTGTGGGCTGATAAGGGCGGCCATGGTTGGAAGCGTAAGTACAGGCACCTTACGATTATCATCGGTTACACCCTATTCACATTCCTCAGCGGCGTATCGTTCCTGAGCGCTTCGCTGTTGTCGTTCATGATTCTGCAGGTCATCTCGCACATGATTGGCGGCGTGGGCGAATCTGTGGAGGTCACTTCTCTCGGGGAGTGGTGGTCAGAGCAGCGACGCGGCTTCGCACTGGGACTTCACCACACCGCCTCCCCTTGGGGCACTCTGATCGGCGGGATCGCCATCAGCTGGGTGCTTACTACCTACGGGGATGAGAACTGGCGACTGGTATTCCTTCTCTTCCCAATCCCAGTGATCGTCGCCTTTGGTGCTTACTGGCTCTTTTGCACCAAGCAACGGTATGAAAAGCTTCATGCAGACATCGAGGCAGCAGGCGAAACGCCGCCCTTGAAGCCCGAGACTGTAAGCAACACCCACCAACCCAATCGCTTCAGGAACACCATCCGAAATCCCAACATCTTGGCGATTTCGTTGGCATCGCTGCTTGCTATCGTAGGCTTCTTTGGCCTCAGCTTTTGGCTGCCCCAGTATCTGACCTTTGTAGCCAACTACAGCGCCGCAGACGCGGCCGCCTACAGCGTTCTCTTCACAATCACTGGCGGGCTTGGCCAAATTGCGTGGGGCTGGCTCTCTGATCGTATAGGCCGAAAGTTCTGTTTGATGCTGATCTTCGTTTGGTTGGCAGGCGCATTGCTGCTTTTCCAGTTCGCCTCAACTGGGCTGGGAACCCTGCTCCTCATCCAGGTGGTAGCCGGCCTGGTCTTGAACGCACCGTATACCGTCATCTATGCCATTGCATTCGACTCCGCTGAAGAGGGTGCAGCAGGGACCGCCATTTCAATCGTAAACGCGGGTGTTTATCTCGGAGGGGTGGGGCCTTACGTGATTGGTGCCATCATCGACTTCGGTGGAGGGTTCGGGCAAATCGCCGGTTACCACACTGCGCTGTATTTCATGTCCGGGCTCATGTTGCTGGGCTTCGTCATCACTGCTCTATTTACGCGAGAAACCTGCGGCTGGTTCAAACGCCATGATCGCGCCCTGGTATCGCGCGCAGCATGCAATTTGGCCTGAAATTACAAGAGGACTCACCAATGAACATACCCTACAAGATCGCTGCAGAAGCCATCCGCCACGCGCACTCTCAATGGCTACCCGAAACAGAAGAGCCTTATACCGTTACGGTGCTCGACGCCGGACGCAACATGGTGGCGTTTGCCAAACTGGATGGAGCCCGCCTGGTTAGCATCGAGGCTTCCGCCGGTAAAGCCTATGCCGCCGTTTCGCTTGAGTCTGCGTCAGATGCTCTGCTGCACCTGATCGTACCCGGTCAACCGCTGTATGGCCTGGAAACCAGCCATACCAAGCCCTTGGTCATGTTCAAGGGCGGGATGCCTGTTTTCGTCGGCGGAAAGATAGCCGGCGGAGTTGGGGTATCTGGCGGACCACTCGATCAGGACGAGCGAATTGCCACGGTGATAGCGAACTACATCGCCGATCACATGGCGACTGCTATCGACTCCAGGACGTGAGATAGCTCTAAGCATCGCTTGTAGCTCTTACAAGCGATGCTTTAGGCGTAAAAAGCTAGCCTGAGCATGGACATGGCCACTGATCAGTTCTGAATCTGCTTGCCACTCAGAATGGCATGGCGACCGCCCAGGATATGGGCGGTCATCAACGACTCAGCCCAAGCGCCGTCACCTTCACGTAGCGCCTGCAGAATCTGTATATGCTGGTTAAAGTTGAGCAGCAGCGCTTCACGCGGGTACAACTTTATTGTGCGACGCACGACCAAGACTTCAGTCATGGCACGCACGATCGAAATGAGACGATTGGCACCTGACGCCTGCAGAATAGTGTCGTGTAACTCCGCGTTCAGCTGAGTACATTCGTCCACCCACCCCGGCTGCGCCTCTTGAGCAAGTCGAATCATTTTCGCTGCGATGCCATCCAAATGGTCGAGGGTTGCAGTGGACATCTGACCAGCTGCCATCCGACAAGCCAGCGGCTCCAAGCGAATGCGTATCGCGTAAATTTCTTCCAGATCTGCATTGGTCCAACCCGTAACAAAAGCGCCGCGGTTAGGGATGGTTTTGATCAGACCGTCACCTTCGAGTCTTGCAAGCGCAACGCGGACCGGGGTTCTGCTGACACCCCACTGTCGAGCCAATTTGCCTTCTGCCAGGTGGTGACCCGCTGGAAACTCTTCGCGAAGGATCGAATTCCGAATGCTGTCATAAAGGTTCTGAGCCCCAATGTTGGGATCGTTGGCGCTCGCTGACTGATCCTCAGACATGCTCGCTTCCACCATGATTTCCTGTGTCATTTGATATCGACCTCGTGGTCGGCTCCCCATGAATTTGCTCATCCTAACCTGCCCAGCAGCGCTGACAAGTGAACCGTGTCAGCCGATATTTCGAAGCGGAAAAAGTCGGATATCCGCTGGCTCGCCACGACGTAATTTCACCAGACCGAGATGTTCAGCGGCCAGAGCTCAACACGCCTGCGTCATGCCCTAGAGCGGTTCGCTGCTCCACCTAGCGGCTCAGTGCAAGGTGCCTCCCAAGCCCCGTAGGGGGTTTCACACAATAGCTCGATTGTATGCTCTTTGTCGCCCATCAAATAAAATGGCATACAATCTCGTAAGAAAATGAGCCATAAATGGCTTGTAAGCGCATTGATTGCATGCAATCATCGCCTTGAGGTCTGAAGTCGATCAAGAGAGAGCCCGATATTGCATGCACTTCGCGTCCTCCGAAGGCAGTCGGCACTCCAGTGCTGCGCGTTATCGCGACGACCTTGGTCATGTCTCTTCATTGATAAAGGAAAAGAACATGCTGAATGAGATTAGTGACGGGGTCGCTCGCATTGGCTGCGGTTCTGGCTTTGCAATGGACCGTTTGGAGCCAGCGCTTGAGCTAGCCCGAAGCGGGAAGATTGATTACCTGTGCTTTGATGCCCTAGCCGAACGAACCCTTGCCATGGCGCACCTGCGTCGCCTTGGAGATCCAACCCTGGGCTACGACAGCCGCCTTGTGGAAATCCTTGAGCGATTCGCTCCATTTGTAGCGGAAGGCTTGCGCATCGTTGGTAGCTTCGGTGCTGCGAACGTGGATGCCGGCGCTCGAATCGTCCACGAGAAATTGACTGCGATGGGCTATCGCGGCCTCAAGGTCGCTGCAATTTCCGGCGATGACGTGCTCAGCCAAATCCGTGAGCTTGACCCAATGATCGAAGAGCTGGGTCAACGTGTTAGCGAGCTCGGATCTCGCGTCAGTTCTGCCAACGCCTATTTGGGCTCCAAAGAAGTCCTTGAGGCATTGCAGAACGGTGCAAACTGGGTCGTTGGCGGGCGCCTGGCGGACCCGGCACTCTATGTCGGCTCGGTGTGTCATGCCCTCGGCTGGTCACTTGATGACTGGGATCGAGTGGCTCATGCCACCTTGGTAGGTCATCTGCTCGAATGTTCGACGCATGTGACCGGTGGATACTTCGCTGATCCTCCCTATCGGGTCGTCGACGGTCTGGGCGATCTGCCCTTCCCGTATGCAGAGGTTCGCGACGGAACGGCGATCGTGACAAAGCTTGAGGGCACTGGCGGTCGCGTCGACGAACACATCGTAGCTGCGCAAGTCTCGTATGAAGTGCACGATCCGGCTGCATACACAAACCTGGACATCGTTGCGGACTTCACTGAAGTCACCGCAGAGCTGGTTGGCCCCGATCGTGTCGAAGTCAGGGGCGCAAAAGGCAAACCACGCCCTGAAATGGCCAAGGTGTTAGTGGCCGTCGACATGGGCTTCAAGGTTGTAGCTGAAATCTCCTATGCGGCGGCGGGTTGCCTGCAGCGAGCGGAACTGGCTGAACAGATCATTCACAAGCGTATTGCCCAGATGGGCGACGTAGTGCACGAGCTGCGCACCGACAAACACGGCATCAATACGATGGTCGGCGAGAGCTTCCGCCAAGTCGACGCTACAGAGCCGGCGGACGTGCGCCTGCGTGTAGCCGCTCGCTGTGAGACACGTGAGGCAGCCGAAAACATCTCTCTCGAAGTAGAGCGACTCTTCCTGGAGGGGCCTGCTGGTGGGGGCGGTGTAATGCGCCGGGTAGAGCCTGTTCTTGGTGTTTATCCAGTGTACCTGCCAGCCGACCGAATCCGCACCAGCATCACCTACCTGGAGACCTGAGATGACGAACAACGATAATAGCCGGAAGGTTTCTCTGCGAGAAATTGCATTTTCCCGCTCTGGTGACAAAGGCGACATCGTCAATGTCTCGCTCATTCCCTATGAGCCTGAGCACTGGGAAGTAATTCGCGAGCAGGTCACCATCGAAATGGTCAGAGACCTATACGATGGGTTGGTTACGGGTGAGATTCAACGCTATGAATTGCCTGGCACCCGGGCGCTCAACTTTGTAATGCATGGAGCGCTTGGCGGTGGCATCTCGGTTTCATTGCGCGTGGACGGGCATGGTAAAGCCATGCAATCGCTGATCCTTGAAGGACAGGTGTCTATTCCTATGTAACGCTGTACGGCCCGGCACGCAGCAAGCGGACTGGGTCGTCATCTGAAAGCATGGGCCCTGGTTCTGATCAACCATGCTGAAACACTCGTCAACCGCTGCACCGTTACCGCACAAGAATTTTAAGATCGGAGACCACACCATGTTCGCTGCCCCCCCTGTAATCGAGACGACGGTTTTCGCAGAACTACCCAGCCGCTACCGCACTGAAGAGCGCTCGTCTGAATGGGTACGCGTCATGCGTCACGGCACTCCGACGCCTAACTTCATCGAAGGCCCGGCCTTCGATACCCAGGGCAATCTCTACTTTGTAAACATTCCATACGGTCAGATTTTCCGCGCTTCTCCAGAAGGGGTAATCGAGTTAGTGGCGGAGTACGACGGTGAGCCGAATGGCCTTGCGATCCATGCCGACGGCTCCATCTATATCGCCGACTACCGCCAGGGAATCATGATTCTCGACCCTTCCTCTGGGGATGTCCGCCCTCACCTCCAGAGAGCGCATGGGGAAGGCTTCAAAGGGTGTAATGACCTGACTTTCCACTCGGACGGCTCTCTGTGGTTCACCGATCAAGGTCTCACCGGGCTGCATGACCCGACAGGGCGTGTGTACATGAACCAAGGGCATGAGCTGACGCGCATGCTCGGTACCGTGCCAAGCCCCAATGGATTGGCTTTCAGCCCGGACGAACGCATTCTTTATGTTGCCGCTACACGAGGAAACGCGATCTGGAGGGTACCGGTGCTGCCCGATGGCTCGATCAACAAGGTCGGGATTTTTGTCCAACTCTCAGGCGGCCTGGCCGGGCCAGACGGTATCGCCGTAGATGCCGAAGGTAATCTCTATGTTTGCCATGCGGGCCTGGGCGTGGTCTGGGTTTTCGATCGGCTGGGACAACCGATTCACCGCATACAGTCCTGCGCTGGGCTCATGACAACCAATTGCGCTTTTGGTGTGCGAGACGGCGACCGCAATACGCTCTACATCACTGAAAGTGAAACTGGCCGAATTCTCAAAGCTGAGATGGCCTACAGCGGCCTACCTCTCTTTTCTCATAAAGGAAATTGATTAAAACGAGTCATTGCCGCCCTTGGTGGCGGCATAACCTCGAACTTGAAAAGCAAATACAGTAAGCACTTTCATAACACTGCTACTCCCTCAAAATAAAATAAACAATCAGAGGTTTACCACTGTGTCCCATGCTTACACTCAGCGCGGGCTTTGCGCCGCATTGTTCATGATTAGTCTTCCACTTTTCGCCGCCGAAACTAAACCTGAACAAGGTTTTGTTGACGGAAGTACTCTCCAGATAATCAACCGCAACTACTATTTCAATCGAGATTATCGAACTCGTGGCGACGGCGTTTTTAACAGCCGTCAGCAAAGCTATCGCGAAGAATGGGCGCAAGGTTTCCAAGGATTCTTCAAATCCGGCTATACAGAGGGCACCGTAGGCTTCGGCATAGATGCTCATGCTCTCCTGGGCATCAAGCTGGACAGCGGCCGAGGTACTTCAGGCACCGGGATACTGCCACTCAATGGCCAGAGGCAGGCCGACGATGACTATTCCTCCGCTGGTGGAGCCCTCAAACTTCGAGCCTTTGACACAGAACTCAAAGTCGGGGATCTTTTCCCGGTCACGCCTGTATTCCAGTACGGCGATGCACGCCTGTTGCCTCAGAGTTTCCGTGGGGTGTCCTTACAAAATACATCCATCGACGGCCTAACGCTGCAGGGCGGCCGCATGCATTCCACCCGAAACAAGGCGAGCACCAACCACGACGGAGAGCTGTCTACGGAATACGGTGGCACAACATATGACTCCGCTAGCTACTTTGGCGGCGACTATACCTTTGCGGGCGACGGGCTTCTGAGCTTGTACCATGCACGATTTGATGATGTCTGGGACCAGACTTACGTAAGCCTAGCTAAAACATTCGTGCTTGATGAGCAGAACGCTTTAAGCCTTGGTGCCAACCTCTATCGCACCCGGGATCAAGGTAACGCCCGTGCTGGCAAGATCGATACGAACGCTTGGAGCAGCTATGCCCGATTCAGGACTGGGCCACACGCGTTCATGCTGGCCTACCAACGTATCGACGGCGACCAACCATTCGACTACCTGGGCGACGGAGACTCGATCTACCTCGCGAACTCGGTCTTCCTCACTGACTTCAACTCCCCTAACGAACGCTCCTGGCAAGCCCGATACGACTTTGATTTTGCGGCGGTAGGTGTTCCTGGACTGAGTTTCATGACGCGCTATCTCCGCGGCTCGAACATCGACAACTCCAAGGTCGACCCCAACGGTGCTTACGCTTACTACGCGTCGCTGGGAGATGGTGGCAAGCATTGGGAGCGGGACATCCAGGTGAAATACGTTGTGCAGAGCGGACCCGCGAAGGACCTCTCCTTTACGGTAATGCAGACCACTCACCGTGCTAACGCGGCACAGTCCGATGGCGACATGGACCAGGTTCGAATCGTCACCCAATACCCTCTCGACATTTTCTGAGGCGGCCCGCTCTGCACTTGACCTAGATTCGTAACTACAGGTTAGCCTCGCAGTTTTCTAGTTATGCTGTGCGCATCGCAGCATGGCACTGCGAGGCGCTTGCAGCTGATGCTGTGACGGCGCTACGTCTATTGAGCGAAGCTCCCCTATATCAGCACAAGCAGTTTTTCGGACGAGGAAAACGACCATTGGGATGGTCGAGCAAAAATACTCGCCGCCCCGCACCTTTGAGCAACCCCTTCGCCGTACCGCACGGAGCTCAAAAAGTAGCAAGCGCATTCTCAATAAAACAACGAAGAACGCCTTGAGCTTCAGGGGTCTGCTCAATCTCGCTTATCATTCGCGTCGGATTACGTCCCTCGCTTATGAGGAGATCCTCGCGTCGCCGGATCATGACTACGAGATGTCTTGGCGTGAACTCGGGATGAAACTGGGTCGACATGGCGTTACGGCCATACCGGACAATTTGGTGTGGGTCATGCGTAGAGTAAGCCAGTGATACCGCCCCATCCGGAAGCGAGATAATCGTCTGCTCGTGAGTCACATGCGCCCTGAATCGTTCAGGCCACTTGCCTATGACTCCATCCTGTTTGGCAGCGGGAAGCAAATTGATGATCTCGCAACCCATTTCACGTCCATCAGGGTGGTAACCCACTACCCCTCCAAGTGCGTAAGCCATTAACTGATGGCCATAGCACACGCCAAAAAGCGGCATCTCGACGACCATTGCCTGACGAATCCACTCTGCCACGTACTCGCTCCAAAGCTCCCGGTTCGTAACCATTGCCCAGGAACCGGTAATGATTGCAACGCAGTTGCTATGGGGGGCCGGTAGCGGTTCGCCCTCAAACGCTCGAATGGCAAGGATCTCGTCAGGCGATACATCGAGAGCATCTCTGAACCAAGCTGGGATATCACCAAGCAAGGAAAACAGATCCTCAGGGGGTGTACCGACCTGAACGATGAGAATCTTCGGTAGGCTCAACAGTGCGCTCCATAAAGACTTTAGAGGGATCAGGTGATCGGTTGGTCAAGTCACGACCCCAAGGCAAAATCGATGCCTGCCTCGACATGGATGGCCGTCGAGTCAAATCCCGGAAGTGGCACATTGTCTGTCTCCAGAATCAGGCAAATCTCGGTGCAGCCAAAGATGACGGAGTCAGCGCCCTCACTCTTCGCTTTTTCGATAAGTGTTAAAAGGACCGCTCGGGACTCGTCACGAACAATTCCGAGGCTGAGCTCATTGAAAATGATGTCATGGACCAATCCTCGGCCTTCGCTATCAGGGACGATGACGTCGATTCCATGCTTGGTCATCCGATCGGGATAAAATCCATTCTCCATGGTGTACCGGGTAGCAATCAGCAGCGGTTTTTGATGGCCCGCCTTCTTCAAACGGTCCGCCACGACATCAACGATATGGATGAAAGGAAGCGTCGTGGCCGCAGCCACCGCATCCGCGACCAGATGCATAGTGACTGCACAAATCATTACGCAATCCGCACCTGCATCTGCCAAGGTGCGGGCCACATCAGCCAGCTGCAGTCCAGCCTGGTCCCACTCTCCGGCTTTCTGCTTATCGACAATGGTCTGAAAATCCACCGAATGCAGCAGCACTTGGGCAGAGTGCAACCCACCTAGGCGTCGGTTGATGCCTTGGTTTAACGCCCGGTAATACACTGCCGAACCTTCGTAACTCATGCCACCAATCAGACCGATCTTACGCATAGGACTTTCTCCAGCCTCAAGCAGGCTCACTGACGTACGGAAGCATAGGGCGCTACGCCCTGACCGGGGAGGAGTGTATGCTGCACACAAGTTCTCAAGAAATGAATAATCCGCATACAGGATTCTTGAATTGAGAGATCTAGATTTGGATTCCCTGCAAATTTTCAAAGCTGTGGTGGACTACGGCGGTATCACTAACGCAGCGGCCCAGCTGAATCGGGTGCAATCCAACATCACCACCCGGGTGAAAAATCTGGAGGAACGGTTAGGAGTAGCGCTCTTCCACCGCACAGGCGGCAAATTGATCCCTTCCGAACAGGGCAAGGTCCTCCATCTGTACGCGGAAAAACTGCTCAGACTGTCAACAGAAGCCGAAACCGCGCTCAAACGAGGCACATTGCAGGGCACGCTTCGGATAGGAACCCTGGAAAGCACTGCTGCGGCAAGGCTTCCTCCCCTGCTGTCCAGCTACCACGAACGGTTCCCCGACGTACAACTGGAGCTGGTTTCAGGTTCATCCGACGCGCTGATCGCACAAGTACGCCGAGGTGACATAGAAGCAGCATTCGTTTCGGACCCCTTCTCCAATGCAGGCCTCGATGCCGAGGAAGCATTTGTGGAAGAGCTCGCTCTGATCGTGGCCAAGAACAGTGGCATCGCTAATGCGCGACAACTAGAAGGCTCGACTATCATCGCGTTTGCCAGCGGATGCTCTTACCGACGAATCCTGGAAGACTGGCTGACTACCTGTGAGATCGTCCCGTGCAAGTTTCTGGAGCTGGCCTCCTACCATGCCATTGCTGCTTGTGTAGCAGCCGGCACAGGAGTAGCAATAATGCCGCTCTCGGTCTTGAAGGCTGTACGGATCGACACCTTCGTCAGGGCACTTCCACTCCCACCAAAGTTAGCACGGGTTAAAACTCATCTCATCTGGCGCTCCGGCCACACCTCAAGCATGCTGAAATCAATACGAGATGAAATCGCCAAACATCGAGGCTTGTCTGCTGTTTGAGATCTGGGTAATTGCACTGATTTGACCAGGCATTTACATCGAATGTGACCAGCGCATGGGGACGTCTTGAACGGCAGGAGTCGACCCAGAGCAGTCGTTCGAGGTGTCTACGAAACCAGGGTCGATTCACACTTCACGACCGACGCGTGCCTTTTCGGTAAGGGATGAGGAGTAGTCGCAGCGATCCTTTAGCTCCCAGTCTGGCGACCTTGGGTTCAGAATCCGACCGGCAATGCCCGCCGTCACTACTTCAGAGGAACCAGCTTCCTCTGCTGCCAAAATTGCGGGGGGGGCTCATGCTGGTACCCAGGCCCGACAAATGCGCAGTTGCAGCCCTCAGTTGCAAGATTATCCAAGGCATGCGTGCCAATCAAGAACTGATGCATGGCGGTGCCGGCCTGACAGAGGTGACCCTGGAGATTCAGAATGACTAAACCGGCTCCGTAGACACCAACCTCCACAAAGGCCGCTATCGACCCTAAGCAGACCTTCCCGGCGAGCAACCTTGGTAGAGAGCTACGTCTGTGGATCAAGGTGATCCTCCACGGGTCAATGACCTAGAGACCTGCTCACTTCCACGATGCGTGCCGCGTCCTTTGCCGGGGTTAAACCAAACAGGCGCACGTAGTCCCGGCTGAACTGCGTAGGGATGGTTTGCGTGCATGACGACTTTTCACGCAAGCAGGAAAGCTACCGACTTACCCGAGTGCTGAACGGGCAGTGCTAACTGGTGGAAAAAAATGCCCCGGCAATACATCACCGGGGCCAAGTTCCATATGCAACCTTTAATGGCTAGGAGCCGTATCCAGTTCGGCTCGCAGCGAATCCACAGCCGCGACGATCACTCGCGCTGTGGCTAACACTTTTACCCCAGCAGGACTGAGCAATGTTCGCCGTGAGGCACTGACGAACAATTCCACGCCCAGTTCCGACTCCAACGCATTCAGATGCTTGGTAACAGCAGGCTGACCAATGCCCAACTGCATAGCCGCGGCGCTCACTGTGCCCAGTTCGACAGTCGCCAGAAAGCTCTCCAGCTTCGTCACATTCATGCGCGCCACCAGGCCTACAGGTCCAGGACGAGAAGCTTGGACTTCGCGCGCGAAACGCACGCGGTCAGGCAGCTACCTTTTTCGGAGTCGTCGAGAATGTAGTCCTGGTGGTCGACTTCTCCTTCCAGATAACGAATCTTGCAGGTGCCACACAGCCCAGATTGGCAAGAGGTCTCGACTGGGTAGCCCGCGTCCTGGAGCACCTGAGCGAGATTCTCATGCGCCTGGACGACAATTTCTTCGCCAGTGCTGGCAATGCGTGCCACGAACGAGCCATTGCTCTGCTCCAAGCTCGCCGGCTCAGGTGCCTTCACTGGAGCCTTAAAGTGCTCGAAGTGAACCGTACCGGCAGGCCAATGGGCAGCGGCCTCCTTGCAAGCGTTCATGAAGCCGGCGGGCCCGCAGTAGTAGACGTGGCAACCGTCGCTGGCGTCCTTCAGTAGTGCCTTCAAATCCAGGCGTTTGGAGGGATCCACACCGTCAAAGTGCAGAATGACTTTTCCCTCACCGATCAGCTCTTCCATCTCTTCCGAAAAGGCCGCGAACTCGGGGCCTCTGCAGCAGTAATGAAGCTCATACTCCTGCCTGGCCAACTCAAGTGCGTGCATCATGGACTTCATCGGTGTTACGCCGATGCCACCGGCAAGCAGGATCGTCTTGCGGGCATCTTTGCTCAACATGAAATTGTTGCGCGGCACACTGACCCTCACGGTCTCGCCTACCCGCAACTCATGCACCGCCATCGATCCGCCTGTGCCTTTCTCGTCACGCAGCACCCCAATGACATAGCGGTGGGGCTCGGCTGGCGAGTTGCTCAATGAATACTGCCTGACCATTCCATTAGGCAGGTGAATGTCGATGTGTGACCCTGCCGTAAATGGCGGTAATGCACCACCTTTCGGGTCGACGAATTCATAGGAGTTGATCCCCTGTGCTTCGCGGGTAACGCGACGGATCAACAGTTCCAGCAATACTGGGTTGGGATTTGTTAAAGATGTCATCGTCATCACCTCTCACCAAGGCACGGGAGCCCTGGGTAGCCCAGGGCCCGCGCTTTTTTCTTATTGTTCTTTGAAGCTCTGCTCCAACTGCTCGAAGCGGGCCGTGACGAACTCTGCGCGCTCTTTTCCCTTGAGCTTGTCTGCCTCGGTTAGGATGGCCACTGCCTCCCTGGCAAGCTTGCGGCGGTTGATGACCTCCTGCTCTGGAGTTGCGGCTTTGGGCATGTTGAATACGTTGCCGGTGCAGTAGCTGTTCGGCTCTCCGCCCATGTCACGCAGCCACTGGGCGAAACCGGCTGCCGCAGCTTGAGGGTTGGTGCCACGGATGCCATCGCGCAGCATTTTGCGGAAGGCATACAGGCCGGCGTCGAACTTGGTCGGGTTCTCCAGCGAGTGCACCGCGATTGGACGTTGGCTAATGATGGCCTCGTAGTCACCCGGGGCGTACTGAGCTTCCTTGTAGTTGTGACGTTCACGGTGGTTGGACGGGATCGGTGGGATGTCATCGATCTTGTACTTGCCGAAGCGCTCTGGACGACGCATAGCCACCTGGCCTTCCAAGAAGTCGATGGTCTCGTAACCGACCATGCTCTTGTCACCGACGCCACGGGTGTCGATGCCTGGGCCCATGACGCGCCAACCGATCATCTTGGAGTTCTCGTCATCCACAGGGACAGTCCAGCGGACGATGTGGAAGCGGCTGAACAGCTTCTTCGCCGAACCGTCTTCCGACGTGTAGGCATGCAGGCTGAGGTTCGGCAATACCTGGTGCTGAATGCGCAGGAACATGCGGTCGTCGTTCACACGACGTGCGCCGGCACAGGCCAGACTGCGGCCCTGGTGAACCGGGATGAACTGCATGTCCGGAGCGACTTCCATCGATGCCGCGCCCACTTCGTCGAAGGTGGTGCCTTGGAACTGACCACCCACGACGTTCTTCGCCGAGTGCAGAGCCGTCGGGTGGAAGTTGTCCGCCGCGTTGTCCTGCACCTGCAGCCAGTTGCAGTGCTGGAAGTTGCTGTACGGAACCAGCTCGTCGCCTTCCATCACAGTGAAATTCTGCTCCCACTCAGGGAACGGCGGCTCTTCATCGGGCGGGCCCATGTAGGCAAACACCAACCCGTGACGTTCGAAGGCTTTGTAGGCGCCCTGGCGGATCGAGCAGGCATACTTCTCGCCTTCCTTTTCCTCACCGGCAGGGAACGGGACATGGAGGCAGGCACCATCCACGTCGAACACCATGCCGTGGTAACAGCACTTGATGCCCTTCTCCTGGATGGCACCGTACTCCAGAGATGCACCACGGTGGCAGCAGTGAGCATGCAGAACACCTACCTGGCCACTGCCGTCACGGAAGGCCACCAACTCTTCGCCCATGATTTTGAGGAAGCGAGGCGTGTCGGTGAGTTCCAGCGACATGCAGACCGGGTGCCAGAAGCGACGGAGGTATTCGCCAGCAGGTGTGCCTGGGCCGGTTTCGGTCAGCTCTGGATCATGGTTCGGGGTGTTGTTGGTGTAGTAGCCACCGTAGGCGATCAGCTTCTTCGGAACGGAAGTGCCACCGGCGCCACGTTGCTCATCATGTTTATCGAATTTCTCAGTCATTTTTCATTGCCTCAGGCTTATTGTTAGATACGGGATACGGTATTCGTACTCTGTATACATATTGTTCGAACGCAATGTTGCTACTGGTACCGCTTGTGTTCCGGGGATCAGTTGATGGATTTGTCGACCAGGGCGCCTGCCTTGATCCATGGCATCATGTCGCGCAGGCGTTCGCCGACCACCTCGATCTGGTGACGCTGCAGCAGGCTACGCCGGGCAGTGAGCGTAGGATTGCCTGCCTTGTTTTCCAGGATGAAGTCTTTGGCATATTCACCGCTCTGAATGCTGGAGAGCAGCTCACGCATACGGTCCTTGGTTTCAGCCGGCACGATCCTCGGTCCGCTGACGTACTCGCCGAATTCGGCGTTGTTGGAGATGCTGTAGTTCATGTTGCCGATGCCGCCTTCATAGATCAGGTCGACGATCAGCTTGAGTTCGTGCAGGCATTCGAAGTAGGCGAGCTCAGGCGAGTAGCCGCCTTCTACCAAGGTTTCGAAGCCGAGCTTGATCAACTCGACGGTGCCACCGCAGAGCACGGCTTGCTCACCAAAGAGGTCAGTCTCGGTCTCCTCGCGGAAGTTGGTTTCGATGATGCCGGCCTTGCCGCAACCAATGGCAGAGGCGTAGGCCAGGGCCAGTTCGACGGCATGGCCCGAGGTGTTCTGCTCCACCGCGATCAGTGCCGGGACACCGTGGCCGGCCTGATAAGTCGAACGCACAGTGTGACCGGGCGCTTTGGGCGCGATCATGATCACATCGAGATCAGCACGCGGTTTCACTTGGCCGTAGTGGATGTTGAAACCATGGGCGAATGCCAGAGTGGCATCGCGGCGTAGATGCGGCTCGACGTCACTGCGGTAGACGTCGGCGATCAGCTCGTCAGGAATCAGCATCATGACCAGGTCAGCCTGGGCAACCGCCTCGGCAACCGTGCTTACCGCCAGTCCGGCATTGAGCGCTTTCTTCGACGACGCCGAACCCTGACGTAACCCCACGATGACATCGATTCCGCTGTCACGCAGGTTCTGGGCGTGGGCGTGCCCCTGAGCGCCATAACCGATGATCGCCACGCAGAGTCCTTGCAGCAGGCTCAAATCAGCATCTTTATCGTAGAACAGCTTCATGTCAGTCAGACCTTCTTGTTTTCGTGTTCAGGATTTCGTGCTCTGTACTCTGTATACAGAGTTCACAGTCTTGTCCTACACTGAACAGGAGTCAAGGAAAATTTGAATGACAGAGGAGAAAGTGGACAATGCAGCTTTCAATAGGGGAAGCCGAGCTTCGGCAAGGTCAATCGATGACAAGCACACTCAAGCGTATCCAGTCGCGCACGGACTACGTGGATGAGGTTTACAAGGCACTGCTCGATGCCATCAGCGACGGCTCGCTGGCACCCGGCGCACGCCTGACGCAGGAAGAAATTGCCGAGCAGATGAACATCTCTCGGTCGCCCGTGCTGCAGGCCTTAAGGTTGCTCAAGAAGGACGGCCTTGTGCAGGACGCTCCAGGTCGTGGGCTGCTGGTCACTCCATTGACGACCGATTCAATTCGGAATCTGTATCTGATCCGGGGAGCCTTGGATAATCTGGCAGCCAAGATGGCTGCGGCGCGGAAAATTCCGCTCGACTCCGCTTTGATCAAGCGTGGTCGAAAGGCCTCGCAAGGCAAGAACATCAAAGAAATGATCGATGCTGACGTGGCCTTCCACAACGCGATCTACGAAGCATCTGGAAATCCGCTTATCGCGCAGAGTGCGCAGGTTTACTGGGTGCATTTGCGCCGTGCCATGGGCGCTGTGTTGCAGTCTTCAGCGCAGCGCGATGCCATCTGGGATCAGCACGAAGAGATTGCTAATGCGATTGCAGCTGGCGACATTGAAGCGGCGGGAGCTTTGACAGACGTCCACACGACGCAGGCGAGAGAGAATTTGATCGACCGACTTGGTCATTTGCTCTCGCAAGCATAAGACAGGCGCCCGGGAAACCGGGCACCCGCCTGGAGGAGTTCATCGATTGACGATGGACTTGGGCATGATGAGGCAGATGAACGCTGCGAAAATCAGTGAGCCAGCGATGCAGTAGAGCGCTAGGTCAGTGGAAGCTGTGACGTCTTTGACCCAGCCGATCATGTATGGACTGATGAAGCCTGCCAGGTTACCAACCGAGTTAATCATGGCAATACCCGCGGCGGCAGCCGCCCCGCCCAGAAACGCAGGGGGTAGGCACCAGAACTGGCACAGCCCGGTCATGATTCCCATGGTCGCCAATGACAGGAAGATTAGCGAAACAGCAGGATTTCCCGATGTGAGGGTACTTAGCACCAACCCTGTAGCCCCCAGCACTGCCGGTACCGCTGCGTGCCAACGACGTTCCTTACTACGATCGGCACTACGTCCCGTGAAGATCATTGCTGCGGTTGCGAAAGCGTAAGGGATGGTGGTCAACAGCGATACCGTCGAGGCCTCCTGGATACCAGAGCTTTTGATCAGCGACGGCAACCAGAAACTGACGCCGTACAACCCCATCATGAAGCCGAAGTAGCCAGAGCTCAGCACCCAGACCCGTTTGTTCCGGAAGGCACCAAACACGGAGTGGACTTCTTTCGTCCCACCCTCTTTCTCCAGGTTACGCTTCAGCGTTTCCTTCTCGCTCGCTGACAACCACTTGGCATCGTCGATCTTGTCCTGCAGGTAGAACAGTACGATGACACCGGCAATGATCGATGGCAGCGCTTCGAGAAAGAACAACCACTGCCAAGCGGAGTGGCCCATCCAGCCATGTGTGGAAGCCATGATCCAGCCTGACAACGGGCCGCCGATCACACCCGCCATCGGAATGCCGGTCATGAACATGGCGGTGATCTTGCCCCTGCGGGAAGGCGGGAACCAGTAGGTCAGGTACAGGATGATACCGGGGAAGAAGCCTGCTTCTGCCAGCCCGAGTAGAAAGCGAAGCACGTAGAACTGCGTCGGCGTTTGAACAAAGATCATGCTGGCCGAGAGGATGCCCCAACTGATCATGATGCGGGCGATCCAACGCCTTGCGCCTACCCGGTGCAGAATGATGTTGCTGGGCACTTCAAAGATGAAATAACCGAGGAAGAATATCCCCGCACCCAAACCATAAATGGTTTCGCTGAACTTCAACTCATCCAGCATTTGAAGTTTCGCGAAGCCAATATTGACGCGATCAAGGTAGGCGAAGACATAGCAGATAAAGAGAAACGGAATAAGTCGCAAGGCCACACGGGTATACAATTGGGACTCAGCTGCTGAATCCTGGACGGCATAGGGTGCCTCTAGAGTATTAGACATGATGCCAATCTCCGAATGATTTTGTAGTTGTAGGCGTCGAATCGTGCAGCAGCGCCTTTCCAGGTTCGGCGCTGCTGCAGAGAGGGGTCAGGAGAACATGTCCGGCTGTTCTGCCACGAGTTGATCGTAGATGGGTTGGAAATGGAGCCAGCCAATGAACGGGCTGCCCACGTTTTCACGGCTGTAACGGCAGCGCTCAGGCGATACCAGCTTCGGCGTGATGCCGCTGGCTTCGATCAGCAATTGCTGCTGGCAGCATCGTTCAAGCGCAATGAACCAGAAAGCTGCTTCATCAATGCTGTGCCGGCTGGCAGTGAGCAGGCCGTGGTTCTGGTGGATGGCGGCACGCACATCCTTGAAGTATTCGCTGACCGACTTGCCGGCCTTCGCCTCGACCGCAACGGCGCCGGCCTCCGCAGTGATGACGACGTGGTCTTCAAAGAAAACTGCCGCATCCTGGCTGATTGGCGGCAGCGGTCGCCCGGTTGCTGCCCAAGCCCCGCCATAAACGGTGTGGGCATGGCACATGGCGACGATATCGGGATGCGCTTCGTGAACTGCGGCATGCAGAACGAAGCCGGCGCGGTTGATCGCGTAGTCGCCTTGGACGACCTTGCCTTCATGATCCGCGAGGATCAGGTTTGACAGTTTTACCTGGGAGAAATGGACGGCCATCGGGTTCGTCCAGTACAGCTCTGGGAACTCCGGATCGCGTACAGTCAAGTGGCCAGCAAAGCCGTAGTCGAGGCTGTGTTTCGCAAATGCCCGGCAGGCTGCAACAAGGTGTTTCTTACGATATTGCCGCTCTTCTTCATAACTTTTGAAGTCGGGAATTTCCGGAAAGATCAGGCCCTGCTGTTCAGGTTGATAAACCGAAATGCGGCGTTTTTCGTTAGATGCTGGTTCAATCCGCAGCAAGGGATCCATAATGCCAACCTCATCTTTTATTGTTTTTGGAGACCCATATTTGACTTTAGGCGTATGGATTGACAAACGAAGGCTTTTCACCCAAGGTTGAATTAAATTTAGCCTAAACCAACAATAATGAGAAAGATTCCTAACTTCGCCGCAATCAAGGCTTTTGAAGCTGCTGCGCGCCTGGAGAGCTTTGTTGCCGCCGCCGATGAGCTGCACTTGTCGGCCTCAGCAGTGAGCCACCAGGTCAGAAAGCTGGAAGCCACCTTGGGCATGGAGCTCTTCAAAAGGCAGCCTCGCTCAGTGGAGTTGACGATCCAGGGACGAGCACTTGCTCAACGCCTGACTGTCGCGCTCGACGGCTTGGAGTCCGCGCTTTCAATGTGGATGCCAAACGCCGAGCAGTTGCATCTTGCCGTTCACTGCTCGCCAAGCTTTGCCTCCAAATGGCTCTCGCCTCGCCTGGCTCGCCTCGTAAGTGAGCCCAATCCGCTTCACATCAGACTCACCTCCAGCGCCACGCCACCAGAGCTCACCCGTCACGAGGAGATCGACATTGCTATCACCTACGGCGCGCCGATACAACGCGTAGGTGTGATTGCCGAACCCCTGGGACTGGAGACCATCGCGCCGATGAGCTCAAAGCAGTTCTTCGACGCCTCTCAGACGCTTGAACCTCATTTGCTCAAACCCGGTTCCCTGATCGACTCCCAACTCAGCCCAGTGCGTTGGAGCGATTGGTTCCGCCATGAAGGGGTCGCCGAGCGCTCGGACTTAGGTGGGCTGTCGTTTGACCGCGCCGCCCTCGTCCTCTCTGCCGCCGCGGATGGGCTGGGGATAGCCTTGGAATCAACCCGGTTGGCCGAGACAGAACTACGCCAGGGCTCACTGGTTGTGCTGGATGGGCATCAGCCTCCGCTGCAGCGGGAGATGCATTTCCTCTGCTACCGTGGTTCGATGAAAGGGAGCCGCAAGATTGAGCGGTTCAAGGAGTGGATCATGAATCAGATCCGCGAAGCCTGAGGCTCCGCAGCTCTCTGCTCAACCTTCACCACTAGTATTGTCTCAAGCGCCGGCTATACCCGCGTTCATCCAGATCATCAGCCCAGTAAGGGTCGCCAGGGAACCCAGGGTGGAGATCAAGATGGTGCGGGAAATCAGCCCTGCTTCCCGACGATAGAATTCAGCCAACATGAAGGGTCCGGTACCGGTGGGCAGCGCGCTGAGCAACAGTGCAGAGTTGGCCCACATCGACTGCAGCGCGAATACCTTGAAAGCCAGAAACCAGGTCAACAGCGGCTGCCCCACAAGCTTGATCGTGACCAGAGGCCAAGGGTTGCTCTTGGCCGCAGTCGATTTGACGGTTTTCTGACCCAGAAACAAGCCCAGCGAAACGAGTGCACAGGGCGTGGTGGCCGTCGCCAACATGTCCAGGAAGCTCGTGACAGGATGGGCCAATGGAATTCCGGTCATTGCCCAAGCTGCGCCTGCAATGGGCGCGATGACCAACGGGTTCTTCGACAACGCCTTCACCACGACTGCGACCGCTCTGCCAACATGCCGTTCTTCCTGGAGGCCGATCTCGATGCAGATCACTGCAATGGCGAAGAGCATACAGACCACGATGATGGTCGAGATGAGCGCCGGCTGCAGACCTGGATGGCCGAAGACGATCGCACACAGTGGAATACCGATGTAGCCGGTGTTCGCATAGCCGGCGCTCAGGCCATCAATGCTGGAGGTGGCAAGGCTATGCCCGGTACACAAGCGCCATACCAATGTGGCGACAAAAATGGCCAACGTGCCGGCGCCGAAGGAGATTATGAAGCCCGGCTGCCAAATCTCAGCCCACGACGCGGTAGCGGTCACCTTGAATAGGAGTGCGGGTAGGCAGAGCCAAACCACCATCTTGTTGATCTCGGAGGCGGCCTGGTCTCCAAGTCGGTTGGTCTTGCGGCAGATGAAGCCTGCCAGGATGAGGGCGAAGATGGGTAAAACGATTGCAAGGACGGTGTACATGACTTCCACGTTTGGAGGGGATTTTAGGCCTACATAGATTAAAATCGCCGACCAATGCAGTCCAATGACTATGAAGTAGCTGATTGATACCTCTGGAGCATCGATGATCGAACACCGCCACCTTCGCTACTTCCTTGCCCTGGCCGACCACCTGCACTACGGCAAAGCATCAGCGCAGGTGAACGTGGCGCAGTCATCGTTGAGTCGGCAGATCGCTGATCTGGAAGCTCTGCTCGGCTGCCGGCTGTTTGTACGCACCTCCCGCTCGGTGGAGCTCACCTCAGCAGGCTTGGAGTTCCAACGCAGTGCGCAACTGGTCATGCAGGCGATGGACTCGGCAATTCGCTCCACTCAAGCTGTCGCGCGAGGAGAAAAGGGAGAGTTGCGTATCGCGCTGACCTCGATGATCGCCTGGTCAGGCCTACCCAAGATGATCAAGGCTTACGCGGCGAGCGCTCCCGGCGTAAACCTGGATCTCAGCGAGCTGATACCGAGCGCCTTGTTGAAAGCAGTCGAAACCGGTGAGTGCGACATTGGCCTCACCTTCAAAGCCACGGTTCAGCCACCGTATCAATACCGGGAGTTGCAGCGCGAATCCCTCAGTATCGCGGTGCCGGCTGAACATCCGCTTGCACGCCGAAAATCATTGACCGTGAGAGACCTCATCGATGAACCCTTCATCTTGAGCCCACGCGACACCGCCTCCGCCCTGCACGACACGATCGTCGAGCTGTGCCGGGACAGTGGATTTGAACCTCACGTGAGGATGTACACCCAGCTGCAAGGGACAATTGTGAACCTCGTAGGTGAGGGCCTCGGGGTATCGATCATTCCAACCTCAATGTCGAAATCAAACCCAGACTCGGTTCGATTCATTCGAATCGCCAACGCACCCGAAATCACTCTGGGGATGGTCTGGAACACGGAAAACTCCAATCCATGCCTCACAGCTTTCATTCAATCGGTCGAAACCCGCCTCGATCAACCATGATCATTCGGCGGGCATCGACGCTGGCTGATTAGCGATTCACCACCGATTTAGGCATCGAGAGGCAGACCACCGCAGCACACCCCAGCGCAGCTGCAATGCAGTACAGCGCAAAGCTGGTAGAGCCGGTGGTATCTTTCACCCATCCGATGAGGTACGGGCTGATAAACCCTGCCAGGTTACCGATAGAGTTGATCATGGCGATGCCTGCCGCGGCAGCTACACCACCCAGAAATGCAGGCGGGTAGCACCAGAACTGACTCATCGCGGTCATCACGCCCATGGCACCCACCGAGAGAAACGCCACCGTCATCATGGGGTTCTGCTCAGTGGTGGTGGCGAGTACCAACCCCAGTGCACCGATCACCGCAGGTATCGCTGCATGCCAACGACGCTCCAGCACGTTGTCTGAATGCCGACCAGTCATCACCATCGCAATTGTCGCCAGGGCATACGGAATCGTAGTCAGCAGCGAAACTTCGGCTGCGCTCTGAACACCCGAGTTCTTGATCAACGAAGGCAGCCAGAAGGTGATCCCATTCAATCCCATCATGACGCCGAAGTAACCCGCACTCAGTAGCCAAACCTTGGGGTTGGTAAAGGCGCTGAACGCAGAGTGCCCGTGGTGCGCCTGGTCTTCACCTTGGAGGTTACGCTTGAGGATGGCCTTCTCTTCCGAGGTCAGCCACTTGGCATCGTCCGGGTTGTCGCGAAGGTAGAAGAGGACGACGAAGCCGGCAACGATTGAGGGGATTGCTTCGAGTGCGAATAGCCATTGCCAGGCTGAATAGCCATGCCAGCCGTGCGTGGTCGACATGATCCACCCCGAAAGCGGTCCGCCCAGGACACCCGCCATCGGAATGCCCGTAAGGAACATCGCAGTGATCTTTCCGCGTCGAGAGGACGGGAACCAGTAGGTCAGGTACAGGATAATACCTGGGAAGAATCCAGCTTCCGCTACGCCCAACAGGAACCTGAGCGTGTAGAACATGGCAGGCGTTTGTACGAACACCATGCACGCCGACAGCACGCCCCAGCTGACCATGATGCGGGCGATCCAACGGCGGGCACCGATCCTGTGCAGCATCATGTTGCTCGGTACTTCAAAGATGAAGTAGCCGAAGAAGAAGATCCCAGCTCCAAGCCCGTACACGGTTTCGCTGAACTTAAGCTCATCGAGCATCTGCAGCTTGGCAAAACCCACGTTCACCCGATCCAGGTATGCGAAGACGTAGCACAGAAAGAGAAAGGGAATCAGTCGAAGGGTTAAGCGCGCGTAGAGCTTTGTCTCGTCCGGGGTGGAACGCGAATCGGGGACGCAGGCAGCATCAAGAGCATTAGGCATCTGCCTATCTCCAGTCATTGTTATTGTATGGCGGTAAGGAAGAGGCGCCGCCCGGACGGACAGCGCCTTGAGGCATTACGAGAACATGTCAGGCTGTTCAGCCGCGATCTTGTCGTACAGGGCCTGGAAGTGCAGCCAGCCAATGAACGGACTACCCACGTTTTCACGGCTGTAGCGTGCCCGCTCTGGCGACACCAGCTTTGGCGTGATACCAGAAGCTTCGATCAGCAACTGCTGTTGGCAGCAGCGCTCCAGCGCGATGAACCAGAATGCCGCTTCGTCGATGCTGTGACGGCTAGCGGTCAGCAGGCCGTGGTTCTGGTGAATGGCGGCTCGCACGTCTTTGAAGTAGTCACAGACGGCATTGCCGGCCTTGGTCTCCACCGCGACAGCGCCGGCCTCGGCAGTGATGACAACGTGGTCCTCGAAGAACACTGCCGCGTCTTGAGTGATCGGCAGCAGCGGACGCCCAGTAGAGGCCCAGGCACCACCGTAGATGGTGTGAGCGTGACACATCGCGACGATATCCGGATGCGCTTCATGGACGGCAGCGTGCAACACGAAACCGGCACGGTTGATCGCATAGTCGCCCTGTACCACTTTGCCTTTGTGGTCGGCCAGGATCAGGTTGGAAATTTTGACCTGAGAAAAGTGGACGGCCATTGGGTTCGTCCAGTACAGCTCTGGGAACTCTGGATCGCGGACGGTCAGGTGACCGGCGAAGCCGTAATCGAGGCTGTGCTCGGCGAATGCGCGGCAGGCAGCTACCAGGTGCTTCTTGCGGTACTGGCGCTCTTCTTCGAAGTTCTTGAACTCAGGGATCTCAGGGAAGATGAGCCCTTCCTGTTCAGGCTGATAGATCGAAATACGTTTCTTACCGCCTGCGGTTGGGTCAAGTTTGAGTACCGATTCCACGATTACCACCTCTGGTTATTGTTTGGGGTGGCGTCATGGTCTCGATCCAGCGCAGCGGTGACAAACGATCCGTTTTCAGGCAAGGCTCAATAAAATTCAGCCTTGCCTCACTTACCTAATAGAGCCTATTGGACAGTGCTCTTTGCCAGATTGCATGTCGCACGAAGTGGCAATGCCTTTTCCGTTTTCAAATCGAAATTCGGTTTGTATGGATTGCGCGCCTTTCAATGGCAGGTTCCAATCAAGCAGCAGTCATTTCTCCAGTAATGGCGGGTAATCGGGAGGTATTTGAAGCACTCTCGGGGCCGGCGGTCAGTGGGAAGTATTGAAGCTACCGTTTCATGCGTCGCTCATAAGCAGCCAATACAATTCGCTCCGATTGCACCAGATACCCCTCCAGCATACGGGTGGCTTCATCTGCTCTCCCCTCTTCAACACAGCGCAAGATAGCCGCATTCATGTCTAGGTATGGCAGATGCAGAAACTCAGGGTCTTTCAGCACGCCGAAAGCCAAACGCAATTCGGCCGATATCTGTGCATAGAACACCACTAGCCGTGGGCTGTCCGCGAGCTCAACAATGGCCCTGTGAAAAAGCATGTTCGCGGTACCAACGCCTACCCAATCCTTCGCTTCTCGCGCCTGCATGCCCGCTTCGACGGCTTCACGCATTTTCAGTGTGCCTGGATGCAGGGGAAATCCCTGGGCGATGGCCTTGCATTCTATGAATCGACGCACTCGGTAGATGTCGATGATCGATGCCATATCTGGCTCGGCCACAGTGACACCCCGATTAGGTTCGTGCTTGAGCAGGCCCTCCCGGGTCAACACCCGAAAGGCCTCCCGGAGCGTGTTTCGAGAGATCTGAAGACTTTCAGCCAGGGCTGCTTCAGAAAGCCGCTGCCCAGGTGTCAGCTCGCCTTCAACCAGCATTTTGCGCAGCTCCTGGGTGATGGACTCGCTCAGTGTACGAGGATGGGCGGCGGTAGCGTCGTTCATTGGCAATCCAAAATGAGGTTGGCGGATGAATGTTCTCCGAGTGCAGTGTGCGTGGCAAGAAGCAATACGCAATGTGCTTCATCAGGTAGCACGCCTGAGTGAAAGGGTAACAATCTGGTGCATTTGAATCACTCAGACGAAATAGATTGTTGAACAATCCGTGCCTTGCTGCCACTCACTTCCAGGCGAATCGTTGATTTTTGGCATATCTATTGCTCAACCTGATCACCACTACTCATTGTAGGAATGATGCCGTGACACAGACCGCTTGTGAGTTCAGCAGAGCCCGACGTTCATCTTTGATCGCCGCGATTTTCATGATGGCAACCTCGGCCATCGGCCCGGGTTTCCTTACCCAGACCGCCACCTTCACCGCGACGCTGGGTGCTGCGTTTGCCTTTGGCATCTTGGCTTCCATCCTCATCGACTTCGTCGTACAGCTAAATGTTTGGCGAATCGTTACGTTAACCCGGATGCGCGCGTCGGACCTGGCGAACACGGCCATTCCAGGCAGTGGTTATGTATTGGCTGTATTGGTGATTTCAGGCGGTCTGGTGTTCAGCCTGGGTAACATTGCGGGGGCAGGCCTGGGCTTGAATGCCCTGATTGGCCTCGACCCTAAATGGGGCGGAGCTCTGAGTGCGTTGGTGGCCATCGGCATTTTCTCGTCGCACCGTGCCGGTGTTGCCATGGACCGCATCATGATCGTTCTGGGCGTGTTCAAGATTGCGCTGATCCTGTTTGCCGCATTTGCCTCTCATCCACCGGTCGGTGAGGCCCTGCGCCAAGCGGTATGGCCTGACTTCATCGACTTTGCCTCAATCACAACGATCGTTGGCGGTACCGTAGGGGGTTACATCACGTACGCGGGTGCACACCGACTGCTCGATCGCGGCACAGTGGGGATTGAGAACATCGAGGTGGTTTCCAAGGCTGCTCTGACTGGCATCTTGGTGACTGGCATTGCTCGCTATGTCTTGTTCTTGGCGATTCTTGGGGTTGTGGCGAGCGGCGTCGTTATCGACGTTTCTGGCCAGGCGGCTAACCCAGCGGCCCAGGCGTTTGGTGCAGCGGCTGGCGAGACTGGTCTGATGGTGTTCGGACTTGTGCTTTGGGCGGCGGGTATCAGCAGTGTCATCGGTGCGTCTTATACCTCGATGTCCTTCATCACTGTGTTCTCTAAACGAATTACCGAGCGTGCACGCCACTTGGCCACGGTCGGCTTCATTCTGGTCGCTCTGACCATCTACCTCTTGGCCGGTAAGCCTCCAGCAGCACTGCTTGTATTTGCCGGTGGATTCAACGGCCTGATCCTACCGCTGGGGCTGAGCATCTTTATGTACGTTGGCTGGCGTCGTTCTGACCTGATGGATGGCTATCACTATCCACGCTGGTTGCTGGTACTTGGCGTTCTGACTTGTGCACTGTCCTGGTACATGGCGTACCGGTCGGCCGGCGCCATCTTCGCCTTCATCAACGCAGCCTGATTGCAACGGAGACCAATTGAATGCGTGCCATTGACCTAAACAGTGACTTGGGCGAAAGCTTCGGCGCCTGGAGCATGGGGGATGATGCGGCGATGCTGGAAATTGTCACCAGCGCCAATGTTGCCTGTGGCTTTCACGGCGGTGATCCTCTTGGCATCTTGCGCACTCTGGAGGCTGCAAGTCATCGCGGCGTAGCGATTGGTGCACACGTTTCCTATCCCGACCTGGTTGGCTTTGGACGACGGAACATGGCCGTTGCTCCTGAGCAACTGACTGCCGACGTTATCTACCAGATTGGGGCACTACAAGCGTTGGCCGGCACCGTCGGGGCCCGAGTGACCTACGTCAAACCGCATGGTGCGCTGTATAACACCATCGCTGGTGATCAAGCCCAGGCGAGCGCGGTGATTGATGCCTTGCTGCGAGTCGATCCCGAGCTGAAGTTGGTGTGCCTGGCAAACTCGCCTCTGATCGGTTGGGCTCGTGAAGCAGGATTGAATTGTGTGGCCGAAGCGTTCGCAGATCGTGCCTACACCGCACAAGGAACATTGGTGTCGCGTAACCGTCCTGGTGCGGTCCTGCACGATGTAGAACTGATTGCACAGCGCATGGTGCGATTGGCCCGAGAGGGTGTGATCGAGACAGAAGATGGTCAACTGATCAATCTGCAGGCTGACTCCATCTGTGTGCACGGCGACAGCCCTGACGCCGTAGGCATTGCTCGTGCTGTCAAAACACGACTGCTCGATGCCGGCGCTCAGCTGCGCGCTTTCACTTGAGGTTGAACATGGACGCATTCCAAAAAGCCCGAGAAGCTGCAGCAACCGCACGTGCCCGTTATCGCAACGGATTGATTTCACCAACTGCAGGTCATGCACCTGGGCTGACTCAGTGCAACATGATCTGTCTGCCACGTGAGTGGGCATATGACTTTCTGCTCTTTGCTCAGCGGAATCCGCAATCCTGCCCGGTGCTCGACGTAACAGAACCTGGAGAGTACTCCACCTACCTCGCCAAAGACGCTGATCTGCGTACCGATTTGCCCCTGTATCGGGTTTGGCGCGATGGGCAGTTGGCTGAAGAAGTCAGCGATGTAAGAGCGCTGTGGGCTCAACACACTGACTTGGTCAGCTTCCTGATCGGTTGCAGTTTCACCTTCGAAACCGACTTGCTAAACGCTGGCATCGATGTGCGTCACATCAGTGAAGGCTGCAATGTGCCGATGTATCGCACCAATCGTGCTTGCCGGCCTGCGGGTCGTTTGCAGGGCAACATGGTGGTATCAATGCGTCCTATCCCCGCCGACCGGGTGGCAGATGCTGCAAAGATCACTGCACGTTACCCCGGTGTCCATGGTGCGCCGGTGCATGTCGGAGAGCCCAGCCTCCTTGGTATTGAGGACGTTGGCCGTCCAGATTTTGGTGACGCTGTCACGATTAAGTCGGGTGAAATCCCCGTGTTTTGGGCTTGTGGTGTAACGCCACAATCGGTGGTCATGGCCTCACGTGTGCCTTTTGCGATATCCCATGCACCAGGCCATATGTTCATCACTGACGTACCCGACAGCTACTACCACGTATAGGAGTGGATCATGCGTTTCTTTCCGGTCAGCCTGGATGCTCTGCTGGTTGAGCTAGCGAATCTGGACGAGACCCTCGCCCTGTTCGATGCCCTGCAGCAGTCTCCCATTGCTGGCGTGCAGGAGATCGTACCTGCAGCGCGTACGCTGCTTGTTCACTTTCGACCCAGCACCGTCAGCCGTGAGGCCTTGGCCGCGCAGATTGCCACCTGCAACGTCAGCGGTAAAAAGCGTGAGGCGGGCAAGCTTGTCGAAATTCCTGTGCATTACAACGGTGAAGACCTGGCCGCAGTGGCACAGGAACTCGGCATCAGTACTGACGAAGTGATCCGCCGCCACACGGGGGCAGACTACAACGTTGCATTCTGTGGCTTTGCTCCTGGGTTTGCTTATCTCAGCGGAGGCGCCGAGTTTGTTGTGCCGCGGCGCAGCACTCCACGCACGCGTATCCCGGCGGGGGCAGTCGCCCTGGCCGGTGGATTTAGCGGTGTTTACCCACAGGCGAGTCCTGGCGGTTGGCAAATCATCGGTGTAACTGACACCAAAATGTGGGATCTGACGCGCGAAGAGCCAGCGCTGCTCCAGCCGGGGTACCGAGTGCGCTTTGTCGATGCGGGGCCTGCCTCTGCTGATCGAGTCGTGATCGCCGCCCCCGTTTGCCCGGCAGTTGAGCCACTCACCACAAACTGCTTGGAGATCGATTCGACCGGCCTGCAGACGTTGTTGCAGGACCTTGGCCGTCCGGGGCGTGCAGGACAAGGGGTGTCTGCATCAGGTGCCATGGACCGCGGTGCTTTGCGTGCTGCCAACCGGGCCGTGGGCAATGCCCCGGCCACTGCCTGTCTTGAAGTGCTTATGGGTGGTTTGAGCTTTACCTGCCGAGGCCAGACGGTGGCGGCAGTTACGGGAGCTGAGGCGGTGGTCGAGGTGCGTACGCCCTCGGGCCAGGTGCTTCACCCTGCGAGTTACACACCTTTCCATCTGCAGGACGGGGATCGAGTAAGCATCGCTCCGCCTTCTGCGGGACTGCGGAACTACGTAGCTATCCGCGGCGGTTTCACCAAAGAATTTGTACTCGGCAGCTTGTCCACGGACACACTGGCACAGGTCGGTCCCGAACCGCTGTGCGCAGGCCAGCGCCTCGGTTTCCATGCACGGATTGGCGGTGCGGCGGTGTCGGTCAACGAGCAGCCGGCGTTCACCATGCCGCGTGCTGACCAGGTCATCACGCTCGATGTGGTGATGGGGCCGCGTTCAGATTGGTTCACGCCCGAAGCCCAGGCCCTGCTTGCAGAGCAAACCTGGCAGGTGACGCCTCAGTCCAATCGCATCGGTATTCGCCTATTGGGCGAACAGACCCTAAAACGCGCCATTGAAGGGGAGCTACCCAGTGAGGGCACCACCGTAGGCGCAATTCAGGTGCCTCCGAGTGGTCAGCCAGTGCTGTTCCTCGCCGATCACCCACTGACTGGCGGCTACCCGGTGATTGGGGTGGTAGCCCCTCACCATCTGGACTTGGCCGGTCAGATCCCGGTCAACGCACGCGTTCGATTCAATCCGCTGGGTGCTTTCGAGCCCGTGCATCCAGCCCCTGCTGACGAGATTCAAAACTAATGAAAAAGGTTCTGATCGCTAATCGTGGTGAAATCGCCGTGCGCATCGTGCGGGCTTGTCGTGATTATGGTGTCGCTTCAGTGGCTGTTTACGCTGATACCGACATCGACGCTCTGCACGTGCACCAGGCCGATGAGGCTTACGCACTCAGCGGCCAGCGTCCCACTGACACCTACCTGAACATCGAAAAGCTGCTCGAAGTTGCCGCCAAGTCGGGCGCGGATGCCGTGCATCCAGGTTATGGCTTTTTGTCCGAGCGTGCCGATTTCGCTCGTGCGGTGATCGATGCAGGCCTGACCTGGATCGGCCCTGACCCTGAGACTATCGATGCCTTGGGAGACAAGGTTCAGGCTCGCCGGATTGCGTTGAAGGTAGGCGCTCCACTGGTAGCTGGCACTGAGGACCCGGTGAAGGACGCGAGCGAGGTGCTGGCATTCGCCGAGCAACACGGCCTTCCGATCGCCATCAAAGCGGCCTTCGGTGGTGGAGGTCGCGGCTTGAAGGTTGCTTGGCAACTAGATGAAGTCAGTGACTTGTATGAGTCCGCCGTACGCGAGGCAATCACGGCATTCGGCCGCGGTGAATGCTTTGTTGAACGCTTCTTGGATCGCCCTCGCCACATCGAGGCGCAGATCATTGCTGACCGCCATGGTCGAGTGGTGGTGGTCGGGACTCGTGATTGCTCACTGCAGCGCCGTAACCAGAAACTCATTGAAGAAGCCCCAGCGCCATATCTCAATGACGCACTGCGCCAACGTATCCACGATTCGGCTCGAGACATCTGCGCCGAGGCAGGTTACGTCGGTGCAGGTACTGTGGAGTTCCTGCTTAGCGCAGACGGCACCTTGTCGTTCTTGGAGGTGAACACCCGTCTGCAAGTGGAGCACCCAGTCACAGAGGAAACCAGTGGTATCGACCTGGTGATTGAGCAGCTCCGAGTTGCTCAAGGGCTGCCGTTGTCGTTTGAAGGTACCCCGGTTCCACGAGGGCACAGCTTCGAGTTTCGGATCAACGCCGAAGATGCGGGTAATGGCTTCCTGCCCACACCGGGCGTGATTGAGCGTTTTCAACCGCCAAGTGGCCCAGGGGTAAGACTGGACACAGGTGTCGTCGAGGGCTCGCGCGTATCGCCCAACTTCGACTCGATGATTGCCAAACTGATTGTCACCGGTAGCACCCGCGAGCAGGCCATCCGTCGTGCTCGTCGCGCTTTGGCCGAGTTTCGTGTGGATGGTGTGGCGACAGTATTGCCGTTCCATCGTGCAGTGATGGCCCATGAGGATTTCACAGGCGACGACATCTTCGCAGTACATACACGTTGGATTGAGACCGACTTCGCCGAGCAGATCACCATTGCCCCGCGTAACGCCGCATCGGCTGATCCAGGTGTTTTGCGTACGTTTGTCGAGATCGACGGCAAGCGGCATGAGCTTGGGCTGCCTGCGGCTCTGTTATCGGGCTTGAGCCTGAGCGCTACAGCAACGGAGACTGCCAGCGGTGCATCTGCGCAAGTAGCTGACCCGCAAGCAGTCACGACACCAATCGCCGGCAACCTGCACACCTGGCTGGTTGAAGATGGGGCCAATGTAGAAGCAGGTCAGGTGATTGCTGTAATGGAGGCGATGAAGATGGAGACGTCTCTGACAGCTCCGTACTCCGGCATGTTGGAAATTCTGGAGACGCCCGGCAGCTACTACGAAGCCGGCTCCAAGATCGGGCGAATCAACTCCCCCGACTGATTCTCTTTAGCTCGTTTTGAAGTTTCACGCGCACTCGGGTCTTTGACCCGAGGGGCTGCGTGTTGCCGGAACAAAGGTGTCCGGCCCTGTTGCACGTAAAACAAGAAAGTTAATCGACACCCTCTGCCAGTCAACGGAGCACCCTAGGCATGTCGTCAAAAACCACTATTGCAACCTTCAGCACGTGCGCTTTGTTCTTCCCAATGTTTGCTTGTGCAGATTTCGTCGGGGACAGCACAGCCAATATTGAACTGCGGAACTTCTACTTCAATCGGGACTTCCGCAATGGACCTCCCACCACCCAGCGAGACTCTGCCGCTGAGTGGGCCCAGGGGGCAATGTTCCGTTTCGCCTCCGGCTACACAACCGGTACTGTGGGGTTGGGTGTCGACGCATTGGGGATGCTCGGCTTCAAACTCGATGGTGGTGACGGAACTGGCGGGACCGGCCTGCTACCGGCTGATCGCAGCTCAAAGAACGGTCGAGGGTCACAGGACGAATATTCCAAACTGGAACTCACCGCCAAGGCAAAAGTTTCTGAGACTGTTCTCAAGGTCGGCTCGCTCGCCTTTCGTAACCCTGTAGTCCAGAGCAACGACACGCGCCTGCTGCCGTCGACCTTTCAGGGGGGCATGGCCACCTCCAGCGACATCGAAGGCCTCTCACTGCAAGCGGGAAAGCTCCGACAAATCAAGATCAACAGCTCCTCTGACTATCAGGATTTCACTGGTAACCGCATTGGTGGGGTGAGCGACGATTTTCGGTTTGCGGGGGGTACGTATGCTGTCACCAAAGGTCTCAGCACCAGCTTGTTCTACGGAAACCTGGAGAACATATATCGGCAGGTGTTTGGCGGGGTAATCTACGAGCTTCCGTTGGGCGAAAAACAGTCACTGAAATTCGATCTCCGCTATTCAAAAAGCAATGAGGATGGCAATTTCCGAAACCTGGACAACCGGGCGGCGAATGGCCAGGTGTCGTACAGTCTGGGTGGCAACATGTTCACTGTCGCCTATCAGCGCATGAGTGGTGACGATCCTTTCCCGTACATTGCCAACAGCGATCCGTACCTGGTGAACTTCGTGCAGATCGGTGACTTTGCCAACGTCGATGAGCGTTCATGGCAGGCCCGTTATGACTACAACTTTGCCGCCATGGGCGTGCCTGGGCTGACGTTCATGACACGGTACGTGAGCGGGGACAACGTCCAGGTTGGTGGTTCCCATTCTGGAAAGGAGTGGGAGCGCAACACAGATATCGGCTACGTGGTGCAGACCGGACCGCTCAAAAATCTTGGCATGAAGGTAAGGAATGCCACTGTCCGCTCTAACTTCGGCAATGACTTAGATGAGACCCGGCTGATCGTTAGCTACACCTGGTCGCTGTGGTGATGGCTCGACGACCTGTTTGGCCTGAGAGGGCAATTAGGGGGGGCGGTAGCGCTCGGCGGTGTTCACGAAATGAAAACGATTGCAGCGCCCCTGACTGATTGAGGGGTGCGGCAAACTCATCGCCTTTTCCTTGCTGCTAAGGCGTAGGCCTCATCTCAACCTGTTAAAAAGTCATGAGGCCTGTGCCCGGCGGGACTCTGTTATTCAGTCGAGCTCGGCTTCAGCGCATGAAGCATTTGCTCCCTCATCCAGCGATGGCTCGCCTGCCCTGCATGCCGTGCATGGAAGTAGACCTTGAGCACGTAGTGCGGGATGGGGAATGGTGGCGGAAAGATCGATAACGGCACGGCCTTGGTGAAATGTTGAGCCGTTTTCCGTGGCAGTGTCATCAGGTAGTCAGTGCCAGCCACGATGAAGGGTGCTGTCATGATGCTGGGCAGTTGGACCGCCACATCCCGAGTCAGGTTCTGCTGTGCTAAAGCATGGTCTATCACGCTGCCAACATCACTCCACGGGGTGGCTGCCACATGCCTCTCAGACAGGTACTGCTCGAGAGTCAGGCTGTCTGAAATGCGTGGGTGCCCATGGCGAGCGGCAACCACGTAGTCGTCTTTGAGGCAGTCCATGGTCTCAATACCCTCTCCGCCACCACCTAGCTTGTCTCCAAACCCCAGCACGAATTGCACTCGCCCAGCGGTCAAATCTTCAAACGAGTCGAATTTGGTCTCGTAAAGCATTTTCACGTGAATGTGCGGCGCCCGTTTTTCCAGTCTTGCGATGAGAGGGGGAAGAAGCGCGAAGGCGGTGAAGTCAATCGCAGCCAAGGTGAAGGTTTGGGTGCTTTCGGCAGGTACGAATGGACCGGAGCAGGCCAGTCGTTCAGACAGAAGGCCCAGGGCTTGGGAGATGCCCCCTGCAAGCTGCTCGGCATGCGCTGTGGGCTGCATTGCATTGTCGTAGCGTACGAACAACTCGTCGCCGAGGGCTGTTCTCAGGCGTGACAAAGCATGACTGCAGGCTGAAGAGCTCATGGCTAGCTCGTCAGCTGCCGCCGCCACGCTGCGGTTCCGAAACAAAGCGTCGAAAACCAGCAGCAGATTGAGGTCGAGACGTCGTAGGGTAGGATGCATAACATGCATTATGGGCTGAAAAAAATGCAGCGCCTACACCTTTTCTTTCTTTTAGTATCGATTTGCAGCACTCACAGGCCAACGTAGCCAGGAACAGTGAAAGTCGTGTGCCGCAAAGTGCAAGCCAAATACCTCGTAAAAACAATGAACGGCGAACCCGTCTTCAGTTAAAAATCGTCGGCTGTCTCAGCTCGGTCGGCCAGTTATTGCGTCTGCTGCCTAATAATAAATTCAACAGGGTGACATTATGGCAATTAACCAAGCAAGCTTGGGGCTTTACAGCATCCCCAAAAAGAAAATCCCATTCACTGGATACGATGTGGGTTGGGTTTTTCTATGCATCGGCATGGCCATTGGTTCAGGCATCATATTTATGCCGATACAGATTGGCCTGAAGGGGTTATGGGTGTTCATTTCTGCTGTCGCGTTGTCTTACCCGGCAGTCTACTTCCTTCAAAACCTTTTCCTCCGAACACTGATTCAGTCTGAGGAGTGCGAAAACTACGTCAGTACCATTTCGCACTACCTGGGAAAGAACTGGGGCGTGTTTTTGGGCGTGCTCTACCTGATCATGTTGATGGCGGCGATTGTTACCTACGCCACCTCCATCACCTACGACAGTGCTTCCTACCTGCAAAGCTTCGGTGTAACTGATGGCTTGTTGTCCGAACACATGTGGTATGGCCTGGCTTTGATTACGGCCCTTGTCGTGATTTCCTCTCAAGGTGAGAGGGTGCTGTTCAAGGTCGCAGGCCCAATGGTAGCGATTAAGTTTGGCGTTGTCGTTGCGCTAGGCGTGGTAATGATCCCTTACTGGGATTTGGGTAACTTACATGCCGTGGGAGAGATTGGTAGCTTCCTGGTAGATGTCCTCGTTACCTTGCCCTTTGCCCTGTTCTCTATCCTGTATGTGCAAATTCTCAATCCGATGAACATTGCCTACAGAAAACTGGAGTCCGATCCAGCTGTGGCCGCGTACAGAAGTGTTCGCGCCAATCGAGTCGCCTTCATCATTCTCGCGATTTCTATACTGTTCTTTGCTGTTTCGTTCTCCTTCTCTATTACAAAGTCACAAGCAGAAGAGGCTGTCCTGCAAAATGTGTCTGCGTTGGCGATTGTGGCAAAGGTCATGCCCGGCGAGTGGGTCAAAGTCATGTCTCTTCTGCTCAATGTTTTCGCCATCATGAGCGCCTTCTTTGGAGTCTACCTCGGCTTCCATGAAGCGGTTAGGGGCTTGCTGGTTAACCTTCTGAGTCGGGTGCTCAACGAGGACACCATCCGCGGGAAGGCATTGGACTACTTCGCAGCCGCAGGCATCGTTGCATTTCTTGTATGGTGGGTAGCGGCTAACTTCTCATCAATGCTGATGCTGCAGTTGATGGTGCCCATCTTCGGCATTACTGCATGCCTTGTACCATGCTACCTGGTCTTCAAGGTGAAAAGTCTTGAAAACTTGAAAAGCCCATCCAACTACTATGTAGCCTTCTATGGTGTGCTTCTTCTGGCTTCGCCAATGCTGAAGATACTTGAGTGAAGTGACGTTTGCCTCGACTGTTCGTGTTGAGCTTCTTTTTCTGGGGTTCTTATGAGTAATGGAATAAACGAAGGCTTGGGGGTTGCTACTAAGCTGACGCGCCTCGGGCGAGATGTCGATACGCAGTATGGCTTTGTAAATGCACCGGTCTATCGTGGCTCAACCGTTGTTTTCAAGACGATGGATGACATTGAGAATTTACGGGCCAGGTATATATATGGCACTTACGGCAGTCCAACCATTGAGCATCTCGAGAATGCATGGAGCGAATTAACGGGTGCTGCAGGCACCGTTATCTCCCCGTCGGGCCTCGGCGCGATCGCATTGGCGCTGATGACAACCCTGAAGGCTGGTGATCATTTGCTGATGCCCGACAGCGTGTACAGGCCGACGCGAGCGTTCTGCGAGAACTTCTTAGGTAAATTTGGCGTCAAGGTCACCTATTACGACCCTCTTATTGGTCGAGGCATTCTGGATTGGATAGAGCCGAATACGACAACCATATTCTTGGAGTCGCCCGGCTCGCAAACCTTCGAGGTGCAGGATGTTCCAGCCATTACCGCTGTGGCTAAAGAGTTGGGTATCAAGACCATCATCGATAACACATGGGCAACCCCCATTTTCTTCCAGGCACATGCGCATGGATGCGATCTCTCTGTCGAGGCTGGCACAAAGTACCTGGGGGGGCATTCGGACCTGCTGATGGGGTTGGTGAGCGCAAACGCGGAAACATGGCCTGCGCTGCGCATGACCTATGACAGCATGCACATGCTGCCTGGTGCTGAGGATTGCTTCCTTGCGCTGCGGGGCCTGCGCACCATGCATCTGCGTGTAATGGAGGCCGAACGTCGGGGCCTGGAGATGGCGCAATGGATGTTGTTGCAACCAGAGGTTGCAGCTGTCCTGCACCCTGCAATGGAGTCTTGCCCAGGACATGAATTCTGGAAGCGAGACTTTGGTGGCTCCACTGGACTGTTTTCGGTGGTTTTAAAGCCGGAGTACTCAAAACCTGCACTGGCAGCGATGCTGGACAATATGTCTATTTTTGGCATGGGGTTTTCGTGGGGCGGTTTCGAAAGTTTGATGATTCCTTTTGACTGCTCTGACTACAGAACCGTCACGCCCTGGCGTCCGAAGGGCCTATGTCTGAGATTGCAAATAGGCCTTGAGGATTTCAACGATCTAAAAAACGACATCAGGAAGGGTCTGGACAGGCTCTCATCGTTCATGCATTTACACGAATACGAAAGCTGAAAGGCACTGCATTCATTTTTACTAACTGCAGCACTGAAGGAGGTTGCTCATGCCACTCGTAACAATTAAAGGTATTGAAGGCGTTTTCTCGTCTGAGCAGAAGGCGAAAATCATCGAGGCGATTACCGACACCATGGTTTCCGTTGAGGGTGAAAAAATGCGACCCGTGACCTGGGTTCTCTTCGAAGAAGTCAAAAGCGGTGATTGGGGGATCGGCGGAAACGCTATTACCGCCGATCAAGTGAAGAAGATTCAGTCTGGTGAGGCCGACAGCCTTTAAATCAATAAGCGCTGCCGTCGACCACGCATTATGCAGCTGTGAGTGTGCTGAAATGGACGGCACAACAAACTTTGCTATCAGCAAAGCTTAGTTGCGGTGGCATCGATCTGTCCCGCTAACGTTTATTCCAAAGCGTTTGTAGGTCTGGGGATTAACGTACAGATGGATTCGATGTCCACCGTTCTGCAATTTATCTCCAGACCAGCCTTGATGAGGTGGACCGATTGTACGGCAGCGTTGATTCTTATCTTAAGGACGGCCTTGGGCTTGGTCACGAAGCCATGTCTAGCACTTGTCGACTAGGATATGGCAATGGAGATGCGCTAGGGTACCTCACGCAACGCGAACTCAATCCCCGCTTCAACATGAATCGTGGTTGAGTCAAAACCTGGAAGTGGGAGTCCATCGGTCTCCAATATCAAACAAATCTCAGTACATCCGAAGATGACGGAGTCGGCACCTTCGGCCTTCGCCTGTTCGATCAGAGCAACAAGTACGGCTCGAGATTCCTCCCGCACAATACCCAAGCTGAGCTCGTTGAAAATGATTTCGTGAATCAGGCCTCGCGCTTCGGCATCGGGAACGAGGACATCAATGCCATGTTTCGCCATGCGGGCGGGATAGAAGCCATTCTCCATGGTGTAGCGTGTCGCTATCAGCAATGGCTTGCAATGGCCCGTTGCCTTGAGGCGTTCAGCCACAACGTCGACAATGTGGATGAAGGGCAATGGGGTTGCTGCGATCACTGCGTCGGCGACTAAGTGCATGGTCACAGCGCAAATCATCAGGCAGTCAGCGCCTGCCTTTTCTAGGCTGCGGGCAACATCGGCCAGCTGATGTCCGGCTTCGACCCACTGGCCAGCCTTCTGCTTATCGACAATGGTCTGGAAGTCCACCGAGTGCAGCAGTATCTGTGCTGAGTGCAGGCCACCAAGCCGCTTGTTGATGCCTTGGTTCAGCGCTCGATAGTAAACAGCTGACCCTTCATAGCTCATGCCCCCTATCAGACCAATCTTACGCATACGACTCTCTCCAGCTACTAGCAGGTTTGCCGACGTGTGGGCCGCGTTGATTGCAGCCTCCCATTTCGTGAGAGTGTATGCTGCTGAGGCATTCTCTAATAATGATTTATCGGTATATCGGATTCTCCAAATGAGAAACTTAGACCTAGATTCTCTGCAGATTTTCAAAGCAGTGGTCGACTACGGTGGTATCACAAACGCTGCGGCCCAACTCAATCGTGTGCAATCCAACATCACTACCCGCGTGAAGAACCTGGAAGAGCGCTTAGGTGTAGCGCTCTTCCATCGCAATGGGGGGCGGCTCATTCCCTCCGCTGAGGGTAGGCTGCTGTATCAATATGCCGAGAAGCTGCTGCGCCTCTCCACTGAGGCAGAGACCTCGCTTAAACGTGGCGTCCTTCAGGGCACCCTGCGCATCGGTACACTGGAAAGCACCGCTGCGGCAAGGCTTCCGCCGCTGCTTTCGAGCTACCATGGGCGCTTTCCCGACGTTCAAATCGAACTGGTGTCTGGCTCATCTGATTCACTGATTGCCAAGGTACACCGTGGCGATATTGAGGCTGCATTCGTATCGGACCCCTTCACTGCGACAGGCCTGGATAGCCAAGAGGCTTTCGTCGAGGAGCTTGCGCTGATCGTCGCTAAGAACAGCACAGTGTCGAGTGCGCGGGATCTTCAGGGTTCGACCATTATCGCGTTCGCCAGTGGCTGCTCGTACCGACGGATACTCGAAAGCTGGTTACATCAGTGCGAGGTTGTCCCGACCCGGATTTTGGAACTAGCTTCCTACCATGCAATTTCTGCTTGTGTAGCCGCGGGAACGGGTGTGGCGATCATGCCGCAGTCGGTACTCAAGGCTGTTCAGGTCGAGAGCCTGGTCCGGTCATTGCCGTTACCACCCAAAGTGGCTCGCGTACAGACGCACCTCGTCTGGCGCTCGGGTCATGACTCGAGCGTTTTGAAGTCCTTAAAGGATGAGACCGCCAGGCATCGGGGACAGTAGTGAAATGGTTGGGTCTGAGGAAAAGCCGCTTTTAGGTGGGCGGCTATTGACCTTGAGAAGTCAGGAGAGTCCTATAGTGAGCTAGAACGCCTTGCGACAGGTTTTCTCAAAGACTCATGGAAATTTGAAACTGATTTAGGAACGAGGGAGCTAGGGTACAAATCGACACTCCACACACCCTTTCCAACCTCAGCGATTCCCATGTTCTTGAAGAAAGTCCTGTAGTGATCGATTTTTTCACTATGGTTCTCATGGAACTCCACTCGGATCGCATTCTGTAGTTTTAGGAAATACAGGATGGACTCTAGAAAGGGACGCCCCAACCCCCGCTGTGTCAATTTTGTATTGAGAGCGAAATGCTTTACCCGAGCAATGCCGCCCCCGTACATGGTGACCCCTTCAACCCATCCGATTTCGATGGAATACCCTCTCGCGCCACATCGGCATACCATGTCGGGCATGGTGCTGTACCCATGAGTATCAGGCAGATGATTGAATGGGGCCAGCCCATATACAGTAGTCCAATCTAGCTCCCTGCCGTTCTGACCGAAAAAATACTGTTGATGGTGAGAAGACCATTTATCAATGAGATTGGCTGGGCTAGGGATTAGGGCCTGAAATGGGGTTTTCAGAAACTCAAGGATTTTCATTTTCTATTAGCGCACCTATCTGTCGTGCTTCTGATTCTGTCTGAGTGGGAGCGTTCGACTGATTCTGAACGAGGTTGAAACAAACTCAACTAAAATGAGTTTACATTTGACCGATCTCTTTGGGGAAGCCATTTTTGCCTATCACTCTCGCCAGTTGACGTAGGCTGTGCCTTCACCGTCTATGGCTGCAGCAGGCTGAGATCGGGGCGTTGCTGGGTAGGATGCATAGTCTTCATCATTGGCTGAAAAAAATGCAGCACCTACGTCTTTGCATTCTTTTAGTATCGATTCGGGCATTAATAATTCAGCATTCAAAGTGTCGATCCCACGTACGATCGCCTCCCAAGGCCTTGATCATGGCTTTGTGATAAACGTTGGGGCAGTCGTGCGGAATGCTGAGGAGCATAGTCCGTTTTTCAATGTGCCAGACACTCGAAAGAGTAGGTGTTCGCCAAGGCTTTGCCAAATTAGCCAATAACACCTCTGCTGATTTAGCGTGCTTTATAGTCGGAGCACTTGGCCTGCGCGGGCAAGGCTTAAGTGTTTGAGTCAAAATACGGGCGGTCAGCGTCGTATCCCTGAGGGGAGTTGCTGCATACAACGTGGAGTTAGTCTTGAATAATAATGCTATAAAACAACGCTGGGCTCGCGCAATTGGTCTGACTGCACTTGCAGCGTTAGTCGTTGGGTGTGGCACTGAAGCACCACCGCAGCACAAGCACGCAGAGTTGCCACCAGCGCCGGAGATATCCTCTGGGTATCGCTCGGGAATGGTGCCTGTCCACGCTCAACGTCACATGGCTGCAGCTGCCAACCCCCTCGCGACCCAAGCGGGTCAGGCGATGCTGCGAAGAGGTGGCTCGGCGATTGACGCTGCGATTGCGATGCAAGCTGTTTTGACACTGGTTGAGCCCCAGGCCACTGGTATCGGTGGCGGCGCTTTCATCATGTATTGGGACGGAAAGCGGGTTCAGGCCTTTGACGGACGTGAGACAGCACCGAGTGGTGCGCACAATCGTACGTTCTTGAAACCAGATGGCACTCCAATGGCATTCACGGATGCACAGATCGGGGGGCGTTCTGTAGGTGTGCCTGGCGTATTGCGTGCCATGGAGATGGCTCATCAGCAGCATGGCAAACTTCCGTGGCGTGATCTCTTCCAGCCGGCTATATCGCTGGCCCGGGAAGGCTTCCCCGTTTCAAAACGGCTCCACGCGCAGATTGCCGCGGATAAGTTCATCGCCCAATCACCCAACATGGCCAAGTATTTCCTGACTGCAACAGGTCAACCTGTGCCCGTGGGCTTCTCTCTTAAAAATCCAGAACTCGCAGAGACATTGACGGCAATCGCTACACAAGGAGCGGATGCGTTTTACCACGGTGCTAACGCGCGAGCGATGATTGAGAAAGTCAATGCTCACGCCAACCCAGGAACATTGTCGCTGAGTGATATCAGTGGGTATCAGGCTAAAGAGCGAGAGCCTGTCTGCGGCACGTATAAACAATGGAATGTGTGTGGGATGCCGCCACCTTCATCGGGTGGTGTTGCAGTCTTGCAGACATTAAGCATTCTCGAAGCTTTGCAACGCAAATCGCCGGCACACAATCTGAGTAAGATGCTGCCTAAAACCACCCATGACGGGGTAGGCATCGAGCCGAATGCGCAGGCCGTGCATTTGGTCGCTGAGGCCGAGCGACTGGCCTATGCAGACCGTGCACTTTACTTGGCCGATCCTGATTATGTCCCAGTCAACATCTGGGGGCTCACGAATAAAACTTATCTTGCCGAACGGTCATCATTGATAAGTGACAAAAGCATTGGGATTGCTGCCGCCGGCGCACCGCCAGGGATGAATACCGTCTTGGCCCCTGACCGCTCACCGCTACGGATCTCTACCTCGCAGATTGCTGCTGTGGACGATCACGGTGGTGCGATTTCCATGACGACGTCGGTGGAGGCTGCGTTTGGCTCTCACATTATGGTGAACGGCTTCGTTCTGAATAACCAGTTGACCGACTTCTCCTTTATCCCGAGCGAGAACGGTAAGCCGGTAGCAAATCGAATTGAACCCGGCAAAAGACCTCGCTCCTCGATGGCACCAACTTTGGTATTTGATCAAGACAGCGGCAAGCTGATTGCCACTGTCGGTTCGCCAGGTGGTTCCCAGATTATCGAGTATGTGAATAAGGCATTGGTGGGGATGCTGGATTGGAAGTTGAATCCACAAGATGCGATCAACCTGCCTAACTTCGGAAGCCGAAATGTCGGAACAGAAGTAGAGGTTGGCCTGGTGAGTGACACCCTGATTCAGCAGTTGAAGGATAAGGGGCACAATGTCACTCCCATTGAGATGACGAGTGGTACCCAAATAATTGTCAGGGACGGGGACGGATGGACAGCCGGCGCTGATCCCCGTCGTGAGGGGACTGCATTGGGCGACTGAGTCAGTAGACTCAGCGCCTCGGCATTTCGAGAGAAGAGGTTCGGTAGATCCCGACCGGGTCCTCTTCGCCGACTCCATGGCTGGGTGTAATCAATTCAAATCACTGCCCACTTGTCCTATTGGGAAGCGAGAGAAAATACCAGCTAGCGCAATCAGTGTTGGAGCTGATGTTTTAAAACTCAGACGCGTTGCACTTCGAATGTGAAGTGAAAGCAGCAAGCGCCCTTGTGCTCCTGGCTGGGGAAGACTTGCGGAAACTAAGGGTATTAAATTTTTACCTTTTCGACTGACTGATGCCTAGGTGTCTGAGTATGCGCTTGGGCTTTAAGCGATTTTCAGTGTTAAAACAAAAATAAGGAATGTCTTGCATGCAATGTTATATAGCGGGCGCTACCGTATTTGTGGCTCTCTGCTCGGTGGCTAATGCCAATGATGCTACGCAGGGAGGATTTATCCAGGGAGGTAAGGCTAGTCTTGGACTAAGGACATTTGGTTTTCTGAACGACAATAGAGACGGAGCGGCCGAACCATCGAAAACTGAGGAGTGGGCTCAAGGATTTCTGCTGAAATATGAGTCGGGCTTTACACAGGGTACGCTTGGCATTGGCATAGACGCCCTGTTGCTCACTGGAGTTACGCTAGATAGTGGGCAAGGGCGGCATCAGAAATCTACGATGATTCCCAGTGATGGTGATCATGCCGCTGATACCTGGACTCGGTTCGCCCCCACCGCCAAGGCACGTATTGGTAAAACTGAGATTCGCTACGGCACTCTGATCCCAAAGTTACCGATTCTCGTAGCCAATGATGGGCGTGTTCTCCCCCAGACCTTTGTGGGAACGCAAATCACCTCGACCGCCTTCAAGAGTCTTACGTTGACTGGTGGTGTACTTGAGCACGTTGTCGGTCGCGGATCAACGGACAGCACCGGCTTTTCAATCCCTGGAAGCAACCGCGAATCAAACAAATTTTACTTCGCCGGTGGCGATTGGGCGGTAACCGGTGATCTCAAGGCGCAGTATTACTTTGCCAAGCTGGACGAGTTTTACACCCAGCATTTCGCTGGGATGGTCCATCGGTTAGCGCTCGATGAGTCTAAATCGTTCACGACGGATCTCCGTTATTTCAAAACCGACGCGACGGGCGCGAACAGTTCCGCCGATGGGCGTGCTGCAGGATACCGCGTCAACGGATACACCCAAGGTGGGACAGGTGCGATTGACAATGATACGTGGTCTCTGAGCGGAACCTACGCTGATGGCGGTCACGCTTTGATGTTGGGCTATCAACGCGTTTCGACAGGCAGCGACTTCGTTCAGCCCAGCCAGAGCGGTTTGGAAGGTAAAGGAGCAGGAGGTGCCAGTACCTACCTGGCCACTGACAGAATCATTCATTCGTTCAACCGCGCCGGCGAGCAGACGGTTTTTGCCCAATACGCCTACGACTTTGTCGCCATGGGCATACCGGGCTTGAAAGCCTCAGTCGCGTATGTGACGGGGGATCAGATACGGACCAGCGACTCTAGTAATGCGTCCGAGTGGGAGCGTGACTTCACGTTGGACTATGCCATCCAGAGTGGGGTGCTGAAAGGTGTGGGTCTTGGCTGGCGAAATGCGAAATATCACAGCGAGGTTTCGCGCAACCAGGACCAGAATCGAGTGTTTATCACGTACACGATTCCCCTACTCTAGGTATCCCTTTAAGCCGGGCTAGCTCAAATCGAGATCAGGCCGTGTGCCAAGGCATATTTTACGAGCGCTGCAGGCGTAACCGGTATCTGTACCTGTAGTTCGGTACGGCCGAAAGAGGATGTGATGTTAACGCTACCCATGTGCTGAGCCACGGCCTTGAAGTGCACAGCGCGACCACATCCCCAAGGCATCCGATGCTCCCTTCACTTAGCCTTGTCGATCAGCGGTAGCTTGACACCCGTCGGCTCGAGGCATAGTCTACCTACTAGTAGATAGACAAACGAACAGAGGACATCATCATGCAGTTCAAAGGTCGCAAGCTTTTGGTAGTAGGTGGCACGAGCGGTATCGGTCTGGAAACCGCGCAGATGGTCGCCGAGCAAGGTGGTTCGGTGGTGATCGTCGGCAACCGCCCCGAGAAAGCCGAAGCAGCACGCCAACAACTGGTTGCCGTTGCCGGCGAAGACAAGGTTGCAGCCTACGCGGTTGACCTGACTGATTTTGTCAGTGTCCAGGCACTGATCGAGAAATTGGCCACAAGCCACAAGGACATTGATCTGATGGTCAATTCCGCGGGTATCTACTACCCGAAAGCATTCATCGAGCACTCGCTTGAGGATTACGACAACTTCCTCAACCTGAACCGTGCTGTCTTCTTCCTGACCCGTCAGGTAGCAGCAGAGCTGGTAGCTCAGGGCAAACCTGGCTCGATCGTGAACGTCACTGCTGTGGCTGCGCGCCAAGCTGTCGAAGGTGTTCCAGCCTCGGCGTACTCCATGGCCAAGATGGGTCTCGATGCCCTGACCACGCACGCTGCAGGCGAGTTGGCGCAACATGGTATTCGCGTGAACTCGGTCAGCCCGGGCATTGTGGAAACCAAGATCTTCGAGCGTTTCATCCCTGGTGAACAATTGGAAGGTGCGCTGAAGGACTTCAACAACTTCCACCCGCTGGGTCGCAACGGCACCCCACGTGATGTGGCTGAGTCCATTGTGTTCTTGCTTTCTGACAAAGCGTCCTGGGTGACCGGCGCAGTGTGGGACGTAGACGGTGGGGTCATGGCCGCTCGTAAGCAAGGGAAGTAAACTGGCCGCGTAGTGGCCGGAATCGCTCTTTTCTGGTCGGGCGATGAAGGCAGGAGAATGTATGACACTGGCAACACGGGACGCGTTAATTCAAGCCGCTGAAGAACTGATGCGGACCAAAGGCTATGCAGCGTTCAGCTATGCGGATCTTGCTGATGTAGTCGGTATTCGCAAGGCAAGCATCCACTATCACTTCCCAACCAAGGAAGATCTAGGGATTGCGATCGTCGAAGAGTACGTTTCGCGAGTGCAAGCTGAGTTCGAGCGCATCGAGATCAACCAGAAAGGTGCAGTTGAAAGGCTCAAGGCGTTCTATGTGCTTTTCTATTCCAGCACTGAAGGTGGTCTTTTGCCTTTGTGTGGTGCGCTGGCGGCTGAAATGGCAGCCCTGCCCGATGGGCTCCAGCGTCTAACCCGAAGGTTTTTCGACGTGCAGTTGTCCTGGTTGACCAGAGTGATGGACGAAGGCATTGCCGCTGGTGAGTTAGCCCAGGGGCGAGGGTCCAGAGAGAAGTCCTATTTGTTGCTCAGCATCCTCGAAGGGTCGAGCTTCATTAACTGGGCTACCAAGGATGGTGAGACGGTAAATATGGCAGTTCTTCGGATGATCGCAGAGTACTGATCTCTGTGCACAAGGGGGCCGATACGCGACCCGTTTCGGCCCATTTTTTGGCAAGTCTTACCTATCAACTAGTAGGGTGGTAATCATGTCTAGCATGCCTAACTGGCAACAAACCGTCACCGACGTAAGCGCCCGCCTGAAAGAGTTCGGCGCACATTCGCCTGACACCCTGCGGGGAGTGGCAATGCTCGGTAATGCCGGAAACAAAACCAATCACCTCGATGCCAAGACCCGTGAGCTCATCTCGCTGGCTGTCGCTGTCACCACGCGCTGCGATGGTTGCATTGCTTTCCACGCTGCGGAAGCCAAGAAGCTCGGCATCACCACCGAGGAAGTTGCCGAGGCACTTGGTGTGGCCGTGAACATGAACGCCGGTGCAGCGGTGGTTTACAGCACGCATGTCCTGGACGCTATGGACAGCAAACCTCAGAGCTGAGTGGCTTTCGCAGCTTATCCAGCAGAGACAGATAGAGAGGAGATTCCATGAAGAAAATTACGGTTGAGGTCTGGTCCGACTTTGTTTGTCCCTGGTGCTGGATAGCAAAGAAGCGCTTGGAGAAGGCCATTGATGATCTCAAGGATGAGGTCGAAGTTGAAATCGTGCCGCGTGCATACCGCTTGGCAAAAGGCATGACCCCGGTCTCTTTCAACCAGGCATTGGTACAGAAAACCGGTAGCCAAGGACGAGCGGACATGTTCATGGACGCCGTGCGAGAAAGTGCTGCGCTTGAAGGGTTGGAGTACAAGTTTCACGTCATGCGCTTCGGGGATACCTCCGCTGCTCACCAGTACGTAAAGGCTATTTCTGCTCCGGCTCTGCAGGAGCGCTATGTCGAACGGCTTCATCTGGCTGGAACGACAGAGGGCAAGGATATCTTCAACGAACGGGTCTTGTGGGACCTGGCGACGGAGGTGGGTGCTACCGACCTCGTTGGTTTCGATTCGGCTGAAGCCGCAATCCTGAGTGATGAAGCAGCAGTGAACGGACTAGGTACCGGCATTCCGTTGTTCATGATCAACGGCAACCGCTACATCTCCGGTGCACAGGAGCCGGCAGTGTTTACCAAAGTGCTCCGTGCTGCGATGGAAGAACTTTCGAGTGATGAAGAGGCAATCAGTGCCACCAGCTGTTCAATCACTGGCTGTTCGCACTAACCAAGTGATCACCTTCGGGTGCCTCGTGATTTTGATCTTTTATCCACGAATTTAAGAGGATTTGAAAATGGACAAGCATCTCAACGGTATCGATATCGCTGCTCTGCAAGCCTTTGCACAGGGCGTCGCTGAGGATCCTGCCAAGCGTCACGCACGTTTCAAAATCAACACCAAGTGGGAGCATCAGACCCGCACCGTGGCCACCGTCGACCGCTTTCATTTGAGCGGTACCGACTACCCACGAAATGTCCAGATCGCAGCTGATGAACCACTGGAGCTGTTGGGTAATAACTCTGCCCCCAACCCACAGGAACTGCTGATCTCCGGTCTGAACGCCTGCCTTTCCGTTGGCTATGTGGTGAACGCGTCAGTCATGGGTATCACCATCCACAGCCTGGAAATCGAGACCAGTGGTGAACTGGATCTGCGTGGCTTCCTGGGCCTGGACGAAAACGTCAACCCAGGCTTCGACGAGATGAGCTACGTGGTACGCATCCACACTGATGCGCCTGCCGACAAGGTGGAAGAGCTGCATCGCATCGTCACCAAGACTTCCGTGAACCTCGCCAACTTCTCGAGGGCCATCCGCATGGTGCCCAACCTGGAAGTTATCACTGGCCAAGCCGTTGCCTGATTCACGTATTTGTTTGTAGAGGTAGATTATGAAAAAGCTGTTCTCCCCATACGACCTGGACGGCCTCAAACTGGCCAACCGCGTTGTGATGGCCCCAATGACCCGTACCCGGACGGAAGACAACGTGCCATCCGAGCTGACCGCACTGTATTACGCGCAGCGTGCTTCGGCGGGCTTGATCATCACTGAAGGCTTGCCGATCTCGGACGAGGGGCGTGGCTACCTGTACACCCCAGGTATTTACACCGACGAGCAGACCCGCGCGTGGCGCGCAGTGACTGATGCCGTTCATGCCAAAGGCGGCAAGATCTTCGCCCAGCTGTGGCATGTGGGCCGCATGTCGCACGTGTCGCTGCAGCCAGGCAATGCTGCACCCGTTTCGGCAAGTGCCGAGCCAGCTGTAGGCACCACGGTTTACGCCTGGACTGGCCCTGGTGTAGCTGGCCCGGTTGCACCGAGCGTACCGCGTGCGCTGACTGTCGACGAGATTCACCGTGTCACCGACGACTTCGTTGCCGCCGCATTGCGCGCGGTGGACGCGGGCTTCGATGGCGTGGAGCTCATGGCAGCCAACGCATTCCTGTTCGACCAGTTCCTGAGCAGCCAGATCAACACGCGTACCGATGAGTACGGTGGATCGATCGAAAACCGTCAGCGCTTCCTGCTGGAAACGGTCGATGCGATCGCAGACGCGATTGGTGGCTTCCGCGTTGGTGTGCGCATCTCTCCGTTCGGGCGTCTGTACGACCTGCGCCCTTACCCGGAAGAAGAGGCGACCTGGAACAGCGTTGCCGCTGAACTGAACAAGCGCGAGGTGGCTTTCGTTCACGTGAACTACCAGCCAACGCTGGACGCGGTTCCATTCCCAGAGGGCTTCTACAAGCATTTCCGCTCGCTCTACAAAGGCACGGTCATCGGCGCCGGAGGCTTTACCGCTGAGTTGGCAGAAGCTGAGCTGGAAAACGGCGACCACGACTTGATCGCTTTCGGAACCTCGTACATCGCGAACCCTGACCTGGTCGAGCGGATGCAGAATGGCTGGCCACTCGCGACCAGTGACCACTCCACCTATTACGGTGTGATTGGCGCGAAGGGTTACACCGATTATGAGACCTACCAGGGATAACCATCTCGGTTGATCCACGGTGTTATTCAACTACTGTAGGAGTCCCGACATGCCACTGGTTACTGTAAAAGGCATTGAAGGTGTTTTCTCTTCGGAGCAAAAAGCCGAGATCATCAGCAAGATTACCGACGCCATGGTCTCCGTCGAGGGAGAGAAAATGCGTGCTGTGACTTGGGTAATTTTCGAAGAAGTGAAGAGCGGCGACTGGGGCATCGGTGGCGAGCCTATCACCACTGAGAGAGTCCGATCCATTCAGAACGGCTGATGGTGATGCTGGTCTGGCCTGTGGACCAGACCAGGCACATCTACTCAGCCCTCACCAGGCTTTCGTACAAGTGTAGTAACTGGACTGCCCTCGTTGGTACGAGACACAAAACACCTACGACCGCTGCAACGGCGGTCCAACCGCTGTTGAACTGCGCGCCAAACTCTTCAAGCATAAATCCAATCCTCGAGTTTCAGTTTGATAGCCGTCTCCTCGGTCCGGTCCAAGTCTGCTTTCGCGGGGCCAATCTGCTTTTTTTTAAGACTCGGCAGCCCAACGCGATCTCTCGGCCGTATGACCTGTTGTCAGAGCTGGCTGCCGCCATCGACTATGCCGTGTTATTTTCCACGGTAGGAATAGCCCCCACGCCTCGGGCAGATCTCAGGACCTGTACTGCGCACCAGGGGGTTTGTTTTTCTGGACTTCCACACCCAATGTGGGGGCTCAAGACTTTAATCAATTCTCCCTTCCCAAGCGCTGGTAACGGCGCTCAAACGCCTCCGAGCCTCCCTCCATCACTTGGCAAACCTCCTGCCGCATGTGCTGTTCCTGCAGGGAACCGGTCTGCTTCACATGACACTGGTTGTTGAAATCCAGTACATGGATCAGCTCAGCATCACCGTTAACTACGATGTTGGGGTTATGGGTGACGATGATTAGCTGACGGCGCTGCTTGTTAGATCGGATTTGCTGAACGACCAGTCCGTAGATAAGGTGGTTGTCCAAGTCATCCTCAGGCTGGTCGAGCACCAAAGGCTCACCTCCATGGGCCAGCAAAAAAGCCAGCATCGCAGCTGCGCGCTGCCCCGCGGAGGCCTGACCGATGGATTGGAAGTCCCGTCCGTTGCCTTTGCGACTGTATTCCACCTGTAGACCATCCTCAGGGAACCAGCACAGCAGGTGGTCCATGTATTCAGGTCGTCTGTCGGTTTCACCTTTCAAGAATTTGTTGAACCAGCCCCCAAACTCAACCTTCCCACGGCAGGCTTGTGATAACCGTGTCCTCAACGTCTTCAGCGATTCTTCAAAACTGGGCGTGTCCCCAAGTAACTCGGCTGCCAACATGAGGTCCGCTATTAGCCCCTTTGGCGTCGAGCCTTCCTGCTCTTGGTACAGGTCATCCGCATATTTGCCGTCTCCCACACCCAGCGCTTCGCGCAATGATCGCTCGATCCCCTGCGTATCGCGGCTATAGGGAATGAGCTCGATCCTCACGTAGAGGTTGTCATGTAAGGTGGCCTGCAGGAATTCGCTGCGTCGATGACTGATTGCCCGTCGTGCCACCTGGACTTGCTCCAGCTGTGACATCGCAGTATTGCGCAAGTCAGTATGTTGCGACTTCAACGTGTTCAAGTTCCTCAGCTCGGTTTCCAGCCGCTGAGCTTCTTGAACCAAGCGGCCGTACTCGCTCGGGTCGTTGACACCCTGCTGCTGAAGACTCTCCTTCAGCTGATGGTAGGCTTCTCTAGCAGTTGCGATTCCGGTAAACCAAGGCGATGACACAAGGTCTGTTTTCAGCGTTTGTCCAAATATTGCCAACTCGGCAGCGGATGCCTCGACGTCCTGTTTTACTTTTCCTATAACCGTGTTCAAGGCCTGAAGGGAGGCCAGCGCCGGACTGTCATCATTGGCATCAAATAACCCTGCTTGCAGATCCTCTGGCTGCAAAGTCGCAGCGACATTTTCCAGATCCTTAACAAGCTTGGCCGCCGCGTCAAACTGACGTTCAAGCTCTCGATTTTGTTGGCTGGTGCGCTGGTAGTTTTTCAAAACAACCGTGTGGTCCGAGCCTTCGAACCGTTCAAGTTTTCGCTTTATGTCTTGCAATGCTAGCGATAGGGATTCGAGCCCTGATAACTTCCCTTCCATCTCGCGCATCCGTGCCCGGGACGCCAGAAATGCGCTTTTTGCGTCTTCAAATGCGCTTCTCTGCGATCGAGTGTCAGCAGCATCATCGATCACTTTCAGCAAAGCCTGCTGACTGTCGCCGGCTAAGGCAGCAATCTGCCCCTGGCTAAAAAGTCTTACGGGAAAGCGCTGCTCGTTGATGACCTGGCTGTCGGAGGGTGTGAAATCAGTAGATAAGATATCCCATTCTTCCACCACGTTTTCGGTGTCGTCTTTTCGCCAAGTAAGGCGATGGGGGGAGCCATTGCGAAGAACCTGCACACGTACCACTGTGTCGTCGAGCAAACCGCCGTTGTCGTTCTTGGACTTCGCTACAACGTTGAACTTGTTAAAGGTTTGTCCGGCCTCGGAAGCCTGCGACAGTTCCTTTTCCCTCCGATAGGCCAAGCGAAGGGCGTGCACGATGGTTGATTTCCCTGTTCCTCGACCGCCGATCAGTGCATTGAAATACGGATTGAGGGGTAGAGAAGCAACCGTTTTTCCGCGTCCCATGTAGCGTGCATTTTGAATTTCAATAGATTCGATGAAGTGGTCAGGGGTAGTGAATGGTGCAAACCCATCGCTTTGGTCGCTACGGCGAACTGAAACCTCCTGCCCGTCTAGAAGCGCGAGGCGCAGACCTTCCATGTTGGGTTTGGCCATTTTGATCCAGGTGAAGCGCGAGCCTGGAACCGCAGAACCTTTGAAACTGTGGCAATCGCTTCCAACCACACTGGCAAAGCGAAGCTTCAGTTCTTCAAGCACGATGGGTGATGAGATGCTTCCCGAAGTCCACTCCAGGGCCAAGATGCCCGGCTCCTGCAGAACTTGCTTTACCGTGTTCGTATCGAGCAAACATTTTCGGGTTCCCTGCTCAACCTGCAGCAACCCTTTGTCACCTTCCACATGAGCAGGAATCGCTAATCCGCCCTCGGCGATGACATGCTCGATCACCTTGGCAGCACCCTCACGTGTCACTCCGTCACTATCCCCACGTGTTCCCGAGTAATGCACTTTAGCCAGCAAATCACTAATGGTTTGGCTGGAGGCCGAAGGATCGAAGATAGCGAGCAAATGGAAGCCGCCCTGAACAGAAACCTCAACACCAGGGAATAAATGGAGTTCGCGAAAGCCTTCAGGTGGATTACCGGCATCTGCCTGACGCTTCATGTCCGAGTAAGCGGCCTTGAGCCGGTCTACCCATTCACCGCTGTTGTGATCGGTGACCGCCACACAGTCGATTGCGGCAGCCATGTACTTGAGCAGCCATTTTTGCGGAGTCAGCTCATCGGAGGTGCCAATCGCGGCTTGCCAAGCATTCGTATCCTTTGAAGCCGGGGTGTGAGTGTGAAAATCGAATTTCCACCAACGGGCGCCGGCGTATGGCCAAGCCTGACTCATAGTCTCTCCTTGTTGGCCATCCTTACCGGCTTGCAGCGCAATGGCACTCAGGTCCATTCACGGGTGGCACTGTGCCAACAATAGCGCTCAATCACCCGATTCGGCTAGTGATCTAGAGAGGCTCCGAGCCTCTCCCCCAGCCACCGTAGGGAATTCCGCCGGTGCATTCGGTGAAACATTGCTTGCTGGAACTCCCCTAGGGCGCTTCGGAGAACCCGAGGACATCGCGCCGTTGGGGGTGTTTTTGGCGTCTGAAGATTCGCATTAGGTACCCGGTGAATCCATCCGTGCTTCGGGTGGCTTTCGCGAGGTGGGTTACTGACACGACTGATCAAGCTTTCTAGCCTACGCGAGCGTGTGCCCGGCTGAAAGTTTTCTGCCACGCGAAACTATGCAGTCTTCACGTCTCGGGAGTCGAAATCTGCCTGGGCTTTCATGACGGTATCCAGGTACTCCAGCGTCCAGAAATACAACGCTTTGAACGGGTGCTCAAGCGTCGTTCCCAGTGGGGTGATGCTGTACTCCACCGCCACATGCGAGGACGGAATGACACGCCTTGCCAGGACGCCGTTACGTTCAAGCCGACGCAGGGCGCGGGTCAATGCTTTGCCATGACATCGCACTGCTAAGCGGACCTGTCCCCCGTCCGCAAAAAATCGTCCTTTTATCGAAAAATCTCAAAAAAAGTTAGATTTCTTAAGCGTCTGATTTCTAGATGAAAAATACCAGTTAACCGTTATAAGAGCTCCGGAAATCCTGAGTGGTAAACGTAGCAGGTGTTCAGGAAGTTATCACCGGCAAGCCAGCCCACGCAGGCCCTTGTAGGAGCGGCCTTGTGTCGCGAAAGGGCTGCGAAGCAGCCCCGGGGTTTCAGCGCAGATGCACAAATTGCCGGGGCTGCTTCGCAGCCCTTTCGCGACACAAGGCCGCTCCTACAAGGGCTCGCGATAACCGATCAGGTGGGAAGAGGCCGGTACAGGCTGAAAATCAGAGAGCGGGCGCTGCGGCCTCGGCAGGCTGGGCTTCCTGCTGCACCTCGATCGGTGCCGCCTCCGCTGGCGGTGCCACCGGCTGCGAGCCTTGGCTGTCATCCACCACCGGCGCGGCTACCGCCTCGCTGGCCGGGGCAACAGGGGCCGGGGCTGGTGCCGCCTCAACCAAAGGCGCCGCCACCGGCGCTGCCGCGGCCTGCTCTGGCAGCCCCAGGGCAGCCGCGGGCGCTTCGACCTTCGGCGCGGGCTCCTCGACCTTGGCCTTGCTCTCCTGTTTAGGCTTGGGCTTTGGCAGGTAGCTCTCCACCAGGGCGAAATAGCGGTCATAGAACTGCGCCGCTGTCACCGTCTCGCTGGCCACCTTGACCATCGAGTCGTCGCTGGAGCCGATCGGCATCGACACCGACCCCAGTACACCAACGCCCAGGCTGGCGGAGGTGTTGGACTTTTTCAGGGCGTAGCGGTCCTGCAGGGCGTTGGCGAACATGGTCGAACGCTGCTCGTCGCTCACATCCGGCGCACAGGTGACGTTGAAGCTGATCTGCAGGTGGTTCTCGCTGTTCTGCTGGAAGCTCTTGTTGCCCACCACCTGGTTGGCGCCGCTGCTGGTGATGATGTAGCCCTGGCTGAGCAAGGCGCGCCGGGCGGCCTCGCAGGAGCCGGCATCGCTCACCGGGAAGCTGCGCGAGAAGGTGCCCGAGTCATCGAAGTTCTCGTGCTCGTAGACGGCGGCTTTTTTCGAGGAACAACCGGTCACGCCCGCCAGCACCAGGGCCAGCCCGAGCGCACCAAAGACGGAAGATCTGGTCATTGCGAATTCCGGGTAAGTCAAGAAGGTGCCTATTGTGCAACACAGCAGGCAGGCACAGGAACCGCTGATCGGTGAAGAGTCTGTCAGGTTCGTGTAAATCTGGGTCAGGGGCGGCAATTGCCAGGCGTAAAAACGAAAAAAGCGACCCGAAGGTCGCTTTCTCGTGGCTTCGAGGCGTTCAAGGGGCCTCGAGGCGAAGATGGCGCAGCGGACGGGACTCGAACCCGCGACCCCCGGCGTGACAGGCCGGTATTCTAACCGACTGAACTACCGCTGCGTATCATTCAGGCTTGCGCCCGATTGAAACCTGGGTCTACCCTTCCGGCGCGATGGCCTCAGGGCAGGCACAAAAAAAGCGATAACGTGATCGCTTCTCTTGTGTTTGCTTCAAGGTGTTCAAGGGACCTTGAAACGAAGATGGCGCAGCGGACGGGACTCGAACCCGCGACCCCCGGCGTGACAGGCCGGTATTCTAACCGACTGAACTACCGCTGCGTATCGTTCAGGCTTTCGCCCGATTGAAACTGGGATCAGCCCAAGGCGTTTGCCTTGTGGCTTCAGACCGGTGCCATGCACCCATCTGTTACTGAAAAATGGCGCAGCGGACGGGACTCGAACCCGCGACCCCCGGCGTGACAGGCCGGTATTCTAACCGACTGAACTACCGCTGCGCAGTGCGTTCCTCTCTGGCTATCGGCTTCTTGCGAAACCCGAAGCACCAGGAACATCTCAGGAAGTGGTGGGTGATGACGGGATCGAACCGCCGACCCTCTGCTTGTAAGGCAGATGCTCTCCCGGCTGAGCTAATCACCCTCGCGATGTTGCTTGTTGCGTTTGCTTCGCTGAGGCCGCGAAATTTACGCAGGTGGCGAAGCTAAGTCAATAGCCCCATTGAATTTTTTTCAGAAAAGCGCAAAAGCGGTGCGGTTGCCTGTGGCGGCCTCTTCGCGGGTAAACCCGCTCCCACAGGTACTGCACAGGCCTTGAGAACTGCGCAGTACCTGTGGGAGCGGGTTTACCCGCGAAAAGGCCGGTACAGGATATGCCAAAGGCTCAGGTGTAGATCATCTTGCGGGTCATGCCGCCATCGACCACGAACTCCTGGCCGGTGACGAACGCCGCTTGCCGAGACAACAGCCAGGCAACCATGGCCGCCACGTCTTCCACCGTCCCTACCCTGCCCGTCGGGTGCTGGGCATGGTCCGCTTCGGTCAACGGCTCGGCACGGCGCTGCGACGGGTCACGGGCATCGATCCAGCCCGGGCTCACCGCATTGACGCGGATCTCCGGGCCAAGGCTCATGGCCAGGGCATGGGTCAAGGCCACCAGGCCGCCCTTGCTCGCCGCGTAGGCCTCGGTATCGGGCTCGGACTGCCGCGCTCGGGTGGAGGTGAGATTGACGATCGCCCCGTTGTGCGCACGCAGGTACGGCGCACAATGCTTGGCCAGCAACATCGGGCCGTTGAGGTTGACCGCCAGCACCCGGTTCCACTGCGCCAGGCTCAGGCTTTCGAGGGTCTGGTTGTGCGGATTGGCGATGGCCGCATTGCACACCAGCGCGTCCAGGCGGCCAAACTGCCCCAGCACCTCGGACACCCCGGCGCTGACCTGGGCCTCGTCGGCAACGTCCATGGTAATGAACCAGGCATTGTCACCCAGGGCCTTGGCCACCTTGGCGCCGCGCTGGCGGTCAAGGTCGCTGAGCACCACCTGCCAGCCTTCGCAGATCAACCAGGCGGCAATGCCCAGGCCGATGCCGCGCGCGGCACCGGTCACCAGGGCTACCCGGCCGTTATGGCCGGGCGTACCGCCGCGGATTTCGATCACAGTGCCGCCAACCCACGCGCCAGGTCGGCCTGCAGGTCGGCCACATCCTCCAGGCCCACGGCAACGCGGATCAGGCTGTCGCGGATGCCGGCGGCTTCACGTTCCTGTGGCGTCAGGCGACCGTGGGAGGTGGTGGCCGGGTGGGCGATGGTGGTCTTGCTGTCACCCAGGTTGGTGGTGATGGAAATCACCCGGGTAGCGTCGATGAAGCGCCAGGCGCCCTCTTTGCCACCCTTGACCTCGAAGCTGACCACCGCGCCGAAGCCACTCATCTGGCGCTTGGCCAATTCGTGCTGCGGGTGGCTCGGCAGGCCGGCGTAATGCACCTTCTCCACGCCCTCCTGCTGCTCCAGCCATTCGGCCAGTACCTGGGCGCTTTCGCAGTGCGCACGCATGCGCAGGCGCAGGGTTTCCAGGCCCTTGGTGAAGATCCAGGCGTTGAACGGGCTGAGGGTGGGGCCTGCGGTACGCAGGAAGCCCACCACTTCTTTCATCTGCTCGGCACGGCCGGCAACCACGCCACCCATGCAGCGGCCCTGGCCGTCGATGAACTTGGTGGCCGAGTGGAACACGATGTCGGCACCCAGCTTCAGCGGCTGCTGCAGCGCCGGGGTGCTGAAGCAGTTGTCCACCACCAGCATGGCACCGTGGGCATGGGCGATTTCGCTGAGGGCGGTGATATCGACCAACTCGGCCAGCGGGTTGGACGGCGACTCGACGATCAGCAGCTTGGTATTGACCTTGATGGCCTTTTCCCAGCCGGCGAGGTCGACCAGTGGCACGTAATCCACCTGCACGCCAAAGCGCTTGAAGTACTTCTCGAACAGGCTGATGGTCGAGCCGAACACGCTCTGCGACACCAGCACATGGTCACCGGCACTGCACAGCGACATCACCACGGCGAGGATCGCCGCCATGCCGGTGGAGGTGCCCACGGCCTGCTCGGCGCCTTCCATGGCCGCCAGGCGCTCCTCGAAAGCACGCACAGACGGGTTGGTGTAGCGCGAATAGACGTTGCCCGGCGTTTCGCCGGCAAAGCGCGCGGCGGCATCGGCAGCCGTGCGGAACACATAGCTGGAGGTCAGGAACAGCGCTTCGCTGTGCTCGGCCTCCGGTGTACGGTTTTGACCGGCACGCACCGCCAGGGTGTCGAAACCGACACCCTCGAGGTCACTGTCCAGTCGTCCGGCATCCCATTGATCCGTCATGCCGTCGCTCCCGAAATCAGTTGTTGTAGAGGTCGATGATCGCGCTGACCGCCTGGTTCTTGACCTTGGCCAGGTCGTTACGAGCCTGCTCGATACGGTCGAGGTAGGCTTCGTCGATATCGCCGGTGACGTACTCACCGTTGAATACCGCGCAATCGAAGTGGTCGATCTTGATCTTGCCGCCACCGACCGAGTCGATCAGGTCCGGCAGGTCCTGGTAGACCAGCCAGTCGGCGCCAATCAACTCGGCCACTTGTTCGGTGGTACGGTTGTGGGCGATCAGTTCGTGGACACTCGGCATATCGATGCCGTAGACGTTGGGGTAGCGCACCGCAGGGGCTGCGGAGCAGAAGTAGACGTTCTTGGCACCGGCTTCGCGGGCCATCTGGATGATCTGCTTGCAGGTGGTGCCGCGCACGATCGAGTCGTCCACCAGCATCACGTTCTTGCCGCGGAACTCCAGCTCGATGGCATTGAGCTTCTGGCGTACCGATTTCTTGCGCGCGGCCTGGCCGGGCATGATGAAGGTACGGCCGATGTAGCGGTTCTTGACGAAACCTTCGCGGAACTTGACGCCCAGGCGGTTGGCCAGTTCCAGGGCCGCGGTGCGGCTGGTGTCCGGGATCGGGATGACCACGTCGATGTCGTGCTCGGGGCGCTCGCGCATGATCTTGTCGGCCAGTTTTTCACCCATGCGCAGACGGGCCTTGTACACCGACACGCCATCCATGATCGAGTCCGGGCGGGCCAGGTAGACATGCTCGAAGATGCACGGTTGCAGCTTCGGTGCTTCGGCGCACTGCTTGGTGTACAGCTGGCCTTCTTCGGTGATGTATACCGCTTCGCCGGGCGCCAGGTCGCGGATCAGGGTGAAGCCGAGCACGTCCAGGGCCACGCTTTCCGAGGCGATCATGTATTCCACGCCTTCGTCGGTGTGACGCTGGCCGAACACCACCGGGCGGATGCCGTTGGGGTCACGGAAGCCGACGATGCCGTAGCCGGTGATCATCGCCACCACGGCGTAACCGCCGACGCAGCGGCTGTGCACGTGGGAAACCGCGGCGAACACGTCTTCTTCGGTCGGCTGCAGCTTGCCGCGCACCGCCAGCTCATGGGCGAACACGTTCAGCAGTACTTCCGAGTCGGAGTTGGTGTTGACGTGGCGCAGGTCGGACTCGTAGATCTCCTTGGCCAGCTGCTCGACGTTGGTCAGGTTGCCGTTGTGTGCCAGGGTGATGCCGTATGGCGAGTTGACGTAGAACGGCTGGGCCTCGGCCGAGGTCGAGCTGCCCGCAGTCGGGTAGCGCACGTGGCCGATGCCGATGTTGCCGACCAGGCGCTGCATGTGGCGCTGCTGGAACACGTCGCGCACCAGGCCATTATCCTTGCGCAGGAACAACCGGCCGTCATGGCTGGTCACGATACCGGCAGCGTCCTGGCCGCGGTGCTGGAGGACCGTAAGCGCGTCATACAGCGCCTGATTGACGTTCGACTTACCGACGATACCGACGATGCCACACATGCGACGCAACCCCTACTTTGACGAAACTTGAGTGAATAGCGCTCAGGGCTTTGCCGGCCCGAGCAACTGTTCCTTGAACGGAAGATCAGCTGGAGTGCCGATCAGCCCACTGGGTGTCCACTGGCCGGTAAAACCCAGGATCAGGTTTTTCGACCAGTCGGCGACCAAGAGAAATTGTGGTATCAGGCGTGATTCCTGCCACCAGGTGTCCTGTTGAACCGGCCCCAGGCTGATCAGCCCGATGGCCACCACCACCAGCAAGGCCCCGCGCGCGGCGCCGAAGGCCATGCCCAGGAAACGATCGGTACCGGACAGCCCGGTCACGCGGATCAGCTCGCCGATGAGGAAGTTGATCATGGCCCCCACCAGCAAGGTGGCGACGAAAAGAATGGCGCAGCCGGCGATGACGCGCATCGACGGCGTCTGGATGTAGCTTTCAAGATACACCGAGAGCGAACCACCGAACATCCAGGCAACCGCACCGGCAATGATCCAGATGAGCAAGGACAAGGCTTCCTTGACGAAGCCGCGCTTGAGACTGATCAGTGTGGAGACGGCGATGATCGCGATGATCGCCCAATCAACCAAGGTAAATGCCACGGTGCTGCCTGCAGACGTTTGAGGCGGCGCATTTTAACAGAGCGGCGGGCTGGGAGTAAGCGGAATGTCGGGTGGATTAGCATGCGGACTTCTGTAGGAGCGGCCTTGTGTCGCGATCGGGCCGCACAGCGGCCCCAAGGGTCTCGGACACAGCCAAAATCGCTGGGGCCGCCATGCGGCCCGATCGCGACACAAGGCCGCTCCTACAAGGGCCCGAGTCAGCCAGACTCAGCTGCGCTCAGGCTGGAAGCGCACCACGAAGCCCTTGAGGCTGTTCTGGCGGTTGATGGCGTCACGCACGCGCTCGGCCTCGGCCCGCTCGATCAGCGGCCCCACGTACACCCGGTTCATGCCACCCGCCGAGCGGATATAGGCGTTGTAACCCTGGCTACGCAAGGTTTGCTGCAACTTTTCGGCCCCGGCACGGTTGGACAGGCTGGCCAACTGGATCGACCAACTGACCGGCAGGCCGTTGACGTCGATCTTCGATGGCGCCGCCGGCGTGGCCGGCTTGGCTGCCGGCTGAGGCTCGACCTTGGCCACGGGCGCCTGCGGCTTGGCGGGCTGGGGCTGGGGCTGGGGCTGGGGCTGCACCTGCGCCTGAGGCTGGGTCTGCGGTGACGGTGTAATCGGCTGGCTGGGCGCGCTCGCCGGCGCGGTGGACTCGTCCACCACCACCGGTGGCTGTTGCGGCTCCTGCGCAACGGCCTGCGGCTCCGGCACGGCGACCGGTTCCACCTTCACTTCCGGCAGGCTTGGCATGGCCGGCGCCTGCGGGGCCTCGACGCGCACCTGACGCATCTCGTCCTCGCGGGTGAACAGCATCGGCAGGAAAATCACCGCCAGCGCCACCAGCACCAACGCACCCACCATGCGCTGTTTAATCCCTTTATCCAGCACTGCCATCTACTCCACCCTCCTGGGCGTGCCGCTCCAGCCATTCCAGTGCCTGGGCAACACAGAAAAACGAACCGAACAGCAAGATCTGGTCATCCGCCGTTGCCTGCGCGCATTGCCCTTCAAGGGCAGCATCGACGCTGGCATAAGACTTCACCGCGGCGCCGACGTTCGTCAAGGCCGTGGCCAGCTCCGCAGCCGGGCGGCTGCGCGGGGTATCCAGTGGCGCCACTGCCCAGTCGTCGACCAGCCCCTGCAGCGGCGCGACAACACCGTCCAGGTCCTTGTCGGCGAGCAGGCCGAACACCGCCAGGCGGCGCCCCTTCAGCGGCCGGGCCGCCAGGCGCCGGGCCAGGTACTCCGCGGCATGCGGGTTGTGCCCGACATCCAGCAACAGCTCCACCGGCTTGCCCTGCCAGCTCAGCAGGCGGCGGTCGAGGCGACCCGTGATGCGGGTATCCAGCAGCGCCTGGCGAATCTGCCCGGCGTCCCAGGGCAGGCCCATCAGCAGGTAGGCCTGCAGGGCCAGCGTAGCGTTTTCCATGGGCAGGTCGAGCAAAGGCAGGCCACGCAGCTCTACCTGCGCACCATCAGCCGCAGTACCCCGCCAGTTCCAGCTGCCATCGGCACTGGCCAGGTCGAAGTCACGACCACGCAGGAACAGCGGCGCAGCCAGTTCGGCGGCCTTGTCCAGCAGCGGCTGAGGCGGATCCAGGTCACCGCACAGTGCCGGCTTGCCCTGACGGAAGATGCCGGCCTTCTCGAAGGCCACCAGCTCGCGGGTATCACCCAGGTAATCGACATGGTCGACGCCGATGCTGGTCACCAGGGCCAGGTCGGCATCCACCACGTTCACGGTGTCCAGGCGGCCACCAAGGCCCACTTCCAGTACCACGGCATCCAGCTGCGACTGGTAGAACAACCAGAACGCGGCCAGGGTGCCCATCTCGAAGTAGGTCAGGGAAATATCGCCTCGCGCCGCCTCGACGGCGGCGAAGGCTTCGCACAGGGCCTCATCGCTGGCTTCTTGGCCATCGATCAGCACCCGCTCGTTGTAACGCAACAGGTGCGGCGAGCTGTACACGCCGACCTTGAGCCCCTGGGCACGCAGCAGCGAGGCCACGAAGGCGCAGGTCGAGCCCTTGCCGTTGGTGCCGGTCACCGTCACCACGCGTGGCGCCAGCTTGCCCAGCGCCAGCCGGGCAAGCACCTTCTGCGAACGCTCCAGGCCCATGTCGATGGCCGAGGGGTGCAACTGCTCGAGGTAGGCGAGCCATTCGCCCAGGGATCGTTGTTTCATCACGCGACGGCAGCCGCCTCACGCGCTTGCTCCGGGGTTTCCTGGCCGGTCATCTGCGCCAGCAGGCGGGCCAGACGCGGGCGCAGCTCGCCACGGGAGATGATCAGGTCGATGGCGCCGTGCTCCAGCAGGAACTCACTGCGCTGGAAGCCTTCCGGCAGCTTCTCGCGCACGGTCTGCTCGATCACGCGCGGGCCGGCGAAGCCGATCAGTGCCTTTGGCTCGCCGACGATCACGTCACCGAGCATGGCCAGGCTGGCGGAAACACCACCGTACACAGGGTCGGTCAGTACCGAGATGAACGGGATGCCTTCTTCGCGCAGGCGCGCCAGCACGGCCGAGGTCTTGGCCATCTGCATCAGCGAGATCAGCGCTTCCTGCATGCGTGCACCGCCCGAAGCGGAGAAGCAGACCATCGGGCAGCGGTGCTCCAGGGCATAGTTGGCCGCGCGCACGAAGCGCTCGCCGACGATGGCACCCATGGAACCACCCATGAACGAGAACTCGAAGGCGCTGACCACGATCGGCATGCCCATCAGGGTGCCGCTCATGGAGATCAGGGCGTCCTTCTCGCCGGTCTGCTTCTGCGCGCCGGTCAGGCGGTCCTTGTACTTCTTGCCATCACGGAACTTCAGGCGGTCGACCGGCTCCAGGTCGGCGCCCAGTTCGGCACGGCCATCGGCGTCGAGGAAGATGTCGATGCGCGCACGTGCGCCGATGCGCATGTGGTGGTTGCACTTGGGGCAGACATCCAGGGTCTTTTCCAGCTCCGGACGATACAGCACGGCCTCGCAGGCCGGGCACTTGTGCCACAGGCCTTCAGGCACCGAGCTCTTCTTCACCTCGGAACGCATGATCGAAGGGATCAGTTTGTCGACTAACCAGTTGCTCATGCTTTCTTTCTCCAGTATTGGCAGGCGTGGGCCGGTGTCGCCGGCCCTGCCCTGCCCTTGAGCTCAAAATCTTTTATGAAACGATGATGGACCGGCCGCCGGGACTTCCAGCGCGCCACCCCACCGCTAATGTGTTGTCTTGCCGCCACAGGCGCAGGCGGCTGCCCCGCAGGGCTGCGAAAGCTATGGACGATGGCGCGCAGCCAGCCGTCACATCTGCCATCACGCCTGTTTCACCGCACGCATGAATGCCTCGATCTTCGCCGCGTCCTTGATGCCCTTGGCTTGCTCCACGCCGCCACTGACATCCACCGCGTACGGCCGCACCTGGGCGATGGCCTGGCCGACATTGTCGGCAGACAACCCGCCCGCCAGGATGATCGGCTTGCTCAGGCGCGCCGGCACCAGCGACCAGTCGAACGCTTCACCGGTGCCTCCGGGTACGCCTGGCACATAGGTGTCCAGCAGAATGCCGCGGGCACCGGCGTAAAGCTGGCAGGCCGCCTCCAGGTCGTCGCCCGGGCGCACGCGCAGGGCCTTGATCCAGGGGCGGTGGTAGCCTTCGCAGTCCTGCGGGGTTTCATCGCCGTGGAACTGTAGCAGGTCCAGCGGAACCACTTCGAGGATCTCGTTCAGCTCGCAGCGCGAAGCGTTGACGAACAGCCCGACCGTGGTCACGAACGGTGGCAGCTCAGCGATGATCGCCCGCGCCTGGCGCACGTCCACGGCGCGCGGGCTCTTGGCATAGAAGACGAGGCCAATGGCATCGGCGCCCGCTTCGGCAGCGGCCAGTGCGTCTTCGATGCGGGTAATCCCGCAGATCTTGCTGCGAACATTGCTCATGGACAGCGAACCCTGGTTGTTACGGTGAAAGGCCGGATGTTAGCAAATGACTTTTCGCCCGTCAGTCTGCCAATGCCTCGTAGCCGGTCAAAAAGTGTGGGCCGATGTAACGCTTGGGCAGCGCGTATTCCTCGGGGTACTCCACCTGCACCAGGTAGAGCCCGTACGGGTGCGCCGTGACCCCGCCTTCGCGGCGGTTGCGCCCCTCCAGCACCTCACGCGCCCAGGTGACCGGGCGTTCTCCGGCACCAATGGTCATCAGTACACCGGCAATGTTACGCACCATGTGGTGCAGGAAGGCCGTGGCGCGCACATCCAGCACGATCATCTGGCCATGGCGGGTGACGCGCAGGTGGTAGATGTGCTTGATCGGCGACTTGGCCTGGCACTGGCTGGCGCGGAAGGCACTGAAGTCATGGGTGCCGAGCAGGGACTGCGCGGCTTCGGCCATGCGTTCGACATCCAACGGGCGGTGGTTCCAAGTAACCTCCTCGGCCAGGTGCGCCGGGCGGATCGGGTCGTTGTAGATGACGTAGCGGTAACGCCGGGCGCAGGCCTTGAAGCGGGCATGGAAGTCGGCCGGCATCGGCCGCGACCAGACCACGCTGATGTCATGGGGCAGGTTGAAGTTGGTGCCCATGGTCCAGGCGCGCTCATCGCGCACGGCGCGGGTGTCGAAGTGCACGATCTGCCCGCAGCCATGCACGCCGGCGTCGGTGCGCCCGGCGCAGATTACCGAGATCGGCTCGTTGGCCACCTTGGACAGGGCCTGCTCCAGGGCCTGCTGGACACTGGGCACGCCACTGGCCTGGCGCTGCCAGCCACGATAGCGCGCGCCTTTGTATTCCACGCCCAGGGCGATGCGGGAGTAGCCTTCGGCCGCGGACTCGGCGGCGGCGGTGTCGATGATGTCCAAGAGCATGAAACCTGTGGGGTGTACGGAATGGCGGGGATTATAACGACAACGGCAGCCGTGTAGGGCTGCCGTTGAATATGCACTGCCTTTCAGGGCCTCTTCGCGGGTAAACCCGCTCCCACAGGGCCCGCACAGAATTCGGACCTGTGATGAACCTGTGGGAGCGGGTTTACCCGCGAAGAGGCCGGAGCAGGCAACCTCAGACCAGCCGGGAGAGCATGTCCTCGGCTTCCTGGCGCTGGCTGTCGTCGCCATCCTTGACCACTTCATCGAGGATGTCGCGCGCGCCCTGGTTGTCGCCCATGTCGATATAGGCGCGGGCCAGGTCAAGCTTGGTGGCCACTTCGTCGCTACCGGAGAAAAAGTCGAAGTCCAGGTCGTCCAGTGGCTCGGGCTCTGGCTGGGCAACCGCGTCTTCACTGGTGAAGTGCGGCTCCAGCGACGGCGATTCGAGGCTCTGCGACAGCTTGTCCAGTTCGGCGTTGACGTCGTTCAGCTCCGAGGCAAAGCTCTTGGCTGCCGGCGAATCATCTTCCAGCGACAGCGAAAGATCGAAGTCGGATGGCAGGTCGAACTCGGAAAGCGGGTCGAACGCTGGCTCGCTGTCGAAGGCAGCCAGCTCGGCGGCGACATCCACCGGGGCTTCGTCCACCGCTGCCGGGGCGGCCGGGACAACCGGTTCGCTGACGTCGAGGTCGAAGTCGGACAGGTCCACAGCGGGCTGTGTCTCGGCCTGGGCCAGCATGGCCTCGAACTCGGCGTCGGCCTGCAGCTCGGCATCCACGGCAAACGGCTCGTCTTCCGGCTGAGCCGTTTCCAGCATCGGTTCATCCAGTACCGGCTCGTCGACGACAGGTTGCTGGGCCACCGATTCGTCCAGCAGCGGCGTCGCCAGCGGGTCTTGCTCGGGCAAGTCGTCACCCAGGCTCAGGTCGAAGGCACTGTCCAGGTCCTGCTCGTCCAGGCCCGGCGCATCGAGGGTCGGCACTTCATCGAAGGCATCCAGCTCAGCATCCAGATCAACTTCGGGCTCGAGCACTGCCTCAGGTTCCGCCTGGGCAACGGCCTCTGGTTCAACCGCCTCCTCTGGCTCGAACGCCGGCACTTCCTCGGGTGCCACGTCGGCAACCACTGGCGTTTCAGGCTGATCTTGCAGCAGCTCCTGCACGTACTGTTCATCCATCTCGGCAGCCAGGGCCGCCGCGCCCAGGCCGGTAGCGGCCAGGCCGAGCATGGCCGGGTAGCGCTCCTTCAGCCCGGCAACAGCTGCACTGTTCGGCTCGCTGGCCAGCAGCTTGCGTTCCTGCTCGACGAACGCGCTCTGGTCACCCTGGCGGGCGTACACATCCATCAGTTTCAGGCGCAGGTCGTCACGCTGCGGCGCGGCGGCCACGGCAGGCTCCAGCAGGTCGGTAGCGCGGTTCAGGCGGCCTTCGGCCACGCATTGCTCGACCTCCGCCAGCAGTGCGGCGTGGGGGTCGGCTTGCGGTTCAGGTTGCGCTTCGACGGCGGGTGCCGATGTTTTTTCCGCGGCGGTGGCGGCGGCAGCCGAAGCAGCGACCACGGCCGGCGACAGGGTCACGCTCGGGGCCGAGACCTCGACGCCATCGAAGCTTGCGCTATCGCTGTCGAAGCCTGCGCCCTGCTCTTCTTCCAGCGCCCGCGCCATGCGCAGGTGCTTTTCAGCCTCCTGCTGGGCCTTGCGCTTGCGCGCCAGCAGCAACAGCAGAAGCAGCAGTACGAGGAAGGCACTACCTGCAATCAGCCCAAGCAGCAGCGGGTTGCCCATGATTTCGTCGACCATGCTGCCAGGCTGGCCGGCAGGTGCGGCCTCGGCGGCGGGCGCCGGCTTGGGTGCGGTATCGGCGGCGGCAGGCGCAGGCTTGGCGACCGGTTGGGCCGGTGCCGCCGCACCCTGGGCTTCAAGGCGGGCCAGCTGGTTGTTCTTCAGCTCGATCAGACGCTGCAGCTTGTCCAGCTGGCTCTGCAGGTCGGCCATGCGGCTCTTGAGCTCTTCGTTGTCGCGACGGCTGGTGTCCAGGCTTTCCTGGGCCACCGCCAACTTGTCGTTGAGGGCCTTGGCCTGGTCGGCACCGGCCTGGTTGCCCGGGCTGACCAGGCGCAGGTTGTCGCCCTGGGCGATACGCGCCGGCGCTGCCTCGGCGGCACCGCGACGGGTGGCGTCCAGCTGGCGGGCACGCGGGCCCAGGCGGCGGCCTTCACGCCAGGCGGCATACTGCTCGGCCACCTCAGCGGTCGCCTCGCCCTGCGCGATATTCTGGATCTGCTGCTGGTCGGGCAGGCGCAGCACCTGGCCAACCTTCAGCTGGTTGATGTTGTTGCCGATGAAGGCGTCCGGGTTCAGCGCCTGGATCGCGATCATGGTCTGCTGGATCGAACCACCCTGGGTGTTGCGCGCGGCAATCTGCCACAAGGTGTCGCGGCGTTGGGTGGTGTAGCTGCCGGCAGCGGTCACCGCTGGCGCGACATTGCCTGCCGCCGGCTTGTCGCCCTGGGCCTTGGCCTGGTCGAGCAGCACGCTGTAGTCACGCAGCAGGCGGCCCTGCGGCCACATCACCTGGACCAGGAACTTTACCACCGGTTCAGGCAGCGGCTGGCTGGAGGTAACCCGCAGCACGCTCTTGCCGTTGGGGTTGATCACCGGCGTGAAGGTGAGGTCTTCGAGGTACGTCGGCAGCGCCACCCCGGCCTTGCTGAACTCTTCCGGCGGCGCCAGGCTCGGCGCCACTTCGGCGGCGGTGAGGTCGCGCACGTCGAGCAGCTCGATCTCGGCGTCCAGGGGCTGGTTCTGTGCCGACTTGAGGGTCAGCTCCCCCAGGCCCAAGGCATTCGCCATGCCCGACGACAGCGCCGATGCTGCAGCCATGGCCAGAACCAGTTTGCGAATTCGAAGCATGACCTCTTCCCTTGTATGAAGCGTCCTGAAACCTGCATGCGGAGCAGGACAATAGTGCTCGCCAGTATCTTTTACGGCATGTGTTTAATCAACAATTGCGCCACTTGCACGGCATTGAGCGCGGCGCCTTTGCGCACGTTGTCGGTGGTCAGCCAGAGGTTGAGTTGCTGGTCTTCATCAACACCGTGCCGTACACGACCAACATAGACCACGTCCTGGCCTACTGCGTCGCCTACCGGGGTCGGATAATCATCGCGCTCCACCAGTTCCACGCTGTCGGCCGCCTCGAGGGCTTGGTTGACCGCGTTCAGGTCTACCGGGCGACGGCTCTGCACCGCCACACTGAAGCTATCGCCGAAAAACACCGGGACTTGAACGCAGCTCACGGAAATCTTCAGTTCCGGCAGGCCCAGCAGCACGCGCAGCTCGCTGACCAGGCGGCGCTCCAGGGCCGTGTGGCCTTGCTCATCGGCGGCTCCGACCTGGGCCAGCATGTTGAACGCCACCTGGCGATCGAAGAAGCGTGGTTCCAGGGGGCGGGCATTGAGCAGCTCGGCGGTTTGCCGGGCGAGTTCGTTGACCGCTTCACGGCCTTGTGCGGACACTGCCAGCGCGGCCATTACCTGCACCCGCTCGATATCCAGCAGGCCTTTGAGCGGTGCCAGGGCAACGGCCAGGGCAACTGCGGCCGAGCACGGGCTGACGATGCGGGCGGGCAATGCCAGGCCGGCCAGGCGTTCGGCGTTGGCTTCTGGCACCAGGGCGAGGGCGTCGTCCAGGCCAGCGGACAGGTCGATGACCGTGCAGCCTGCCTGCAGCGCCTTGCTGGCAAAGCTGCGGCTGACGGCGGCGCCTGCGGCGAAGAAGGCCAGCTTGACCTGGGCGAAGTCGAAGCTGTCCACTTCACGCACCTTCAGCTTCTTGCCGGCGAACATCACGCTGCTGCCCGCCGATTCCATGCTGGCCAGCAGGTGCAGGGTGGCGACCGGGAAATCCAGCTCTTCGAGGATCTGCACCAGGGCTTCACCGACGCTGCCGGTGGCGCCGACGACGGCGATGTCCAAAGGGTGTGTCATGGAAGGGATCCTTTTGCTGAAAACGGCGGGGGGCGGCACTTTACTCGGATTGTAGAGTTTTGTCTGTGCTGGCCCAAACCTAGAGCTGCGCTGCGCTGCGCCGCTCTTGCTCTTGCTCTTGCTCTTGCTCTTGATCTTGATCTTGATCTTGATCTTGATCTTGATCTTGATCTTGATCTTGATCTTGATCTTGATCT
>NZ_JBEPNE010000011.1:0-170985 GCF_040546125.1 Pseudomonas sp. UYEF17
TAAGAAACCCTAAACTTGGCTCAGCAATCTCAAATGACTATGTGATTTCTCGCATGGTCACTTGTGATGCTGATAATCTTTGTGACTATCAGTCCATACTCACAAGCACCCACACGAATTGCTTGATTCGATTTGTTAAAGAGCGTTTGGTTAAGAGCTTTTCGTCTCAACCGAGGCGCGCATTCTACGCTTTCCTCATTTGCTGTCAAGCGTTTATTTTGAAGTTTTTTGCGAGAAACTCGTTTAGCTTCAAACACTTGACTCGCTGCGATCTCTCGTAGCGGGAGGCGAATCATACAGCGTTTAGAAACGCTGTCAACCATCATCTCAACCGCTGTCGATCATTTGATCGTAGCCCTTTCAGCTCTTTCCGAACAACCTAACTTATTGAATTTCAAGAAGTTTGTCGTTCCGATGTCGCTGGAAGTGGGGCGCATTATAAGGGGATTCGAAGGGGCGTCAACCTTTAATTTCAAGAAATTGAAATATCAGGGGAAAAGACCACATCAAGGCCACCAGGTGTTCGCCACAACACCTTCTGCGCCTATGAGATCGAGCGCCGCCCGCGCGGCGCTTCGCAGCACAAGGCTGCTCCTACATCTGTTTCGGGCCAGTCTCTCCTGTGCCTGGTGCGCGCGACCGCCTTGTCTGTTCCATTCAATATCGAAGGTTGCGCCTGCTGCTCTTCATCAATCTCCAGCCATGCACCCAGGGTGCGCGCGCCAATGGCGCAGGAATAATTGGCCCGAAACAGATGTAGGAGCAGCCTTGTGCTGCGAAGCGCCGCGCGGGCGGCGCTCGATCTCATAGGCGCCAGAAAACACAAGGCAGGCACCTCTCAAAGCCAATACCATCTCAAGACAGGCCCATAGCCGCCCTGACGCACCCAACAACCAAAAGCCAAACCCCAAAAACAAAGCGGGGAGGCCTATCGGCCTCCCCGCTTCTATATAGCCACACCCAAAGCCAATCACTCAGCCTTCAAGGTAACCCGCGCAAACGACTTCTTGCCCGCCTGGCACACATGGGTAGCACCCAGCGCAAACATGAAGTCACGATCAACCACCGCACCATCGACCTTCACCGCACCACCACTCAGCAAGTCCCGCGCCTGCGCAGAGTTCTTCACCAGGCCAGCCCGGTTCAGTACGGCAGCAATCGGCAGGCTTTCGCCCGCAGCCACTTCGATTTCCGGCAGATCTTCCGGCAGCTCGCCTTCCTTCATACGGTTACCCGCTGCACGGTGAGCATTGGCCGCTGCCTCCTCGCCATGGAAGCGCGCAACGATCTCTTCCGCCAGCTTGATCTTGATGTCGCGCGGGTTGGCACCATTGGCGACGTCGGCACGGAACTGCTCGATCTCTTCCATCGAACGGAAGCTCAGCAGTTCGAAGTAGCGCCACATCAGGGTATCCGGGATCGACACCAGCTTGCTGTACATCACCCCCGGCGCTTCCTGGATACCTACATAGTTACCCAGCGACTTGGACATCTTCTTCACGCCGTCGAGCCCTTCGAGCAGCGGCATGGTCACGATGTTCTGCGCTTCCTGGCCATAGGCGCGCTGCAGCTCACGTCCCATCAGCAGGTTGAACTTCTGGTCGGTACCACCCAGCTCGACATCCGCCTTCAGCGCCACCGAGTCATAACCCTGCACCAGCGGGTACAGGAACTCGTGGATGGCAATAGGCTGGTTGGTGGTGTAGCGCTTGTCGAAGTCATCGCGCTCGAGCATGCGCGCCACGGTGTACTGCGATGCCAGGCGAATGAAGTCGGCCGGGGTCAGCTTGTCCATCCAGGTGGAGTTGAACGCGACCTCGGTCTTGGCTGGATCGAGGATCTTGAACACCTGCTGCTTGTAGGTCTCGGCGTTTTCCAGCACCTGCTCGCGGGTCAGCGGCGGGCGCGTGGCGCTCTTGCCGCTCGGGTCACCGATCATGCCGGTGAAGTCACCGATCAGGAAGATGACCTGGTGGCCCAGGTCCTGGAACTGGCGCAGCTTGTTGATCAGCACCGTGTGCCCAAGGTGCAGGTCAGGCGCGGTCGGGTCGAAGCCGGCCTTGATGCGCAGAGGCTGGCCGCGCTTGAGCTTCTCCACCAGTTCCGACTCGACCAGTACTTCTTCCGCACCGCGCTTGATAAGCGCCAGCTGCTCTTCAACCGACTTCATAGACAAACCCGCAAGGCTCAGATTCAGGGGGAGCCAACCATACAAGATCGGCCGTCAATTACAAGTTTCGCAAAGGAATGTGACCCGAACGTGGGCTTGCGGCGTCTACGCGCCCTTGCGTGAAAATGGATTTGGTTATATTTTATACAGTTATTTCATCTTCATCATGTCATTCATCTTTTCCATTTCACCTTTTTCAAAGTCACCTTGCCCATGACCAACGAACCGCCTAAAGCGCCCCCGCTTTATCCGAAAAGCCATCTGTTGGCCGCCAGCGGCATCGCCGCCCTGCTCAGCCTGGCCCTGCTGGTGTTTCCCTCCAGCGAAGTGGAAGCCAAGAAAACCACCCTCAACCTCGAACTGGAGAGCCCTGCCGAGCAGTTGAAGGACGAATCCCGCGCTGCGCCCCTGGTGCAGGCAGAAGGTGAGCAAGGCTCGCCATTCGCCCAAATCGAAGAGACCACCCCCGAGACCCAGAACGCCGAGCAGGAAGCCCCTGCGGCCGAACCGGTCGTCGAAGCTGCCAAGCAACCCAGTCACCGTGAAGTCACCGTGGCCCGGGGCGATACCCTGTCCACCCTGTTCGCGAAGGTCGGCTTGCCGAGCAATGCGGTGCACGACCTGCTGGCCAGCAACAAGCAGGCCAAGCAGTTCAGCCAGCTCAAGCACGGCCAGGTGCTGCAGTTCGAGCTCGACAAGGACGGCCAGCTGGCCAGCCTGCACAGCAAGGTCAGCAACCTCGAAACCATTCGCCTGACCAAGACCGACAAGGGCTATACCTTCAACCGCGAAATCAGCAAGCCGGTAGTGCGTACCGCCTACGCCCACGGCGTGATCAAAAGCTCGCTGTCGGCCTCGGCCCAGCGCGCCGGCCTGTCCCACAGCATGACCATGGACATGGCCCGCGTGCTGGGTTACGACATCGATTTCGCCCAGGACATTCGCCCGGGCGATGAATTCGACGTGGTCTACGAGCAGAAGGTAATGGACGGCAAGGTCGTCGGCACCGGTAACATCCTGTCCGCGCGCTTCACCAACCGCGGCAAGACCTACACCGCCGTGCGCTATACCAACAAGCAGGGCAACACCAGCTACTACACCGCCGATGGCAATAGCTTGCGCAAGGCCTTCATCCGCACCCCGGTCGACTTCGCCCGCATCAGCTCGCGCTTCTCCGCCGGCCGCAAGCACCCGATCCTGAACAAGATCCGTGCCCACAAAGGCGTCGACTACGCCGCCCCACGCGGCACTCCAATCAAGGCAGCCGGTGACGGCCGCATCGAGCTGGCCGGGCGCCGCGGTGGTTACGGCAACACCGTGATCATCCAGCACGGCAACCGCTACAAGACGCTGTACGGCCACATGCAGGGCTTTGCCAAGGGCATCAAGACAGGCGGCTCGGTCAAGCAGGGCCAGATCATCGGCTACATCGGCACCACCGGCCTGTCCACCGGTCCGCACCTGCACTACGAGTTCCAGGTCAATGGTGTGCACGTCGACCCGCTGAGCCAGAAGGTGCCGATGGCCGACCCGATCGCCAGGAACGAGCGCCAGCGTTTCCTGCAGCAGAGCCAACCCCTGATCGCCCGTATGGATCAGGAAAAGGCCACCCTGCTCGCAGCGAACAAGCGCTAAGCCCATGGCGCTCTACCTGGGGGTGATGTCCGGCACCAGCCTCGATGGCCTGGACATTGCCTTGATCGAACAAGGCGAGCAGCTCGAACTGCTCGCCACCCACTACCTGCCCATGCCCGGCGACCTGCGCCAGGAACTGCTGGGCCTTTGCAGCAGCGGCCCTGACGAGATCGCCCGCGCTGCACTGGCGGAAAACCGCTGGGCCAGCCTGGCAGGCGAAGGCATCCGCGAGCTGCTGGCCAGGCAAGGGCTGCAGGCCGGAGCCATCCGCGCCATCGGCAGCCACGGCCAGACCATCCGCCACGAACCTGCACGCGGCTTTACCGTGCAGATCGGCAACCCGGCGCTGCTGGCCGAGCTTACCGGCATCAGCGTGGTCGCCGACTTCCGCCGTCGCGATGTGGCCGCCGGTGGCCAAGGTGCGCCACTGGTGCCGGCCTTCCATGAAACCCTGTTCAGCCACCTGGGCCAGCGCCTGGCCATTCTCAACGTGGGCGGTTTCAGCAACCTCAGCCTGATCGAACACGACAAGCCAGTCCACGGCTTCGACTGCGGCCCGGGCAACGTGCTGCTGGATGCCTGGATCGAACGCAAGCGCGGCCAGGCCTACGATGCGGATGGGGCTTGGGCTGCCTCGGGCGTAGTGCAAGCCGACTTGCTCAGCGCACTGCTGGCCGACCCGTTCTTCGCCGGCAGCGGCCCGAAGAGCACGGGCCGCGAAGTATTCAACCTGCCCTGGCTGGATGGCCACCTGACCCGCCTGCCCGCTTACCGCGACGAGGACGTACAGGCAACATTGCTGGAACTGACCGCACGCAGCATCATCGACTCGTTGAGCAACGCCCAGCAAGGCACCGAAGCGCTGCTGGTCTGCGGTGGCGGTGCGCGCAACGGCGCCCTGATGGCACGCCTCGGCCAGTTGCTGCCCGACGCCCGTGTCGCCAGCACCGGCGCCCATGGCGTGGACCCGGACTGGGTCGAAGCCATGGCCTTCGCCTGGCTGGCCCACTGTTGCCTGGAAGGCATCGCTGCCAATCGCCCTAGCGTGACAGCGGCCAAGGGCCTGCGCGTACTCGGCGCAATCTACCCGGCCTGAACGTTACGCCAGAAAGCAAAACGCCGCGCAATTGCGCGGCGTTTTCATATGGCCAGGCCTCAGATCGAGAACGAGGAGCCGCAGCCACAGGTGGTAGCAGCGTTCGGGTTCTTGATCACGAAGCGCGAGCCTTCCAGGCCTTCCTGGTAATCCACCTCGGCGCCGGCCAGGTACTGGAAGCTCATCGGGTCGACCACAAGGGAAACACCTTCGCGCTCGACGATGGTGTCGTCTTCGGCCACGTCTTCATCGAAGGTGAAGCCATACTGGAAGCCCGAGCAGCCGCCACCGGTGACGAACACGCGCAGCTTCAGACGATCGTTGCCTTCCTCGGAAACCAGGTTCTTCACCTTTTGCGCAGCGCCGTGGGTGAATTCCAAAGCGGTGGGGGTGAAGGTTTCGACGCTCATGTTGATTCTCCCGGCGTGGTAGCCGCCATAAAACTCGATGACGCGCATTATCCGCTTTCCCGAGAAAATCGGTCAAGAATTGTGCGGCTTTAGTCGCGACCTACAAAAAGGCCCGCACGACGCGGGCCTTTTCGAACGCTGGCGGCTTACGGCAGCAGGCCCGCGTGTGACAAGCCCATGCGCTCGTCCAGGCCGAACAGGATGTTGAGGTTCTGCACCGCCTGGCCGGACGCGCCTTTGACCAGGTTGTCGATCACCGACAGCACCACCACCAGGTCACCGCCTTGCGGGCGATGAACGGCAATGCGGCAGACGTTGGCGCCGCGCACACTGCGGGTTTCCGGGTGGCTGCCAGCCGGCATCACATCGACGAACGGTTCATCGGCGTAACGCTTCTCGAACAGCGCCTGCAGGTCGACCGAGGTGTCGGCGACGGTAGCGTACAAGGTGGCGTGGATGCCACGGATCATTGGCGTCAGGTGCGGCACGAAAGTCAGGCCGATATCCTTGCCAGCGGCCAGGCGCAGGCCCTGGCTGATTTCCGGCAGGTGGCGATGGCCCTTCACTGCGTAGGCTTTCATGCTTTCGCCGGCTTCGCAGAACAGCGAACCCACCGCCGCACCACGACCAGCGCCGCTGACACCCGACTTGCAGTCGGCGATCAGGCGCGACGGGTCGGCCAGGCCAGCTTCCAGCAGCGGCAGGAAGCCCAGTTGGGTGGCGGTCGGGTAGCAACCCGGCACAGCGATCAGGCGCGCCTGGCGAATCTTCTCGCGGTTGACTTCAGGCAGGCCGTATACCGCGTCCTTGAGCAGCTCTGGCGCACCGTGCGGCTGGCCGTACCACTTGCCCCACTCGGCGGCGTCCTGCAGGCGGAAGTCGGCCGACAGGTCGATCACCTTGGTACCGGCCGCCAGCAGTTCGCCAGCCAGGGCGTGGGCAACACCGTGCGGGGTGGCGAAGAACACCACGTCGCAGGCGGCCAGGGTCTTGCTGTCCGGCACGCTGAACGCCAGCCCGTCATAGTGGCCGCGCAGGTTCGGGTACATGTCCGCCACTGCAACGCCCGCCTCGGAGCGCGAAGTGATGACCGCCACTTCGGCCTGTGGATGCTGTGCCAGCAGACGCAACAGTTCGACGCCGGTGTAACCCGTGCCGCCGACGATACCGACCTTGATCATAACGCTTGCCCCTTATCAACGAGCCGTCTGGAAAGCGCACGATAATAGGGGCGCAAGGCGCCTGTAACAACTCTTCGGGTGACCCTTCGGGCGCTTGACCACTACTATCTGACGACCGTGAATACCTGAAGGAACTCCCCCATGCTTTACCTATGGATCAAAGCGCTGCATATCGTCAGCGTGGTCTGCTGGTTCGCCGGCCTGTTCTACCTGCCGCGGCTGTTCGTCTACCACGCCCAAAGCCAGGACAGCATCAGCCAGGAACGCTTCGTGACCATGGAGCGCAAGCTGTTTCGCGGCATCATGAACCCGGCGATGATCGCTACCTACGTGTTCGGCGCGTGGATGCTCTACCTCACGCCCGGCTGGTTCAGCCAGGGCTGGCTGCATGCCAAGCTGACCCTGGTCATCCTGCTGACCGTCTACCATCACATGTGCGGCGCCCAGCGCAAGCGCTTCGCCAGCGGCAGCAACACCCGCAGCCACGTCTACTATCGCTGGTTCAACGAAGTGCCCGTGCTGTTCCTGCTGGGTATCGTAATTCTGGTGGTGGTCAAACCGTTCTGACATAGCCACCCGCTCAAGGAGCCTTGCCATGTCGTTACCTGCCTCCCTCGAACAACGCCTGCGCCTGCCCGTGGTTGCCGCACCGATGTTCCTGATCTCCAACCCCAGGCTGGTACTGGCCTGCTGCTCCAGCGGCGTGGTCGGTAGCTTCCCGGCCCTGAACCAGCGCGACAGCGCCGGCTTCAAGGCCTGGCTGGAGGAAATCGAGGCAGGCCTCGCACAGTTGCAGGCGCCAGCCCCCTATGCCGTCAATCTGATCGTCCACCCGACCAACCCGCGCCTGCAGGCCGACCTGGCGTTGTGCGTGGAACACCGCGTGCCGATCGTCATCACCAGCCTCGGCGCGGTGAAGGAAGTGGTCGATGCCGTGCATGGCTACGGCGGCCTGGTGTTCCACGATGTCACCACCCGCCGCCATGCCGAGAAAGCCGCCGAAGCCGGTGTCGATGGCCTGATCGCCGTTGCTGCAGGCGCAGGCGGCCATGCGGGCACCTGGAGTCCGTTCGCCCTGGCCGCGGAGATTCGCCAGTTCTTCGACAAGACCCTGCTGCTGGCCGGCTGCCTCAACCACGGCCACGAGATCCTCGCCGCGCAAATGCTGGGTGCGGACCTTGCGTACATGGGCACCCGCTTCATCGCCACCGCAGAAAGCCAGGCCCCGAGCGCCTACAAGCAGATGCTGCTCGATTCCCATGCCGCCGACATCGTCCACACCCCGGCGGTGTCCGGCGTCCCCGCCAGCTTCCTGCGCCAGAGCCTGGAACAGGCCGGCTATGACATGAACGCCATCAGGGGCGGCCATGAGCAAGGCAAGCTCAAGCCGATCGACGACGAAGCCAAGGCCTGGAAGACCGTGTGGTCGGCGGGCCAGGGGGTCGGCGGTATCGACGACCTGCCCAGCGCCAGCGCGCTGATCGGACGGCTGCATGACGAGTACCGGGACGCCCTGGAACGCTGCCAGGCCCTGCGCGCCCGCACCCTGTAGCAAAAGGCAACACCTTGCCCGGCCAAGCTGTACACTAGGCGCCCTCTTCAGCCCCCAGGAGCCTTGCATGACCCGTTACGCCATGATCACTGGTGCTTCCAGCGGCCTGGGCCTGGCCCTGGCGGAAGCCCTGGCGCGGCGCGGGCGTAACCTGATCCTGGTGGCACGCCAGCGTGAAACGCTGGAACCGGTGGCCATCGAGCTGACCCAACGCTTCGGTGTCGAGGTGCTGTTCCGTGCCTGCGACCTCAGCCAGCCGTTGCGCCTGTCGGGCTTCGTGCTGGAACTGGAGGAAGGCGAGCGGCGCATCGACCTGCTGGTCAATTGTGCCGGCCTGCGCACCTACGGGCCATTCCTGGCCCATGAGTGGGCCGACGAGCAGGACCTGCTTGAAGTCAACGTGCTGGCCCTAAGCCGCCTGTGCCACGCCATCGGTAACCTGATGGCCGTGCAGGGCGGCGGGCAGATCCTCAATGTCGCCGGCCTGGCCGGGGTGGCGCCTGGCCCGTGGATGGCCGCCTATGCCGCCAGCAAGGCCTATGTGCTGAGCTTCTCTGAGGCCTTGCGTGAAGAACTCAAGCGCACCGGCATAAAGGTTTCGGTACTGTGCCCCGGCCCGGTGCGCTCCTCGCGCCGGCGCATTCCGCGGCTGGATGGCAAGCCACGCTGTCTCAGCCCTGAGGAAGTGGCGCTATACACCGTGCGCGCGCTGGACAAGAACCGCGCACTGATACTGCCCGGCCGGCGTAATCGCTTGCTGGCGTTCGCCCCGCGCCTGCTGCCGCGCTGGCTGGTGCGCAAGCTGGCCGGGGCCATCCACCGCCGCTATTGCCCGGTCGGCATGGAATAGCCACTGGGCGAGCGGCGCCCGGCTGAGTACACTCGGCCCGACCCTCACCATGGAGCAAGTGCTGTGGACGATTTATTCATCAAGATCATCAACCGGGAGATCCCGGCGAAGATCATCTACGAGGACGACCAGGTTCTGGCGTTCCACGATATCGCCCCCCAGGCGCCCGTGCATTTTCTGGTCATCCCGAAAAAGCACATCCGCACCCTCAATGACTTGACCGAAGAAGACAAAGGCCTGGCTGGTCACATCTTGTTCACCGCCCAGCGTCTGGCCAAGGAACTTGGCTGCGAGGAAGGCTTCCGCGTAGTGATGAACTGTAACGAGCAAGGCGGCCAGACCGTCTACCACATCCACATGCACGTGCTTGGCCAGCGCCAGATGCACTGGCCACCGGGCTGATCCACGGCAAGCGACCCTGCCACTATTGCGGTAAACTGTCGGGCACATTCTTGCGGAGGTGCCCGATGGCTACCGAACGTCACTACTCGCCGCTCGACCGCTTGTTGCTGCAGGCCGATACCGCCATGCGCACCTTGCTGCCCTTCAGCGGCCAACCCGCCCGCCCATCGCCGGCCATCGTCCAGCCGGACGCGGACCTGGACGAACAGCAGGCCCGCCATGTTGCCGGGCTGATGCGTATCAACCACACCGGTGAAGTGTGCGCTCAGGCGCTGTACCAGGGCCAGGCCCTGACCGCCAAGCTGCCCGAAGTGCGCAAGGCCATGGAACACGCCGCCGAGGAAGAAGTGGACCACCTGGCCTGGTGCGAACAGCGCATTCGCCAGCTGAACAGCCACCCCAGCGTGCTCAACCCGTTGTTCTACGGCATGTCGTTCGGTATCGGTGCACTCGCCGGGCTGGTCAGCGACAAGGTCAGCCTGGGCTTCGTCGCCGCCACCGAGCATCAGGTGTGCAAGCATCTCGACGAGCACCTGGAGCAGATCCCGCAGGAAGACGAAAAGTCCCGAGCCATCCTCGAACAGATGCGCATCGATGAGGAACAGCATGCCGAGTCTGCACTGGAAGCCGGCGGTTATCGCTTCCCCGCCCCTGTTCGCTTTGGCATGAGCCTGTTGGCCAAGGTCATGACCAAGAGCACCTACCGTATCTGAAGGCATCACCATGACGGACCGTTTCGACGCCAAGGACCTGGCGCGCGCCGTGCAAGCCGGCATTCTCCAGCCGGGCCAGGACCAGGCCCTGCTGGCTTTCCTGCACCATCAGCCGGCACAGCGCGGCAGCTTCCAGCTGGCCCATGTCGCTTTCTACTTCGGCGCCATGCTGATCATGGCAGCCATGGGCTGGCTGCTCACCGAAGCCTGGATGCGCATCGGCGACTGGGCGCTGCTGGTCATCGCCAGCCTCTATATCCTGCTGCTCACGCTGTTCGCCGTTAACCTGCAACGGCGCGTACAGCCCGTCGCGGCCGGGGTGCTGGCAGCAGTCGCGGTCAGCATCGTGCCATTGGCGGTGTTCGCCATCGAACGGCTGGCTGGCTGGTGGCCAATGGATGATGCGCAGGCAAACTATCACCAGTACTACACCTACGTGCAGGGCGGCTGGCTGGCAATGGAAGCAGCCACGGTGCTTGCCGGGCTGTTGATGCTGAGGCTGATCCCCTACCCGTTCATCGTCATGCCGATTGCCGTGGCCTTGTGGTTCATGTCGATGGACCTGAGCGAATGGTTCTTCGGCTCGCCATTCAGCTGGGAACAGCGCCGCGAGGTTTCGCTGTGGTTCGGGCTCGGGTTGCTGGTGGTGTTCGTCGGGGTGGACGGCCGCACCCGCGAAGACTACGCCCACTGGGGCTACCTGGCCGGGCTGGCGGCATTCTGGGGCGGGCTGACGCTGGTAGACAGTGGCAGCGAGCTGGGCAAGGCCCTGTACTGCCTGATCAATATTGCCCTGATGGGTATGGCGGTGCTGTTGCGTCGGACGGTGTTCATGGTTTTCGGGGCGTTAGGCGTGGCGGCTTACCTGGGGTACCTGTCGTACGAGGTGTTTGCCGACTCGCTGCTGTTCCCAGTGGTGGTGACCTTGATCGGGCTGGGGGTTATCGGGCTGGGGCTGGTTTACCAGAAGCGGCGGGAGCGGTTGAGCCGGGTGATGCGCGATTGTTTGCCGGGGTGGGTGCGGGCTGCGCTGCCGGCGCTTCGCAGCTGAAATTGTCGGGGCCGCTCCGCGCCCCATCGCGACACAAGGCCGCTCCTACAGGTGGTACGCGATCCCCTGTAGGAGCGGCCTTGTGTCGCGATGGGGCGCAAAGCGGCCCCAAAATGTCAGCCTTGACCCAGCTCTACAATCTCGTACCCGTGGGTAATCTCAACCCCGGCACGCTCGAGCATGATCGAAGCCGAGCAATACTTCTCCGCCGACAGCTCTACCGCACGCTTGACCTGGGCCTCCTTCAGCCCACGCCCCTTCACCACGAAGTTCATGTGGATCTTGGTAAACACCTTCGGGTCTTCGCTGGCACGCTCGGCCTCCAGGAACGCCTCGCAGCTTTCTACCGCCTGGCGCGACTTCTTCAGAATGCTGACCACGTCAAAGCTGCTGCAGCCACCCAGGCCCAGCAACAGCATTTCCATCGGGCGCACGCCCAGGTTACGGCCGCCGGCCTCGGGCGGGCCGTCCATCACGACGACATGGCCGCTCCCCGATTCGCCGAGGAACATCGCCTCACCGGCCCACTGGATACGTGCCTTCATCTACCCGGACTCCTGATTTTCGGAAAAGGGTGTCAGCTTAGACCTTGTGCGGCCGTGGGAAAAGCACGAGTCGTGTCGGTTTAGTACCGAAACATCCTGTAGTGTCTGATAAGCTGGCGCCAAATGACTGGCGCGCCCCGCCAGCCAACCTTTATAAAAAGCCTATGCGTCATATCGAACAGGATTTCGTGATGGTTGCTTCCGCCCTACCCGCCAAGATCAAGAACATCGACAAGCTGCTGGTGCACTGCCAGCGCCGTCGCTATACCGCCAAAAGCAACATCATCTGCGCCGGCGACCGGGCCGAGACACTGTCGTTCATCATCAAGGGTTCGGTCACCATCCTCATCGAGGACGATGACGGCCATGAAATGATCATCGCCTACCTCAACAATGGCGACTTCTTCGGCGAGTTGGGCCTGTTCGAACCGGTCGAGGGTGAACAGCAGCGTAGTGCCTGGGTGCGCGCCAAGACCGAATGCGAAGTAGCCGAAATCAGTTATGAGAAATTTCGCGAACTGGCGCGCCAGGACCCGGAAATCCTCTATGCCCTGGGCAGCCAGATGGCCCAGCGCCTGCGCAACACCACGCGCAAGGTCGGCGACCTGGCGTTCTTCGACGTTACCGGGCGTGTCGCCCGCTGCCTGCTGGAACTGTGCAAGCAACCCGACGCCATGACCCACCCCGACGGCATGCAGATCAAGATCACTCGTCAGGAAATCGGCCGCATCGTCGGTTGCTCGCGGGAAATGGTCGGCCGCGTCCTCAAGGACCTTGAAGAACGCAGCCTGGTGCAGGTCAAAGGCAAGACCATGGTGGTCTACGGTACCCGCTAGTCCCTGGGCAGGTCGGCCAGTACCTTGGCATAGGCTTGCGACAGCCGCTCGAACCATGGGGCCGCAGGCGCCACTTCGTGCAGGGCGATGTGCGCATCGGCGCGGCAGCGCTGCTCCAGCTCGCAGCACTCGTTGAAGCGGTTGACCGCCGCCACCATCGATTCACGCTCGTTGTCCAGCAGCAGCGCACCGTGCACCAGCACCACCGGGCGCTTGCCACCCAGCCCCTGGCGCCAGCGCTGGGCGGTGCCCACCAGTTTGCGGCCATTGAGGTTGACGTTGTAGCGGCCATCGCAGAAGGCACCGTCGATTTCGCCCACCGACGCCACCCCACCCCACTCGCGCAGCACGTCACACAGCGGCAGGCACAGGCGCTCGTAGGCGTTTTCGATGCGGCCGTGGTCGCCTTCGCTGCGGGGGGCAACATAGACCAGGGCAACATTCACCGTGGAGTGTGATTGCGGAACCGGCTCGCCGCCGGTTTCGCGCAGCAGCACCGGCCAGCCGGCAATCGCCAGCTCCGAGCAGGCGGCTTCGAAATTGTCCAGACGGCTCATGCGCCGGGGCATGACCAGGGCGTGGTCGGTCGGGCGCCAGAACAGCACGCCACTGTCGCGCTCGCCGCGGCAGACGGCGGCCAGCAATTCCTGTTCGGCGTGCAAGCCTTGTTCTACGGTCAGGGCCAGGGGTTGATCGGTCATTGATCCACCTTTGATGTTGTTATTCAGAGCCTCTTCGCGGGCACGCCCGCTCCCACAGGGATTACCACAGGCCCCGGGGGTGATGGAGAACCTGTGGGAGCGGGCGAGCCGAAGCGTCGGACCGCCGCGAAGGGGCCATTACAGGCATACAAAAAAGCCGGCAATAACGCCGGCTTCATTTGATCAGTCCAGTTGCTGAACAGTCTTCTTCACCTGTTCCGGGAAGAACAACCGCTGCAGCTCCAGCCCCGGCTGCTCGGCGCGCATGAACGCCTCACCGACCAGGAAGGAGTAGACCTCGTTGATCTCCATCAGCTCCACATCGGCCCGGTTCAAGATGCCGCTCTCGGTAATCGCCAGGCGATCACGCGGAATACGCGGCAGCAGGTCGAGGGTGGTTTCCAGGCTGACCTCGAAGGTGTGCAGGTTGCGGTTGTTCACCCCCACCAGCGGTGTATCCAGGGTTTTCAACGCGCGTTCCAGCTCATCGCCGTCGTGCACTTCCACCAGCACGTCGAGGCCGACATCCTTGGCCGTGGCCGCCAGTTCGGCCATCTTCACGTCATCCAGCGCCGACACGATCAGCAGTACACAGTCCGCGCCCAGGGCCCGGGCCTCGACGATCTGGTACGGGTCGACCATGAAATCCTTGCGGATCACCGGCAGCGACACCGCCGCGCGGGCCTGCTGCAAGTACTCGTCGGCACCCTGGAAGTAGTCCACATCGGTCAGCACCGACAGGCAAGTCGCCCCGCCCTTCTCGTAGCTGACGGCGATTTCCGCCGGCACGAAATGCTCGCGAATCACGCCTTTGCTCGGCGAGGCCTTCTTGATTTCGGCAATCACCGCCGGTTGCTTGCGCGCGGCTTGCTCGATCAGGGCCTTGGCAAAGCCACGCGGGGCGTCGGCAGCCTTGGCCAGGGCCTCCAGCTCGGCGAGGCTGACGCGCGCGCTGCGCTCGGCCACTTCCTGAAACTTGCGGGCGATGATCCTTTCCAGCACCGTCGGCACACTCATGCTTCGTTCTCCACCTTGAATACTGCAGTAAAGGCGCCCAGCTCCTGCAGCTTCTCCCAGGCCAGCCCGGTGTGCAGTACATCGTGGGCCAGTTCCACACCGGCTTTCAGGCTCATGGCATGGTCAGCGGCATAAAGCGCCGCGCCCGCATTGAGCACGATCATCTCGGCGGCCTTCTGGCCGTTTTCGGTCTTGCGTCGGCCTAGCGCATCGCGGATCAGCTCCAGCGACGCCTGCGGGTTCTCGACGGCCAGGCCGTGCAGGCTCTGGCTCTTCATGCCAAGGTCCTCCGGCTCTACCCAGTATTCGGTGATTTCGCCATTCTTCAGTTCGGCGACGAAGGTCGGCGCAGCCAGGCTGAACTCGTCCAGGCCGTCCTTCGAGTGCACCACCAGCACGTGCTTGCTGCCCAGGCGCTGCAGTACTTCCGCCAACGGGCGGCACAGGGTCTGGGCGAATACGCCGACCACCTGGTGCTTCACCCCGGCCGGATTCGTAAGCGGGCCGAGCATGTTGAACAGGGTGCGCAGCCCCAGCTCGCGACGCGGGCCGGCAGCGTGCTTCATGGCCGAATGATGGCTTTGCGCGAACATGAAGCCGATGCCCAGGCTGTCGATGCAGCGGGCCACCTGGGTGGGCGTCAGGTTCAGGTAGATACCGGCGGCCTCCAGCAGGTCGGCACTGCCGCTCTTGCCTGACACCGCGCGGTTGCCATGCTTTGCCACGGTGCAACCTGCCGCCGCCAGGACGAACGACGAGGCGGTGGACACGTTGAAGATGTTGGCGCCATCACCGCCGGTACCGACGATATCGACCACGCCATCGAGGCTCTGCAGTTCGACCTTGTCGGCCAGCTCGCGCATCACCGACACCGCACCGACGATCTCGTCGATGCTTTCGCTCTTCATGCGCATGCCCATCAGGAAGGCGCCGATCTGCGCTTCGCTGCACTGGCCGGTCATGATCTGGCGCATGACGTCGCGCATTTCTTCGGTGGAAAGGTCCAGCTGGCCGACGATACGGCTCAACGCACTCTTGATATCCATGTTCGATCCTTAGCGGCGGCCGCCGGTCTGCTTGAGGAAGTTGGCGAACAGTTCGTGGCCCTGTTCGGTCAGGATCGACTCGGGGTGGAACTGCACCCCTTCGATATTCAGCGTCTTGTGGCGCAGGCCCATGATCTCGTCGACCGAACCGTCAGCATGGGCGGTCCAGGCGGTCACTTCCAGGCACTCTGGCAAGGTTTCGCGCTTTACCACCAGCGAGTGGTAACGGGTCACGGTCAACGGGTTGTTGAGGCCGGCGAACACGCCCAGGTCACGGTGATGTAACGGGCTGGTCTTGCCGTGCATCACCTGGCGGGCACGTACCACATCACCACCAAAGGCCTGGCCGATGGACTGGTGGCCCAGGCATACGCCAAGGATCGGCAGCTTGCCGGCAAAGTGCAGGATGGCCTCGATGGACACGCCCGCCTCGCTCGGCGTGCACGGGCCTGGAGATACGACGATGCGCTCGGGGTTGAGGGCTTCGATCTGGGCGATGGTCATTTCGTCATTGCGAATGACCTTTACCTCGGCACCCAGCTCGCCAAGGTACTGAACGACGTTGTAAGTGAATGAGTCGTAATTGTCGATCATCAGTAACATCGGGTTAAACCTCTTGAATCTACTGACTTCAGAATTCGAACCTTTCTGCACCAGCCAACAGGCGCGGCTTTGCCACAAGGGGCGGTAGACAGGAAGGCAAACGGGGGCGGGCCGGACGGGCCGGCAGGGGATAAAGTCAGGCGCGCCAACGCCAACGGGCGTGGGCCTTGATTACGCGCATCAAGAGTTTGCTGACGATCAACACAGGATAGGTCTCGCTCATACGTCCCGGCACAGTAGCCTACCGGGGCGGCGGGCGCAATATGCCTGTAAACACGGGGAAACGAATGGACTTGGGAGGGATGCACTGCGATTTGCTAAGGTCGATCGGGTTGTCCTTCATAAAAACAAAGAAAAGGATGTTCACCGATGCGAAAAGCACCGTTATTGCGCTTTACCGTTGCCTCACTGGCACTGGCCTGCAGCCAGGCGTTCGCAGCACCCTCGCCCTACTCCAACATGATCGTGTTTGGCGACAGCCTCAGCGATGCCGGGCAGTTTGGCGGGGTGCGCTTCACCAACCGCGATGCCAATGGCAATTATGCGCCAGTGTCACCGATGATCCTGGGCGGGCGGCTCGGTGTGAGCCCGACCGAGCTTGGCCCTTCCACCTCCCCGGTCAATCCGGTGCTGGGCCTTCCCGACGGCAACAACTGGGCAGTCGGTGGCTACACCACCCAGCAGATCCTGGATTCGATCACCACTACCTCCGAGACTGTCATCCCGCCAGGGCGCCCCGGCGCCGGGCAGGTGCTGCGTGATAAACCGGGCTACCTGGCCAATGGCCTGCGCGCCGACCCCAATGCGTTGTATTACCTGACTGGCGGCGGCAATGACTTCCTGCAAGGCCTGGTCAACAGCCCGGTCGATGCCGTGGCCGCTGGCGCCCGCCTGGCCGCCAGCGCCCAGGCCCTGCAGCAAGGCGGCGCCCGTTACATCATGGTCTGGCTGCTGCCCGACCTCGGGCAGACACCGAACTTCAGCGGTACGCCGCAACAAAACCCGCTGTCGCTGCTATCCGGCGCGTTCAACCAGTCCCTGCTCAGCCAGCTGGGGCAGATCGATGCCGAAATCATTCCGCTGAACATCCCCGTGCTGCTGAGCGAAGCGCTGGCCAGCCCCGAGCAGTTCGGCCTGGCCAGCGGCCAGAACCTGGTCGGCACCTGCTACAGCGGCGAAGGCTGCGTGGAAAACCCGGTGTATGGCATCAACGGCGCCACGCCAGACCCGACCAAGCTACTGTTCAACGACTCGGTGCACCCGACCATCGCCGGCCAGCAACTGATTGCCGACTACGCCTATTCGATTATCGCCGCCCCCTGGGAACTGACCTTGCTTCCGGAAATGGCCCACGCCAGCCTGCGTGCCCACCAGGACGAACTGCGCAACCAGTGGCAGACACCCTGGCAGGCAGTTGGCCAGTGGCAAGCCTTCGTTGCCACCGGAGCCCAGGACCTGGACTTCGACGGCCAGCGCAGCGCGGCCAGCGGCGATGGCCGCGGCTACAACCTGACCCTGGGCGGCAGCTACCGCCTGAACGATGCATGGCGCCTGGGCCTGGCCGGCGGCGTGTACCGGCAGAAGCTGGAAGCCGGCGCACAGGACTCGGACTACAAGCTGGACAGCTACCTTGCCAGCGCCTTCGCCCAATACCGCCAGGACCGCTGGTGGGCCGACGCGGCGCTGACCGCCGGGCACCTGGACTACAGCGACCTCAAGCGCACCTTCGCCCTTGGCGTGAACGACCGCAGCGAAAAGGGCGATACCGATGGCGAGGCCTGGGCGGTGTCGGGGCGGCTGGGCTACAACCTGGCGGCCGAGAGCAGCAGCTGGCAGCTGGCGCCGTTCATCAGCGCCGACTATGCGCGGGTGAAGGTGGATGGCTATGACGAGAAAAGCGGACGCTCGACGGCGCTGGGCTTCGATGACCAGGAACGCACATCACGCCGTTTGGGCGTGGGGTTGCTGGGCAGTGTGCAGGTGCTGCCGAGTACCCGGCTGTTCGCCGAGGTGGCGCAGGAGCATGAGTTCGAGGATGACCAGCAGGATGTGACGATGCACCTGACCAGCCTGCCAGCGAATGACTTCACCCTGACCGGGTATACGCCGCACAGCGACCTGACCCGGGCGAGCCTGGGGGTGAGCCATGAAGTGGTGGCGGGGGTGCATTTGCGCGGCAACTATAACTGGCGCAAGAGTGATGAATTGACGCAGCAGGGGGTGAGTTTGGGCGTCAGCGTCGACTTTTGAATTGATGGGGCCGCTTTACGGCCCTTCGCGACACAAGGCCGCTCCTACAGGCGATCGTGTTTCCCTGTAGGAGCGGCCTTGTGTCGCGATGGGCTGCAAAGCAGCCCCAATGCCCACTGAATTACTTGGCCGAAGTCTGCTCAGCCAACGCCACCGCGCGGAACATCGCCCGGCGCTTGTTGATGGTTTCTTCCCACTCCAGCGCCGGCACCGAGTCGGCAACGATGCCGCCCCCGGCCTGCACATGCAGCTCACCGTCCTTGATTACCGCGGTACGGATGGCAATGGCGGTATCCATGTTGCCGTTCCATGCGAAGTAACCGACGGCACCACCGTAAACCCCACGCTTGACCGGCTCCAGCTCGTCGATGATCTCCATCGCGCGAATCTTAGGCGCCCCCGAAAGCGTACCGGCCGGCAGGATCGCCCGCAGTGCGTCCATCGCCGTCAGCCCTTCGCGCAGCTGGCCAGTGACGTTGGACACAATGTGCATAACGTTGGAGTAACGCTCGATCACCATCTTCTCGGTCAGGCGCACGCTGCCGGTCGAGGACACGCGACCGACGTCGTTACGGCCCAGGTCGATCAGCATCAGGTGCTCGGCAATTTCCTTGTCGTCCGACAGCAGGTCGTCTTCCAGCGCACGGTCGGCCTCTTCGGTAGCGCCACGCGGGCGGGTGCCGGCAATCGGGCGTACGGTGACCAGGTTGTCCTCGACGCGTACCAGCACCTCGGGCGAGCTGCCGACGACATGGAAGTCGCCAAAGTTGAAGAAGTACATGTACGGCGTCGGGTTGAAGCAGCGCAGCGCGCGGTACAGGTCGATTGGCGCAGCCTTGAAGTCGATCGACATGCGCTGCGACGGCACCACCTGCATGCAGTCACCGGCCAGGATGTATTCCTTGATGCGGCCGACGGCGTTCTCGTAATCCTCGCGGGTATAGCTGGAGCGGAATTCCGGCTCGGCAGCCTGCGGGCCACTCAGGTCCAGGCCACGGCGTGGGGTGATCGGCTGACGCAGGGTTTCCAGCAGGCCTTGCAGGCGTGCCTGGCCCTGTTCGAAAGCCTGCTCTTCAGCCGGGTCGACCAGCACGATCGCGTGCATCTTGCCCGCCAGGTTGTCGAACACCACCACCGCATCGGACACCATCAGCAGGATATCCGGCACACCCAGCGGGTCTGGGTTGGGGCTGGCGCCCAGGCGCTTTTCCACATAGCGCACGCAGTCGTAGCCGAAGTAGCCGACCAGGCCGCCGTTGAAGCGCGGCAGGCCAGGGATATCGGCGACCTTGTAACGATCCTTGAATGTTTCGACAAAGGCCAGCGGGTCTTCTACATCGTGGCTTTCCACCTCCACGCCATCCTGCAGGATGCTGACGTGGTAGCCGTGCACACGCATCACCGTGCGCGATGGCAGGCCGATCATCGAGTAACGGCCCCATTTCTCGCCGCCCTGCACCGATTCGAGCAGGTACGAGTTGGGCTGGTCTGCCAGTTTCAGGTAGATCGACAGCGGCGTGTCGAAGTCGGCCAGGGTTTCGCAGGCCAGGGGAATGCGGTTGTAGCCGGCAGCGGCCAGGCGCAGGAATTCTTCGCGGGTCATGGGTAGCCTCGTGGCAAGCAGCAATAGGTCAGGCAAACGGACGGGCCGGCACGCGCCGGCAGGCTGAAGTCAGGCGCGCCAACGCCAACGGGCCAGGGCCTTGATGACTTTCATCCAGAATTTGCCGGTAACCGCCACGGTGGACTCTCTGTCTTGTGAGGCTTGAAGGTCCGCCAACGTTATCCCAGTGGCCGGGTCTGCGCAACCGGGCAGCAATGCGCGCAGGTCGTCGATCACCAGGCTGGGGGCTTCGTCGTGGATCGGTCGGCCGTGGTTGTAGCCGTAGGTCAGGCCCACGCACTGCACGCCAGCCGCCTTGGCCGCCAGCACGTCACTGCGTGAATCGCCGACAAACAGCGACTGCTGCGGGGTGACACCAGCCATCTGCATGACGAACAGCAGCGCCGCAGGGTCGGGCTTTTTCTGCGGCAGGGTGTCGCCGCCGATGATCCAGCGGAAGTAGTTGCCGATCTTCATCTGGTCCAGCAGCGGGCCAACGAAGCGCTCGGGCTTGTTGGTGATCAGCGCCATTTCCACGCCCTGCTTGCGCAGCCAGCGCAGGGTGTCCTGCACACCGGGGTAGACCACGGTCAGTTCGTGGCTTTCGGCATAGGCGTCCATGAACAACGCCAACGCCTGGTCGGCCAGCGCATCGTCCACGGCAGCGTGGTCGATGCCACCGGCCAGCGCCCGGCGCACCAGCACCTGGGCACCGTTGCCCACCCAGTGGCGCACCGCCTCCAGGCCGGCAGGCGGGCGCCCCAGTTCGAGCAGCATGCGGTCCACGGCGGCGGCCAGGTCTGGCACGGAATCGATCAGGGTACCGTCCAGATCGAACATCACCAGCCTGGGCAGCGTCCCCGGGAACAGCTGCTCGAAGCCGCTCATGGGCGGGCCTGAGCCAGTTCGGAACGCATCCTGGCGATGACTTCCTGGTAGTCCGGGGCGTTGAAGATTGCCGAGCCGGCCACGAAGGTGTCGGCGCCAGCGGCAGCGATCTCGCGGATGTTGTTGACGTTGACGCCACCGTCGATTTCCAGGCGGATATCACGGCCGCTGGCGTCGATCAGCGCACGCGCCTCGCGCAGCTTGTCGAGGGTGCCAGGGATGAACTTCTGCCCGCCGAAGCCCGGGTTGACGCTCATCAGCAGCACCATGTCGACCTTGTCCATCACGTACTTCAGCGCGTCCAGGCTGGTGGCCGGGTTGAACACCAGGCCGGCCTTGCAGCCACCGTCCTTGATCAGCTGCAGCGAACGGTCGATGTGCTGCGAGGCTTCCGGGTGGAAGGTGATGTAGGTGGCACCAGCTTCGATGAAGTCGCCGATGATGCGGTCGACCGGGCTGACCATCAGGTGCACGTCGATCGGGGCGGTGACGCCGTACTTGCGCAGGGCGGTGCAGACCATCGGGCCGATGGTCAGGTTGGGGACGTAGTGGTTGTCCATGACATCGAAGTGGACGATGTCGGCACCCGCGGCCAATACCTTGTCGACGTCCTCGCCCAGTCGGGCGAAATCGGCGGAGAGAATGGAGGGGGCAATAGCGTAGGGCTGCATGGCGCACCTGTTGGCAGAATCACGGTGGCGCGCATTGTAACCCAGGGAAGCGGATGAAGGCTGATTAGCATCAACCTGTACCGGCCCCTTCGCGGCTAAAGCCGCTCCCACAGGGACCGCGCAGGCATCGAAAGCTGCGCAAATCCTGTGGGAGCGGCTTTAGCCGCGAAGAGGCCAGCGCAGGCAACATACCTTCAACCAGGCTGCTGGGTCCTCAGCTTCTCGCTACGCCCACGCAACCACTCCAGGGTCAGCAGCAACACCACCGAGAAGGCAATCAGCAAGGTCGCCGCCGCGGCAATGGTCGGGCTCAGGTTCTCTCGAATACCACTGAACATCTGCCGCGGCAGGGTCGCCTGCTCCGGCCCGGCCAGGAACAGGGTCACCACTACTTCGTCGAACGACGTGGCAAAGGCGAACAACGCCCCCGAAATCACCCCAGGCGCGATCAGCGGCAGGGTCACCCGGCGGAAAGTCAGCAGCGGCGAGGCGCCCAGGCTGGCTGCCGCGCGCACCAGGTTGTAGTTGAAGCCCTGCAAGGTCGCCGACACGGTAATGATGACGAACGGCACGCCCAGTACCGCATGCACCAGAATCAGCGAGGTGAAGCTGTTGCCCATGCCCAGCGGGGCAAAGAACAGGTAGCTGGCCACACCGATGATCACCACCGGCACCACCATCGGCGAAATCACCAACGCCATCACCAGCGACTTGCCCGGGAAGTCGCCACGGGTCAGGCCGATGGCCGCCAGGGTGCCGAACACCATGGCCAGCACTGTGGCTGCCGGGGCGACGATGATGCTGTTCTTCAAGGCCCGCATCCACTCGGCCGAGCCGAAGAAGTCCTGGTACCACTGCAGCGAGAAGCCCTGCAGCGGGTACACCAGGAAACTGCCACTGTTGAACGACAGCGGCACGATCACCAGCACCGGCAATATGAGGAACAGCAGGATCAAGCCGCAAAGAATGCGCAGGCTGTAGAACCACACCCGCTCCACGGGCGACATGTAAGGGCTCAGCATGACAAGGCTCCTCAGCTCAGGCGCAGGCGGCTGGCGCCGACCAGCCAGCTATAGATCAGGTACAACAGCACGGTCGCCAGCAGCAACAGCCCGCCCAGCGCGGTGGCCATGCCCCAGTTGATGCTGGTATTGGTGTAGAAGGCCACGAAGTAGCTGACCATCTGGTCATTCGGGCTGCCCAGCAGTGCCGGGGTGATGTAGTAGCCGATGGCCAGGATGAATACCAGCAGGCAACCAGCGCCAACCCCGGCGTAGGTCTGCGGGAAGTAGACCCGCCAGAAACTGGCGAACGGGTGGCAGCCCAGCGAGATCGCCGCACGCATGTAACTTGGCGAAATGCCCTTCATCACGCTGTACAGCGGCAGGATCATGAACGGCAACAGGATGTGCACCATCGAGATGTACACGCCGGTGCGGTTGAACACCAGCTCCAGCGGCTGGTCGATGATGCCCATGGCCATCAGCGCGCTGTTGATCAGGCCACCCGACTGCAGCAGCACGATCCACGCCGCCACCCGCACCAGGATCGAGGTCCAGAACGGCAGCAGCACCAGGATCATCAGCAGGTTGCTCTGCCGGGTCGGCAGGTTGGCCAGCAGGTAGGCCAGCGGGTAGGCCAGCACCAGGCAGATGGCGGTAATCACCACACCCATCCACAGGGTGCGGGCGAAGATATCCAGGTAGATGGCCTGGTCCGGGGTGGCCTTGGCCAGTTCGCCAAGGTCATCGATGCGGTGGTCGAGCGAAGCCAGCAGGTAGAACGAGGTGACCGTACTGGTGTTGCGGCGGATCGCCTGCCAGTAGGCCGGGTCGCCCCAACGCTCGTCGAGGGCCTGCAAGGCATCTTTATAGGAAGCGGGTTCGCTCTTGAACGGCAGCGCCCGCGCGGTCTTGGCCAACAGGCTGCGGTAACCGGCCAGCTCCATGTTCAGGCGCTTGGAAAGGTCGCCCAGGGTCTGGTTCTTGCGCGACTCGGCCAGGTCCTGGCTCAACGCCTTGTACACGTCCTCGCCCGGCAGGCTCTTGCCATCCCACTGGGTGATGACGCCCACGGTGCGCGGCAGGCCGCCAACCACTTCCGGGTTGCCGACGCTCTTGTACAGCAGCGCCGCGATCGGCACCAGGAACACCAGCAGGAGAAACAGCGCCAGCGGCGCGATCAACGCCTGCGCCTTCCAGCGGTTGACCCGCTCGGCGTGCTTGAGGCGCTGCTTGAGACTTGGACCTGCGCCTTCTTTGAGGGGCACTGCAATGGCCATGGCGAACTCCGCGATACAGGCTGAAATGGGGGCTGCAATGCAGCCCCACACACTGGTCGTTTACTTCTTCGCCGCCCAGGCGTTGAAGCGTTGCTCCAGCTGCTCGCTGTTGTCAGCCCAGAAGGCCACGTCGATCTGCACCTGGTTGGCGATGTTTTCAGGCGTGGTCGGCATGTCCTTCTTCACCGCGTCCGACAGCAGGCTCACGGCCTTGGAATTGGCCGGGCCGTAGGCGATGTTCTCGGAGTAGGTCTTCTGCTGCTCGGGCTGCACGCTGAAGGCGATGAATTTCTTCGCTTCCTCGGCATCCTTGGCGCCTTTCGGGATGGCCCAGGCGTCGAAGTCGTAGATGCCGCCGTTCCACACCACCTTCAGGTTGCTCTCTTTCTGCACCGCAGCGATGCGGCCGTTGTAGGCAGAGCTCATGACCACGTCACCCGAGGCCAGGTACTGCGGCGGCTGGGCGCCGGCTTCCCACCACTGGATGCTTGGCTTGAGTTCGTCGAGCTTCTTGAAGGCGCGGTCCACGCCCTCTTTGGTGCCCAGCACCTGGTACACGTCCTTCGGCGCCACGCCGTCGGCCATCAGGGCGAATTCCAGGGTGTACTTGGCGCCCTTGCGCAGGCCGCGCTTGCCCGGGAATTTCTTGGTATCCCAGAAATCGGCCCAGCTGGTCGGTGCGGTCTTCAGCTTGTCGGCGTTGTAGGCCAGCACCGTGGACCATACGAAGAAGCCCACGCCGCATGGCTGGATGGCACCCGGCACGTAGTCGGCCTCATTACCGAACAGGGCCGGGTCGAGTTCTTCGAACATGCCCTCGTCACAGCCGCGGGCCAGTTCTGGCGACTCGACTTCCACCAGGTTCCAGGACACGCTCTTGGTGTCGACCATGGCTTTGACCTTGGCCATCTCGCCGTTGTACTCGCCTGCGACGATCCTGCCCTTGCCGGCCTTCTCCCACGGTTCGTAGAACGCCTTGACCTGGGCCGCCTTGTTGGCACCGCCGAACGAGACCACGGTGAGGTCTGCGGCCATGGCCTGGCCAGCGGCGAACAGCCCCAGGGCCAGGGCGGTCAGTTTCAACTGCTTGCGCATTATTATTCTCTCCACAGTACAGGGTTGGTGAAGCAATCCATCAATGGGCTTCGGCAATAGGATCGAGCGCGCGGGCGTGCTCCACCTCCCAGCCCAGCGGTACCACATCGCCCACGGCCAGGGCCGGGTCGAGCTCGGCAATCGGCTGTTTCACGAAGAAGTCGCCCTTGCCGCAAACTTCCAGGCGCACCCGCACGTGGTCGCCCAGGTAAATGAATTCGGCCACCCGGCCCGAGAAGCGGTTCACGCAGCTTTCGCTGTGGCCGTTCAGGCGCACGCGCTCCGGGCGGATCGACAGGGTCACCGGCTCGCCGGCCTGGCCGACATTCACCGCCAGCGCCTCGACCCGCTCGCCACGTGGCAACTGCACCTGGCAGCGCTTGCCATCACTGGCCAGCAAGGTGCCATTGATGCGGTTGTTCTCGCCGATGAAGTTGGCGACGAAGGTATTGCAGGGTTCTTCGTACAGCGTGCGTGGGTCGGCGATCTGCTGGATTTCGCCCTGATGGAACACGGCCACCCGGTCGGACATGGTCAGCGCTTCGCCCTGGTCGTGGGTCACGTACACCACGGTCACGCCCAGGCGCTGGTGGATGTGCTTGATCTCCATCTGCATGTGCTCGCGCAGCTGCTTGTCCAGCGCGCCCAGCGGTTCGTCCATCAGCACCAGCTGCGGCTCGAACACCAGTGCGCGGGCCAGGGCCACACGCTGCTGCTGGCCGCCGGAAAGCTGGCCGGGGTAACGCTTGGCGAAGGCATCGAGCTGGACCATGTTCAGCACCCGCTTGACCCGCTCGCTGATGTCGGTCTTGCTCAGGTTGCGCACGGTCAGCGGGAAGGCCAGGTTCTCGGCCACGGTCATGTGCGGGAACAGCGCGTAGTTCTGGAACACCATGCCGATGTCGCGCTTGTGCGGCGGCACGTTGTTGATCGAACGCCCGGCCAGCTGGATTTCACCGGCGGTGGGGGTTTCGAAGCCGGCCAGCATCATCAGGCTGGTGGTCTTGCCCGAGCCGGACGGGCCAAGCAGGGTGAGGAACTCGCCCTTGCGAATATCCAGGTTGAGGTCTTTGACGATCAGCGACTCGCCGTCGTAGCTCTTCTGCACACCACGGAAGCTGACCAGCGTTTCGCTGGTTGCAGCGTTCGACTTCGCCTCGCTCATGCCTGCACCTTCTTGTTGGATGACTGCGTAGGCAAAGACTAGACAAGCGGCAAGCGCCGGAAAATCGGGGGTGCTGAGAGAATGCCATCATCCGGATGGAAGATTTGTTGTAGGGATTCCCCTACAAAGATGGCGGGTTTGGAATACTTCCCTCAGCCCTCCGGCGCGCCCGTGTGGGAGCGGGTTCACCCGCGAAGAGGCCGGCCCAGGCACCGCAGATGGCAGGTCAGGCCCTTTCGCGGGTAAACCCGCTCCCACAGGGATTCGCTACAGGCGGCAGGAAGCGCATGTCGCAATCAGACCAGCTTGTGCTCCATCGCGTACTTCACCAGCTCAGCCAGCGAGTTCACTTTCAGCTTCTGCATCAGGCGCGCCTTGTGGGTGCTGATGGTCTTGCTCGACAGCGCCAGCTGCTGGGCGATGTCGTTGACGTTGGCGCCCTGGGCCAGGCGTTCGAACACCGAAAACTCCCGCTCGGACAGCAGCGTGTGCAACGGCCGCGACTCCGTCAGGCCCACTTCGAAGACCATGCGGTCGGCCAGAGCCGGGTCGATATAACGCCCGCCAGCGGCAACCCGGCGAATCGCGGTCAGCAACAGCGCCGGGTCGCTGTCCTTGGTGGCATAGCCCGCCGCCCCGGCCTTCAGCGCCCGCGCCGCCATCTGCGCTTCATCGTGCATCGACAGCATCAGGATCGCCGGGGCGTCGTGCAACGCGCGGATCCGCGGGATCGCCTCCAGGCCATTCACACCCGGCATCGAGATATCCAGCAGTACCACCTCGCACGGCGTGTGGCGCAGGGTTTCCAGCAACTGCTCGCCGTTACCGGCCTCCCCCGCCACCTGCATGTCCTTGGCCAGGCCAATCAACTGCTTGATGCCCTCACGGACAATGGTGTGGTCTTCGGCCACCAGCACTCGAATCACGATCGCTCTCCTACTCCAACGGTATGGCCACGCTCAGGCTGGTGCCTTCGCCCGGTTCACTGTCCAGCGCCATGCTGCCGCCCAGCATCAGCACCCGCTCACGCACCCCTACCAGGCCGAACGAGGTGGGCCGGGGCTGGTCGCGGAAAAAGCCCTGGCCGTCATCGCTGACGGTCATGCGCAATTGCCCGTGCTCACGCACCAGTTCGATCTCCACGCTGTGCGCCTGGGCATGGCGCATCACGTTGGTCAGCGCCTCCTGGAGGATACGGAACAGCCCGGTGGCCTTGGCATCGCTCAATGCTGGCAGATTATCCGGTACTTGCACCAGGCAGGGGATCTGCGTGCGTGCTTCAAAGCGCCGCGCCTGCCATTCGATGGCCGAGGCGATGCCGGCATCGAGAATCGGCGGGCGCAAGGCGGTGGCCACGTCGCGCACCAGCTGGAACAGTTGGGCGATCAGGCGTTTCATGCTGGTCAGGCGCTCGTTCAGGCCCGGGTCCAGCTCGGCGAAAGCCAGCTCGCACATTGACACCTCCAGCTTGAGCACGGTCAGCATCTGCCCCAGTTCATCGTGCACTTCCCGGGCAATGCGGGCCTTTTCTTCCTCTCGCACGCTCTCCAGGTGGGCCGACAGTTCGCGCAGTTGCTCCTGGGACCTGGCCAGCGCCAACTCGGCCCGCTTGCCCTGGGTGATGTCCCAAACCACGCCGTCCCACACCACCTGGCCGTTGCCCAGGCGCCGGGTGCTGGCCTTGATGTCGGCCCAGCGCTGTTCACCCTGGCGGGTGAGGATGCGCCCCTGCCAGGACCAGTCCTGGTCACTGGCCAGGGCCAGGTCCTGCACTCGGTGGTAATCGGCGCGGTCCTCGGGATGTACCAGATTGCGCAGGCCCATCTGCGGGTGCTGGATCTCGCTGGGCGAATAGCCCACCAAGGCCTCGCTGCCCTCGCTGATGTAGGGGAATTCCAGGTCGCCCTCGGCCGGGTCGCGCTCCAGGCGGAACACCAACCCCGGCACGTTGCCGGCAATGCCCTTGAGCCGCGCCTCGCTTTCGCGCAGGGCCGCAAGGGCGCGGTGGCGCTCGGTAACGTCGGCGAGGTAAACCACCAGGTACTCGGAATCACGAAAGCGCAGAAAACTCAGCGACAGCTCGACCGGCAGCAGGCTGTGGTCAGCCCGGCGGCACTGCGTCTCGAACTGGCCGACACCGCCCGCCCCGGTGCGCGCGCCCTTCCACAGCTCCAGCCAGCGGTCCATGGTCAGGCTGGGTTCAAAGTCGCTCAGCGGCCGCTCCAGCAGCGCGCCTTCGCCATAGCCCAGCATGCGCTCGGCGGCATGGTTGGCGTAGCGTACGTGGCTGTCCCAGTTGACCCAGAGGATGCCCACCGTGCTCTGGTCGATGGCGAACTGGCTCAGGCGCAACGCTTCTTCGCGCACCTGCCGCTCCACCAGGCTTTCGCGCGTGGCCAGCAGGCTGCGCTCCAGCTGGCGCTGCTGCCGACGCTGCCACACCAGGGTGGCCAGCACGCACAACAGCAGCATGCCGAACAGCAGGGCCAGGTTCTGCCAGAACCCCGTCGACTCGCTCAGGCGTGGGTACTTTGGCTGCAGCCAACGCTGGTGCAGTTGCTCCAGTTCCTTGGCCGGCAGCGTCTGCAGGCCACGCTCGAGCACATCGGCCAGCAGTGGCCAGTCGCGCCGCGAACCGATGCGCAACAGTTGCGGCAGGCCGATATCGCCGACCACCGCCAGCTCGCCGAACTCGCTTTCGCGCGACAGGCGGCTGAGCTGGGCTTCGTCCAGCACTGCGAAACTGGCCTGGCCGCCCACCACCAGTTGCAGGGCCTCGCGCTCGTTGGGCACCCCTTGCAGGTTGAGGTTGCTGTAGTTGCCACGCAGGTAGTCCGCCAGCTGGCTGGGCATGCGCACCGCCACCCGCTGCTCGGCCTCGAGCGTTTCCAGTTCCACGGCCATGGTCCCGGTGCGCGGCCCAACCACCAGTTGCGGCACGCGCATGTAAGGGTCGCTGAACAGCCACAAACGCAGGCTGGCGGGGGTCTGGGTAAGCCCCGGGGCAAAGTCGATTTCGCCGGCCTGTAGGGCATGCTCGAGGCTGGCCTGGTCGGCGAAGTTGCGCCAGGTAAGGTCCAGCCGCAGCGCCTGCGCCAGGCTGCTCACCAGTTCCACGTTGGCCCCGTACAGCTGCTGCAGGCGCCGGTCGAACTGAGCGTAGGGCGCCTGCAACACCAGGCCGACACGCAGGCTGCGGTGTGTATCCAGCCATTGCTGCTGGGCCGGTTCCAAGGCAACCGTGGGCACCGCTTCGGGACTGGCCAATGCAATCAAGGGCAGCCAAAAGCAGCCGATAACCAACAGGCGACGCACTCGCTTCATCTACACGCTCGTCTTGGCAAGGCGGCCATGCAGCATGGCCGTCACGGGCAAATACTATTAGGCTGCCGGTATCATTCTGGCCCTGGGTTGACTCATGTCCACACTTTATCGCACGACGCTGGCAATGTGCTGCCTGGCCTCGATCCTTCCACTCGGCGCCCTGGCCGCCGATGCCGAAAAACCATCCACCACCACCGAGGCACCCGCTGCCCAAGCCCCTCGCCCGCCGCTGCTGGAGCGCAGCCAGGAGGACGCCCAGGCGCTGGAGCGGCTGGTGCCCAAGGCCGAACAGCAGACCCTCCAGGCCGGTGCCGACAGCTTCCTGGCCCTGTGGAAACCGGCCAACGACAGCGACCCGCAGGGGGCGGTTATCATCGTCCCGGGGGCTGGCGAAACGGCTGACTGGCCAAATGCGGTCGGCCCGCTGCGGCAGAAGTTCCCCGATATCGGCTGGCACAGCCTGAGCATCAGCCTGCCCGACCTGCTTGCCGACAGCCCGCAGGCGCGGATCGAGGCCAAGCCGGCTGCCGAGCCGCAGCCAGACAACGGCGAAAGCGCCCCGGCCAAGGACGTGCCGGCCGATGCCAATGCCAACGTCGCCCAGGCCACCGCAGCCGATGCCGACACCGCGGAAAGCACTGACGCCAAACAGGCCAGCGAGCAAACCGACCCGGCCGATGCCGAGCGCATTTTCGCCCGCCTGGATGCTGCGGTGGCCTTTGCCCAGCAGCACAACGCCCGCAGCATCGTGCTGATCGGCCATGGCAGCGGCGCGTATTGGGCGGCCCGCTACCTGAGCGAGAAACAGCCACCGCAGGTGCAGAAACTGGTGATGGTTGCCGCGCAGACACCGGCGCGGGTGGAGCATGACCTGGAAAGCCTGGCGCCGACCTTGAAAGTGCCGACTGCCGACATCTACTACGCCACCCGCAGCGCTGACCGCAATGCTGCCGCGCAGCGCCTGCAGGCCAGCAAGCGGCAGAAGGACAGCCAGTACCGGCAGTTGTCGCTGATTGCCATGCCGGGGAACAAGGTGGCCGAGCAGGAGCAACTGTTCCGCCGGGTGCGGGGGTGGATGAACCCGCAGGGTTGATCCAGGAATGCTGGGGCCGCTTTGCGGCCCTATCGCGACACAAGGCCGCTCCCACAGGTGCCGCGCAAAACCCGAGGGCTGCGCTGTACTTGTGGGAGCGGCCTTGTGTCGCGAAAGGGGTGCGAAGCGCCCCCGCTTTTACAGGCCGCGCCGCTTACGGATCATTGCATAGGCCTGATGCAACTCCCGGGTCCGCTCGGTCGCTTCACGCACCTGCGCCTCACTGGCACCAGTGCCCGCCAGCTTGTCCGGGTGGTGCCGGCTGACCAGCCGACGATACGCCTGCTTGACCTTGTCGGCATCGGTATCCGCCTCGACCGCCAGCAAGCGCAACGCCGCCGCATAGGTCATGGCGACCCCTTCCGGCCCCGCCGCCTTGCGTGGTTCGTACTCCAGCGACATGGCTTGCACCTGCCGCCGGCTCAGGCCCAGTTTCTGCCCCCAATCCAGCAGCAGTTCACGCTCCTTGTTGCCCATCTTGCCGTCGGCCCAGACCATGCGCCAACAGGCACGCAGGGTACCTTCGGCTGCATGCGGCTGCTGGCGAATGCGCCGCAGGTGCCCACTCAGTCGGTCCTTGCCCGCCTTGCCACGGTTGAACGCGGCAATCGCACGCAGCCGGGCCGCTTCGGCCAGGTCCAGGCGCACCATCTCCTGGCGCGCCTGCTGGATATGCTGCTCGCCCACCCGGCCATCGCACTTGGCCAGGCGCCCGAGCATCACGAACAGTAACTCGTCGTCCTGCAAGGCCGGGCGCCCGCCCAGGCGTTCGCGCATGTCCTCCCAGCCCTGCAAACGCAGGCGGCGGTCCATGGCCTGGCCGAGCAACGCGCCGAGCAAGGCCCCGGGGATGCTGGCAACGGCAAAGCCGGCACCGGCACCAATCACCGTGCTTGGCCACCACATGTCAGGCGCGCTCGCCGATCAGGCGCTCGGCCTCGGCCAGGCGTTCGAGCGTACCGACATCAACCCAGTGACCCCGGTAGTGCTCGCCACTGACCTGGCCCGCAGCCATGGCCTGGCGCAGCAACGGCGCCAGCTTGAAGGCGCCAGGCTGGCAGCCTTCGAACAGCGCCGGGTGCAGCACCGAAAGGCCGCTGAAGGTCAGCGTGCCAGGGCCATCATCACCATCGACCACCCGCTCGCCCACCAGGCGGAAGTCGCCGCGGCCGTGATGGCCTGGGTTATCGACCAGCACCAAATGGGCCAGGCCTTGCAGGGGAGCCAGCAGGCGCGCGAAGTCGTAGTCGGTCCAGACATCGCCGTTCACCAACAGGAACGGCGCGTCACCCAGCAATGGCAGGGCCTTGAAGATGCCACCGCCGGTTTCCAGCGGCTCGCCTTCGGGCGAATAGCGGATGCTCAGGCCGAAACGGCTGCCGTCACCCAGGTGGTCCTCGATCTGCTGGCCGAGCCAGGCATGGTTGATCACCACCTCGGAGACGCCCGCCGCAGCCAGGGCCCGCAGGTGATATTCGATCAGTGGCTGGCCGGCGACCGGGACCAGCGGCTTGGGGGTGTGCAGGGTCAGCGGGCGCATGCGCTCGCCTTTGCCCGCTGCCAAAATCATTGCCTTCATGCACGCGCTCCGGCCTGCAGCTCGGCAATCAGCTCACCCAGCTCCGCCAATTCGGGCCGGCGGCTGATCACTTCTTCTATATAGGCGAAGAAGCGCGGCACGTCGCCCAGGTAACGGGGTTTGCCGTCGCGGTGGCAGATACGGGCGAAGATGCCGATCACCTTCAGGTGGCGCTGCACACCCATCAGGTCGCTGGCACGCTGGAACGCCTCGAAGTCGGCCTGCACCGGGATGCCGGCAGCCTGCGCCTTCTGCCAGTAGTCGCGCAGCCAGCCTTCGACCCGCGCCTGCGGCCAGCTGAGGAAGGCGTCCTTGAACAGGCAGGTGATGTCGTAGGTGACCGGGCCGTACACGGCATCCTGGAAGTCCAGCACGCCGGGGTTGGGCGTGCTCTGCATCAGGTTGCGCGGCATGTAGTCGCGGTGCACCAGTACCTTGGGCTGGGCCAATGCGCTGTCGATCAGCAGCTGGCTGATTCGTTGCCAGGTGGCTTTCTGGGCATCGCTGAAGGTCAGGCCAAGCTCACGGCCCACGTACCACTCCGGGAACAACTCGACTTCACGGCGCAGCAGCGCATCGTCGTAGCTGGGCAACGGCGGGGCCATCGGCAGGCGCTGGAACGCCAGCAGCGCGTCGATGGCATCGGCGAACAGGCCGTCGGCGTTGTTGGCATCAATGATATCAAGGTATGTCTGGTGGCCCAGGTCACCCAGTAGCAGGAAGCCACGCTCCAGGTCCTGGGCATGGATCAGCGGCACGTGCACGCCGGCGCTGGCCAGCAAGTGGTCGATGGCGACGAACGGTCGGCAGTTTTCCTGCGGAGGTGGTGCATCCATGATCACGAAGCTGTGGCCGGCGCCCTGCCAGCGAAAGTAACGACGGAAGCTGGCATCGCTGCTGGCCGCGGTCAGGCTGCCTGCGGGCACTTCGCCCCAGGCGTTTTTCCGGAAAAGATCATTGAGCTGCTCATCGAGCCAGACCGTCAGTTGTTGCAGGCGTACATCGTGTTCAGGCATTACAAGGGTCTCCGACGGCCCTAGCCGTCAAGCGGGTCATGCTTTATTATCCAGCATCTTTTTCAGACCATCGAGAGGCGTGCGGCCCCACACGCGGGCAGATGGCACGCAGGAAGCCCGGACTAATAAGATGGCATTGAAATCCCCCGCGTTTCGTAGAAAGTTTCCGTTGCTGGTAACCGGCGGTTTGCTGGCCCTGCAACCTCTGGCCACGTCTTACGTGGTGGCAGCCGAACAGTTCGACTGCCAAGTGTCCGCCTCCGGTGGTTGGGACTGCAAGCCCAAGACCCCAGCCAACAACCTGCCGCCGCGCCCGGTGCATGAGGGTGCTGCTGTCAGCACCGGCACCGAAGCCGCGAGCGAAGGCGAAACCGCGGACCGGCCGATGCTGGTCACCGAGGCCAAGGGCCGTGGCCTGAAGTCGCGTAGCGAAGACTACAGCCACCTGGACTGGGTTCCGCGTGAAAAGCTCACTGCCGCACAGCTGGCCGAAACCGGCCCGTACTGCGGTGGCGCCTACATCGAACCAACCCGCCCGGGCATGGCCGACACCACGCCGAAGGACGAGTCGCCGACCTACATCAACGCCAAGGTGTCCAAGTACCAGCAGGAGCAGCAGATCGCTACCCTCGCCGGTGACGTGGTGATGCGCCAGGGCAGCATGCAGGCCGAGGCCGACGAGGCCAACCTCTACCAGACCGAAAACCGTGGCGAGCTCAAGGGCAACGTCAAGATCCGTGACAACGGTTCGCTGGTGGTCGGTGACGAGGCACAGATCCAGCTCGACACGGGCGAAGCCCAGGTCGACAACGCCGAATACGTGATGCACAAGTCGCACATCCGCGGCAGTGCCCTGTACGCCAAGCGTGGCGAGAACGCTATCATCCGCCTCAAGGACGGTACGTACACCACCTGCGAACCGGGCAGCAACGCCTGGCAGCTGAAGGGCAACAACATCACCCTGAACCCGGCCACCGGTTTCGGTACCGCGACCAACGTTACGCTGCGGGTCAAGGATTTCCCGGTGTTCTACACACCGTACATCTACTTCCCGATCGACGACCGTCGCCAGTCCGGCTTCCTGCCGCCATCGTTCAGCAGCACCAGCGACACCGGCTTCATGCTGGTCACGCCGTACTACTTCAACCTGGCGCCGAACTACGACGCCACGTTGTACCCGCGCTACATGACCAAGCGCGGCCTGCTGATGGAAGGCGAGTTCCGCTACCTGACGCCTTCCAGCGAAGGCCAGTTCGGTGGCGCGTACCTCAACGACAAGAACGACGACCGCAAAGAGCAGACTGACTACAAAGAGCAGCGCTGGATGGTCAACTGGCAGCACAAGGGCGGGCTGGACGAGCGCCTGATGGCCGAGGTGGACTACACCGACATCAGCGATCCGTTCTACTTCCAGGATCTGGAAACCGACCAGATTGGTGTTGAAACCCAGGACGTGCTGAACCAGCAGGGTGCACTGACCTATCGCGGTGACAGCTATACCGCGCGGTTGAACGTGCATGCCTACGAGATGGCGACCATCTCGCAAATCACGCCGTATGATCGCCTGCCGCAGATTACCTTCAATGGCATGCTGCCGTACCACCCGGGCGGTCTCGACTTCAGCTACAACACCGAAGCCGTGCGCTTTGATCGCGATTTAAAGACAGGCCCGGTGTTCAACGAAGACGGGGTACTGGACACCACTGCCGGGCCCAACGGCCAACGTCTTGATGAGAACATCTTTGGTCTCGCAAGGGCCAACGGCACCCGCCTTAACCTCGCGCCGTCCATCAGCCTGCCGATGGAGGCCAGCTATGGCTACCTCAAGCCGAAGCTGACCTACATGTACACCAATTACGACCTGGACCTGGACAGCGAAGGCAAGGCCGACCTTGCCAACGCCTCGCAAGCCACCCGCGACCTGCGCGGTGATTTCTCGAGCACCCAGAACCGTGATATTCCTATCTTCAGCGTCGACAGTGGCCTGTACTTCGATCGCAACACTTCCCTGTTCGGCACGAACTACAAGCAGACCCTCGAACCGCGCCTGTTCTATCTCTATGTCCCGTACAAGGACCAGATGGACATTCCACTGTTCGACTCGGGTGAAACGCTGTTCAGCTACGACTCCCTGTTCCGTGAAAACCGCTTCAGCGGTACTGACCGTATCGGCGACGAGAACAAACTGTCGCTGGGCGTGACGACTCGCTGGATCGAAGAAAACGGTTTCGAGCGCCAGAACTTCAGCATCGGTCAGGCGTACTACTTCAAGGATCGCAAAGTCCAGTTGCCGGGTATCGACTACCGCACCCGCAGCGACTCGCAGTCAGACGTGTCGCCGTACGCGCTGGTGTACAACTACTTCTTCAACCGCGACTGGCGCTTCAACTCAGACTTCAACTGGGACCCGGACAGCCGCAGCACCCGCTCAGGCAGCGCGATGTTCCACTACCAGCCTGAAGACAACCCGAACAAAGTGGTTAACCTCGGTTATCGCTACCGTAACGACACCATTGCTTACGACTCGGCCACCGGTCAGTGGGTAGTAGGCGGTGGTAACTATGGAGTTGAAGGACAACCTAACTTTATCAAGGACTACTACAAGATCCAGCAGCATGACTTCTCCGTCATCTGGCCGATCGTTCCGCAGTGGAGCGTCATCGCTCGCTGGCAGCACGACTACAACCGCAATCGCACCCTGGAAGCCATGGGCGGTTTCGAGTACGACAACTGCTGCTGGAAGCTGCGTCTGATCAACCGTTACTGGATCGACTACGACGACTTCAGCCAAGCCCTGCCGCAGAACGAAAAAGGCGACCACGGCATCTTCCTTCAGATCGTGCTGAAAGGCCTCGGTGGTGTAGTCGGCAACAAGGTCGAGTCTTTCCTCGACGAAGGCATTCAAGGTTATCGTGAACGTGAAGACCAAGCTTATTGATCGACTGCGCCCGGCGTTGCTGGGCGTTGCATTGCTGAGTGGCGCGGTGCATGCCGCGGTGCAACCTCTTGATCGCGTGGTGGCCATCGTCGACAACGACGTGGTCATGCAAAGCCAGCTGGACCAGCGTGTCCGCGAGGTCCAGCAAACCATCGCCAAGCGTGGCGGCGGCATGCCGCCTGCCGGTGCGCTGGACCAGCAGGTACTGGAACGTCTGATCGTCGAGAACCTGCAACTGCAGATCGGCGAGCGCTCCGGCATCCGCATCACCGACGAAGAACTGAACCAGGCCATGGGCACCATTGCCCAGCGCAACGGCATGTCGCTGGACCAGTTCCGCGCCGCCCTGGCCCGTGACGGCATGTCGTTCGACGACGCCCGCGAGCAGGTCAAGCGCGAGATGATCATCAGCCGCGTGCGCCAGCGCCGCGTGGCCGAGCGTATCCAGGTGTCCGAGCAGGAAGTGAAGAACTTCCTCAACTCCGACCTTGGCAAGATGCAGATGTCGGAAGAGTACCGCCTGGCCAACATCCTGATCCCGACCCCGGAAGCGGCCAACTCGGAAGCCATCCAGGCCGCCGCGCGCCAGGTTGGCGATGTGTACCAGCAGCTCAAGCAGGGCGCGGACTTCGGCCAGATGGCCATTGCCCGCTCCGCCAGCGAAAACGCCCTGGAAGGCGGCGAGATGGGCTGGCGTAAAGCCGGCCAGCTGCCACCAGACTTCGCCAAGATGCTCAGCAGCATGCCGGTTGGCGAAATTACCCAGCCTATCCGCATCCCCAACGGCTTCATCATTCTCAAGCTCGAGGAGAAGCGCGGTGGTAGCGAGAACGTGCTGCGTGACGAAGTGCACGTTCGCCACATCCTGATCAAGCCTAGCGAGATCCGCAGCGAGGCTGCTACCGAGCAACTGGCCGAGCGCCTGTACGAGCGCATCAAGAACGGCGAAGACTTTGGCGAGCTGGCCAAGAGCTTCTCGGAAGACCCGGGTTCGGCGCTCAACGGCGGCGACCTCAACTGGGTTGACCCGAACAGCCTGGTACCGGAGTTCCGCGAGCAGATGGCCAACGCCGCCCAAGGCGAAGTCACCCGTCCGTTCAAGACTCAGTACGGCTGGCATGTCCTGGAAGTGCTGGGCCGTCGCGCCACCGACAGCACCGAGCAGGCTCGTGAGCAGCAGGCCATGAACGTACTGCGCAACCGCAAGTACGACGAAGAGCTGCAGACCTGGCTGCGCCAGATCCGCGACGAGGCCTACGTTGAAATCAAGCTGCCTGGCGCTGACCAGGCCGCCCAGTGAAGCCCCTGCGCTTCGCCGTCACCCCCGGCGAGCCGGCCGGCATAGGCCCCGACCTGTGCCTGCTGCTCGCCGCAGACGCCCAGCCCCACCCCCTGATCGCCATCACCAGCCGTGACCTGCTCGCCGAGCGGGCCACGCAGCTGGGGCTGGCCGTCAACCTGCTGCCGGTAGCGCCGGGCCTGTGGCCCGAGCAGCCGGCGCCAGCGGGTAGCCTGTACGTCTGGGATACCCCCCTGGCGGCCCCGGTAGTGCCGGGCCAGCTCGACAAGGCGAATGCCGCGTTCGTGCTGGAAACCCTGACCCGTGCCGGGCAAGGCTGCCTGGACGGGCACTTCGCCGGGATGATCACCGCCCCTGTACACAAGGGCGTGATCAACGAAAGCGGTATCGCCTTCTCCGGGCATACCGAATTCCTTGCCGAGCTGACCCACACCGCGCAAGTGGTGATGATGCTGGCCACCCGTGGCCTGCGTGTGGCCCTGGTGACCACACACCTGCCGCTGCGCGACATTGCCGACGCCATCACTGCCGAGCGCGTCGAGCGTGTAACCCGTATCCTGCATGCCGACATGCGCGACAAGTTCGGCATTGCCAACCCGCGCATCCTGGTGTGCGGCCTCAACCCGCACGCGGGCGAGGGCGGCCACCTGGGCCGCGAGGAAATCGACATCATCGAGCCGACCCTGGCCCGCCTGCGCACCGAAGGCATGGACCTGCGCGGGCCGCTGCCGGCCGATACCCTGTTTACCCCCAAATATCTGGAGCACTGCGATGCGGTGCTGGCGATGTACCACGACCAGGGCCTGCCTGTACTCAAGTACAAAGGCTTCGGCGCTGCGGTCAACGTGACCCTGGGCCTGCCGATCATCCGCACGTCGGTCGACCACGGCACCGCCCTGGACCTGGCCGGCACCGGCAAGGTCGACACCGGCAGCCTGCGCGTCGCGCTGGAAACCGCCTACCAGATGGCCGAGAACCGACCATGAACGAGCAATACCAACACCGGGCGCGCAAGCGCTTCGGCCAGAACTTCCTGCACGACGCCGGCATCATCGACCGCATCCTGCGTGCCATCAACGCCAAGGCCGGCGAACATCTGCTGGAAATCGGCCCCGGCCAGGGCGCCCTGACCGAAGGCCTGCTGGGCAGCGGGGCACAGCTGGACGTGGTGGAACTGGACAAGGACCTGGTGCCGATCCTGCAGCACAAGTTTGCCGGCCGCAGCAATTTCCGCCTGCACCAGGGCGACGCCCTGAAGTTCGACTTCAACCAGCTGGGCGTGCCACCGCGCAGCCTCAAGGTGGTGGGCAACCTGCCCTACAACATCTCCACCCCACTGATCTTCCACCTGCTCAGCCATGCCGGGCTGATCCGCGACATGCACTTCATGTTGCAGAAGGAAGTGGTCGAGCGCATGGCCGCCGGTCCTGGCGGTGGTGACTGGGGGCGTTTGTCGATCATGGTGCAGTACCACTGCCGGGTCGAACACCTGTTCAACGTTGGCCCTGGCGCCTTCAACCCGCCGCCGAAAGTGGACTCGGCCATCGTCCGCCTGGTGCCGCACGAAGTGCTGCCGTACCCGGCCAAGGACGCAAAGCTGCTGGAGCAGGTGGTACGCGAAGCCTTCAACCAGCGCCGCAAGACACTGCGCAACACCATGAAAGGCCTGCTCGACAGCGCGGCCATCGAAGCTGCCGGCGTGGACGGCAGCCTCCGCCCTGAACAGCTGGACCTGGCCGCCTTCGTGCGCCTGGCTGACCAGTTGGCTGACCAACAAGCCTGATATCTCCTGTACCGGCCCTATCGCCGGCAAGCCGGCTCCCACAGGTACTCCACAGCCCTCAAAATCTGCGCAGTACCTTGTAGGAGCAGCCTTGTGCTGCGAAGAAACCAGTAGGGCAAAAAATTTCTTCGACAGTAATGACCTCTTCGCAGCACAAGGCTGCTCCTACAGGTGCTGTGCATGCCTTGAAACCCATGCCGGCCAGGTGGGAGCGGGTTTACCCGCGAAAGGGCCGGGACAGACAACACAAATCCCCAAGCCCCTCACCGCTGGCCCTTCCCCCTCTCAATGGCCTAGACTGCATTATTGCGTCAGTTCGCCCAAGGCCCTTGCATGTCCGACCCCCGCTATCAGATCGACGTCAGCGTCGTGACCCGCTACCTCAAAGAACAATCCGACCCCGAGAACAGTCGTTTCGCTTTCGCCTACACCATCACCGTGCAGAACAATGGCTCGCTCAAGGCCAAGCTGCTGTCGCGCCACTGGCTGATCACCAACGGTGACGGCGAGGTCGAGGAGGTGCGTGGCGCCGGCGTGGTCGGCCAGCAGCCCAATATCGACCCGGGCCAGAGCCATACCTACAGCAGCGGCGCGGTCATCAGCACCCGCGTGGGCACCATGCAGGGCAGCTACCAGATGTTCGCCGAAGACGGCAAACGCTTCGATGCCGAGATCGCCCCCTTCCGCCTGGCGGTGCCCGGGGCGCTGCACTGATGGCTACCTACGCCGTCGGTGACCTGCAGGGCTGCCTGCAGCCACTCAAGTGCCTGCTCGAACGGGTCAACTTCAACCCCGCCGTCGACCGCCTGTGGCTGGTCGGTGACCTGGTCAACCGCGGCCCCGAGTCACTGGAAACCCTGCGCTTCCTTTATTCGATCCGCCAGTCGCTGGTGTGCGTGCTGGGCAACCATGACCTGCACCTGCTGGCCGCCTGGCACAACGTCGAACGCCTGAAGAAAAGCGACACCCTGCGCGAGATCATCGAAGCGCCGGACGCCGACCAGCTGTTCGACTGGCTGCGCCAGCAAAAGCTGCTGCATTACGACGAACCCCGTGGCATTGCCCTGGTTCACGCCGGCATTCCACCGCAATGGACCTTGGGCAAAGCCCTGGAGTTGGCCGCCGAGGTCGAGGAAGTGCTGCGCGACGACGAGCGCCTGAAACTGTACCTGGACGGCATGTACGGTAACGAGCCGAACAAGTGGAGCAAGAACCTCAGCGGCATCGAACGCCTGCGGGTCATCACCAACTACCTCACACGCATGCGCTTCTGCACCGCCGAGGGCAAGCTCGACCTCAAGAGCAAGGAAGGCCTGGATACCGCCCCCAAAGGCTACAAGCCCTGGTACGCACACAAAGGCCGCCGCTCACGCCACGTGAAGATCATCTTCGGCCACTGGGCCGCCCTGCAGGGGCAGGTCGACGAGCCCGGCATCATCGCCCTGGACACCGGTTGCGTGTGGGGCGGTGCCATGACCCTGTACAACGTCGACAGCGGCGAATACCACCGCTGTGACTGCAGCGACGACGGCAACTTACGCCTCCCCACCCAAACGCCTACACTGAACGATCAATCCTGAAGGAAGCCGTACCCATGAGCGAATTCAAGCGCATCCCTCCCGAACAGGCCCTGGCCCTGCGCGCGCAAGGTGCGGTAGTCGTCGACATTCGCGACCCGCAGGCCTTTGCCGCCGGCCACATCACCGGTGCCAAGCATCTGGATAACCATTCGGTCGCCGAGTTCATCCGCAATGCCGACCTCGATGCCCCAACCCTGGTGGTGTGCTACCACGGCAATTCCAGCCAGAGCGCTGCGGCCTATCTGGTGGGCCAAGGCTTCTCGGACGTATACAGCGTCGACGGCGGCTTTGAGCTGTGGCGCGCCACCTACCCGGCCGAAACCGCCCAGGGCACTACCGAATAATTTTTTCATTTTTACTGCAGCCCGCGCCCCATGCGGGCTTGCGGCTTATCTGACGAACGGTCGTTCGCAACTTCTCCGCCCCTCGCCCTTGACCTTGCGGATAACCAACTATTCTTAAGCGCAGGCCATCCAGAAAAAGGGGAGAGCCGGTACACCGGCGTGCGGGTCATCGGTAGCGTTACAGGGTGTTCTGGGGGGTATACAGCAATCGGCAACCCCGGTTGCATGCCAGCATCAGCTGACTGATCCGGCGTCGTCTCCACGTATCGAGCGAGGTGACGTCATGAGTATTTTTAGCCACTTCCAACAACGTTTCGAGTCTACGCGCCAGGAAGAACTCTCGCTGCAGGAGTACCTCGAGCTGTGCAAAGAGGATCGCAGTGCCTACGCATCGGCGGCCGAACGGCTGTTGCTGGCCATCGGTGAGCCGGAGCTGATCGACACCTCCACCAACTCCAGACTGTCGCGAATCTTCTCCAACAAGGTTATCCGCCGCTATCCGGCCTTTGCCGACTTCCATGGCATGGAAGAGTGCATCGACCAGATCGTGTCCTACTTCCGCCACGCCGCCCAAGGCCTGGAGGAAAAGAAACAGATCCTCTATCTGCTGGGCCCGGTGGGCGGCGGTAAGTCGTCGCTGGCCGAAAAACTCAAGCAGCTGATGGAAAAGGTACCGTTCTACGCCATCAAGGGCTCGCCGGTATTCGAATCGCCCCTGGGCCTGTTCAACGCCACCGAAGACGGGGCCATTCTCGAGGAAGAGTTCGGCATCCCGCGGCGCTACCTGAACACCATCATGTCGCCCTGGGCTACCAAGCGCCTGCAGGAGTTCGGCGGCGACATCAGCAAGTTCAAGGTGGTGAAGCTGTACCCGTCGATCCTCAACCAGATCGCCATCGCCAAGACCGAACCCGGTGACGAGAACAACCAGGACATTTCGGCGCTGGTCGGCAAGGTGGATATCCGCAAGCTCGAGGAATTCCCGCAGAACGACGCCGACGCCTATGCCTATTCGGGCGCGCTGTGCCGGGCCAACCAGGGCCTGATGGAATTCGTCGAGATGTTCAAGGCACCGATCAAGGTCCTGCACCCGTTGCTCACCGCCACCCAGGAAGGCAACTACAACAGTACCGAAGGCCTCGGCGCCATCCCCTACTCCGGGATTCTGCTGGCCCACTCCAACGAATCGGAGTGGCACACCTTCCGTAACAACAAGAACAACGAGGCGTTCATCGACCGGATCTACATCGTCAAGGTGCCGTACTGCCTGCGCGTCAGCGACGAAATCAAGATCTACGACAAGCTGCTGATCAACAGTTCGCTGGCCAAGGCCCACTGCGCGCCAGACACGCTGAAGATGCTCGCCCAGTTCACCGTACTATCGCGCCTGAAAGAGCCGGAAAACTCCAACATCTATTCGAAGATGCGGGTGTACGATGGGGAAAACCTCAAGGACACCGATCCGAAGGCCAAGTCGATCCAGGAGTACCGCGATGCCGCCGGCGTCGACGAAGGCATGAACGGTCTGTCGACCCGCTTCGCCTTCAAGATCCTGTCTAAGGTGTTCAACTTCGACCCGCATGAAGTGGCCGCCAACCCGGTGCACCTGCTGTATGTGCTGGAGCAGCAGATCGAGCAGGAACAGTTCCCGGCCGAGGTGCGCGAACGCTACCTGCGCTACCTGAAGGAGTACCTGGCCCCGCGCTACATCGAGTTCATCGGCAAGGAAATCCAGACCGCCTATCTGGAGTCCTACAGCGAATACGGCCAGAACATCTTCGACCGCTACGTGCTGTACGCAGACTTCTGGATCCAGGACCAGGAATACCGCGACCCGGAAACCGGGGAAATCCTCAACCGTATCGCCCTCAACGAAGAACTGGAGAAGATCGAGAAGCCGGCAGGCATCAGCAACCCGAAAGATTTCCGCAACGAAATCGTCAACTTCGTGCTGCGTGCCCGGGCCAACAACAATGGCAAGAACCCGAGCTGGCTGAGCTACGAAAAGCTGCGGGTGGTGATCGAGAAGAAAATGTTCTCCAACACCGAGGACCTGCTGCCGGTCATCAGCTTCAACGCCAAGGCAAGCAAGGAGGACCAACAGAAACACAACGACTTCGTCACACGGATGGTGGAGCGTGGCTACACCGACAAACAGGTTCGTCTGCTGTCGGAATGGTACCTGCGGGTCAGGAAATCGCAATAAAGCGACAAGCTACCCACCGCGCGCCCAGGGCTGCTATGCCAGCCCTGGGCGGCGGCAGCTGCTTTGCTGCCTTTACGCGCAGCAGCTCGTAGCTTGAAGCGTGCAGCTGTTCCCAGCTACCGGAGGGACCATGAGCTACGTTATAGATCGACGCCTGAACGGCAAGAACAAGAGCACGGTGAACCGCCAGCGCTTCCTGCGGCGGTACCGCGAACACATCAAGAAAGCCGTCGAAGAGGCGGTTAGCCGCCGTTCCATCATGGACATGGAACATGGCGAGCAGATCAGCATCCCGGGGCGCGACATCGACGAACCGGTGCTGCACCATGGTCGCGGGGGCAAGCAGACCATCGTGCACCCAGGCAACAAGGAATTCACCGCCGGTGAACACATCCCCAGGCCACAAGGCGGTGGCGGTGGCAGCGGCCGAGGCAAGGCCGGCAACTCCGGCGAAGGCATGGACGACTTCGTCTTCCAGATCACCCAGGAAGAATTCCTCGAGTTCATGTTCGAGGACCTCGAGCTACCCAACCTGGTCAAACGTCACCTGACCGGGGCCGACACCTTCAAGACCGTGCGCGCCGGTATCGCCAACGAAGGCAACCCGTCCCGCATCAACATCGTGCGCACCCTGCGTTCGGCCCATGCCCGGCGTATCGCCCTGACCGGCAGCAGCCGCGCACTGCTGCGCGAAGCGCAGAAGGAACTCGCCCGCCTGAAGGTCGAGGAGCCAGACAACTTCACCGATATCCAGGAAGTCGAACACGAGATCGAGCGCCTGAAGGCACGCATCAACCGCCTGCCCTTCCTCGACACCTTCGACCTCAAGTACAACCTGCTGGTCAAGCAGCCCAACCCCAGCTCCAAGGCGGTGATGTTCTGCCTGATGGACGTGTCCGGCTCGATGACCCAGGCCACCAAGGACATCGCCAAGCGCTTCTTCATCCTGCTGTACCTGTTCCTCAAGCGTAACTACGACCGCATCGAAGTGGTGTTCATCCGCCACCACACCAGCGCCCGTGAAGTCGACGAGGAAGAATTCTTCTATTCGCGGGAAACCGGCGGCACCATCGTTTCCAGCGCACTCAAACTGATGCAGGAGGTCATGGCCGAACGCTACCCGGCCAGCGACTGGAACATCTACGCCGCCCAGGCTTCCGACGGCGACAACTGGAACGACGACTCGCCGATCTGCCGCGACATCCTGGCCAAGCAGATCATGCCGCATGTGCAGTACTACACTTACGTTGAAATCACCCCGCGTGAACACCAGGCGCTGTGGTACGAATACGAGCGCATCGGCGAAGCCTTCCCCGACACGTTCGCCCAGCAGCAGTTGGTATCGGCCGGCGATATCTACCCGGTCTTCCGTGAACTCTTCCAGCGCAGGTTAGCCACATGACCGCCAGAGCACAGAGACGCCAACCTATTTCCACCGGGTCCGAGTGGACGTTCGAACTGATCCAGACCTACGACCGGGAAATCAGCCGCCTGGCCGAGCGTTACGCCCTGGACACCTACCCCAACCAGATCGAGGTGATTACCGCCGAGCAGATGATGGACGCCTACGCCTCGGTCGGCATGCCGCTGGGTTATCACCACTGGTCCTACGGCAAGCAGTTCCTCAGCACGGAGAAGTCCTACAGCCGTGGCCAGATGGGCCTGGCCTACGAGATCGTGATCAACTCCGACCCGTGCATCGCCTATCTGATGGAAGAAAACACCATGTGCATGCAGGCACTGGTGATCGCCCATGCCTGCTACGGCCATAACAGTTTCTTCAAGGGCAACTACCTGTTCCGCACCTGGACCGACGCCAGTTCGATCATCGACTACCTGGTGTTCGCCAAGCAGTACATCGCCCAGTGCGAAGAGCGCCATGGCATCGATGCCGTGGAAGACCTGATCGACTCCTGCCATGCCCTGATGAACTACGGCGTCGACCGTTACAAGCGGCCTTATCCGATTTCCGCCGAAGAGGAGCGGCGGCGGCAGAAGGAGCGCGAGGAGCACCTGCAGCGGCAGATCAATGACCTGTGGCGAACCATTCCGAAGAGTGCCGACAAGGGTAACGAGCGCGATGATGCACGCTTCCCCGCCGAACCGCAGGAAAACATCCTGTATTTCATCGAGAAGAACGCCCCGCTGCTAGAGCCCTGGCAACGTGAAGTAGTGCGCATCGTGCGCAAGATCGCCCAGTATTTCTACCCGCAGCGCCAGACCCAGGTGATGAACGAAGGCTGGGCGACGTTCTGGCACTACACGCTGATGAACGACCTGTACGATGAGGGGCTGATCACCGAAGGCTTCATGATGGAGTTCCTGCAGTCGCACACCAGCGTGGTGTTCCAGCCCGGCTTCGACAGCCCCTACTATAACGGCATCAACCCCTACGCACTGGGCTTTGCGATGTACACCGACATACGCCGCATGTGCGAGAACCCGACCGAAGAAGATCGCCGCTGGTTCCCCGACATTGCCGGCAGTGACTGGCTTTCTACCATCAAGTTCGCCATGAGCAGCTTCAAGGACGAGAGCTTCATCCTGCAGTACCTGTCGCCGAAGGTCATGCGCGATCTGAAGCTGTTCAGCATCCTCGATGACGACCAGCGCGACGACCTGTATGTACCTGCCATCCACGACGAGGCCGGCTACCGGACCATTCGCGAACTACTGGCGGCGCAGTACAACCTGGGCAACCGCGAACCGAACGTGCAGATCTGGAGCGTCGACCGTCGCGGCGACCGCTCGCTGACCTTGCGTCACCAGCAACACAACCGCAAACCGCTGGGCGACTCTACGGACGAAGTGCTCAAGCACCTGCACCGCCTGTGGGGCTTCGACATCCACCTGGAGACCGTCCAGGGCGAGCAGGTGATGAAGACCCACCACATGCCACCACGCGGCGAGCACGGCGAAAGTGCCGACTACGGCCGCATGGACCTGGCCGTCATCCACCACCTCTAGTGCCACGCCATGAGTGCCGACAGGGTATCCTGTCGGCAGTTATGGAGAGCTGCACATGCACATCTACAAAGTTGGCGGCGCCGTGCGCGACCGCCTGCTCGGCCGCCCTGTCAGCGATATCGACTGGCTGGTGGTCGGCGCCACGGTCGAGGAAATGCACGCCAAGGGCTTTCGTCCGGTCGGCGCTGATTTCCCGGTGTTCCTGCACCCGAAAACCGGCGAGGAATATGCCCTGGCGCGCACCGAGCGCAAGAGCGGTCGAGGCTACGGCGGCTTCACCTTCCACGCCAGCCCCGATGTGACCCTGGAAGAAGACCTGATCCGCCGTGACCTGACCATCAATGCGATGGCCGAGGACGAGACGGGTACGGTGTACGACCCCTATCACGGCCAGAGCGATCTCGACCAGCGCCTTTTACGCCATGTTTCCCCGGCATTCGCCGAAGATCCATTGCGTGTGCTGCGTGTTGCGCGCTTTGCTGCCCGTTATGCGCCGCTGGGTTTCCGGGTTGCCGATGAGACGCTTGAGCTGATGCGCCAGATCAGCGCCTCGGGCGAACTGCAGGCGCTGACCGCCGAGCGCAGTTGGAAGGAAATCGAGCGGGCGCTGATGGAGGCACAGCCGCAGGTGTTCTTCCAGGTGCTGCATGCTTGTGGGGCCCTGCAGGAGCTGCTGCCAGAGCTTGGTGACGCCCCCCAGGCCCTGGCGGCGCTGGAACAGGCGGCGATGCACGAACAGCCCCTGCATGTACGCTGGGCCTGCCTGCTGCAGTCGCTGACACCGGCCGCGATCAAAGCCATCAACCAGCGCCTGAAGGCACCGCGAGAGTGCCAGGAGCTGGCGCTGCTGACGGGTGAGTGCCTGAAGCTGGGCAACCAGGCGAAGGAGCTGCCTGCCACGGCACTGCTGGAGCTGTTGCAGAAGTTCGATGTGTACCGGCGGCCACAGCGGTTCGAAGACTTCCTGATCGCTTGCGAGATGACAGCGCTGGGCGAGGGCAAAGCGGGTTATCCACAGGCCGACTACCTGCGAGGGGTAGCTGCGGCGGCGCGGGCAGTGGATGTCAAGCCATTGGTGCAGGCAGGGCTGACCGGCCAGGCCTTGGGTGAAGCGCTCAAAGGTGAGCGGCTGAAAGCGCTCGAGGCTTACAAGCTCGGCTGAACATACCGGCCCTTTCGCGGCTAAAGCCGCTCCCACAGGTACGGCGTTGCTCTCGAGGTTGTCGCTGTATCTGTGGGAGCGGCTTTAGCCGCGAAAGGGCCGGTACAGGCTTACGCGGGAGTCAGCTGCAGCCCACGCCACTCAAAGGCAACCGGGGCCAACACCTGATCAATCCGCGCCTCCTGCCACAACTGCGCCATTGTCTTGCCTACCCCCGGATGCACCAGATCTGGCGCCAGCAGCGACAGCGGCCACAGCACAAAGGCGTTCTTCAGGATCTCGGCCCGAGGCAATACCAGCCCGTCGAACGTGCCGTGCAGGCCGTCATACATCAGCACGTCGATATCCAGCGGCAGGCCCTTGCGGTCCGGCGCATAGCGGCCATTGTCGGCCTCGATGAACTTCAACCGGCGGTCCAGTTCGATCAACGGCAACACAGTCTGCCCGGTCACCACGAAGTTTATGAACGGCCCGCTCTTGATCCCCACTGCCTGGCTTTCGAACGCCGGCGAACAGCGCATGTCGGTCAGGATGCCCGCCAACGCATCGAGCCCGGCGCACAAGTGCGCCTCGCGGTCGATGTTGCTGCCAAGGCCCAGGTAAACCGTGCTCAGAGACATCCGCGCTCGATCTCCACGCCAACACCACCACGGGCCGCCGGCACCGCACCCGGCTTGGTCAGTTTCAACCGCACCCACGGGATATGGAACTCTTCCATCAACGTCGCCACCAGGCGCTCGGCGAAGGTTTCCACCAACTCGAAACGGGCCTGTTCGGCAAACGCCTGGATGCGCGCCGACACACTGGCATAGTCCAGCGCCAGGTTCAGGTCGTCACCGGCCGCAGCCGGGCGGTTGTCCCAGGCAAAGCTCAGGTCCAGGCGCAAGCACTGGCGAATATCCCGCTCCCAGTCATAGGCACCGATGACGGTATCGACTTCCAGGCCTTCGATGAACACTCTGTCCAAGCACTTCTCTCCACAGCACGACAAGGGCGACTGGCGCCGTTAGAATCAGGGCGTCCTCGCCCGGAATAGTTAGCATGTTTTGGTTACTGGCGTTGCTCGCCTACCTGCTCGGCTCGCTGTCCTTCGCCATCGTCCTCAGCCGCCTTACGGGCAGCCCGGACCCGCGTTCCAGCGGTTCAGGCAATGCCGGCGCCACCAACATGCTACGCCTGGCAGGCCGCAAACTGGCGATCCTGACCCTGCTTGGCGACCTGTGCAAGGGCCTGTTGCCGGTATTGCTCGCCCGCGGTGCCGGGCTGGACCTGCACGCGCAGGCCTGGGTTGGCGTTTGCGCAGTGCTGGGCCACCTGTTCCCGCTGTACTTCCGCTTCCAGGGCGGCAAGGGCGTGGCAACCGCCGCCGGCATGCTCATGGCCCTGTACTTCCCGGCCGCGCTGCTGGCCATTGGCGCCTGGCTGCTGACCTTCTACCTCACCCGCACCAGCTCGCTGGCGGCGCTGATCGCCACACCGCTGACCTTGCCATTGCTGGCCTGGCGCGAGCCAGAGGCCCTGCTGCCGATCACCGTGCTGACAGCGATGATCGTATGGCGCCACCGCAGCAACCTGCGCGACCTGTTCGCAGGCCGCGAACGGCACTTCTAACGCTTAAACCGGCGGCAACTGCTCCATCGGCCAGCGTGCCTGCACGCTGATTGCCAGGTCCTGCTTTTGCCCGGCCAACAACCGCTGGCAGCCGGCATAGGCGATCATCGCGCCGTTGTCGGTGCAGAACTGCGGGCGCGCGTAGTACACGTTGCCCTTGATGCTGCCGAGCATGTCCTCGAGGGACGCACGCAAGGCCTTGTTGGCGCTGACGCCACCAGCAATGACCAGGCGCTTGAGGCCAGTCTGCTTCAACGCCCGCTTGCACTTGATAGTCAAAGTCTCCACCACCGCCTGCTGGAATGCCAGGGACAGGTCGCAACGGGTTTGCTCACTGTCGTCGCCGGCATCGCGGCACTGCTGCCAAGTGTTCAGGGCAAAGGTTTTCAGGCCGCTGAAGCTGAACTCCAGGCCCGGGCGGTCGGTCATCGGCCGCGGGAACACGAAGCGGCCAGGCACGCCGCGCTCGGCCAGGCGGGCGATTTCCGGGCCACCGGGGTAGTTCAGGCCGATCAGCTTGGCGGTCTTGTCGAACGCTTCGCCGGCGGCGTCATCCAGGCTCTCGCCCAACAGCTCGTACTGGCCGATGCCATCGACCCGCACCAACTGCGTGTGGCCACCAGAAACCAACAAAGCGACGAACGGAAACTCCGGCGGGTTTTCTTCCAGCATGGGTGCCAGCAGGTGGCCTTCCATGTGGTGTACGCCAATCGCCGGGATGTCCCAGGCAAAGGCCAGCGCCTGGGCGCAGGAGGCCCCCACCAGCAGGGCACCGACCAGGCCAGGGCCCGCGGTGTAGGCGATGGCGTCGATCTCGGTGGCGACGCAGCCGGCCTCATCCAGCACCTGGCGGATGAGTGGCAGCATGCGCTTGACGTGGTCACGCGAGGCAAGCTCTGGCACCACACCGCCGAACACGCGGTGCAGGTCGATCTGGCTGAACAGCGCGTCGGCCAACAAACCGCGTTCGCTGTCGTATAATGCGACGCCAGTTTCGTCGCAGGATGTTTCCAATCCCAGTACTAGCATGGGTTCGTCCCTTGTGGGGGCTGAATTCGAAGCCGCGCATGATAGTCCCCGTGTCGGATGCCGACCAGCGGTTTTCGATCAGAGGCTTTGCATTCCGGCTTGCTAAGGGTTAACATCCGCAACCCTTGAAAACCGACGTTCTCCAGCACACCTTTGTTTTGCCAGGAGCACGTCTACCCCGGTAATGAATTAAGGTAGCCCTGGATGCCAGCCGTCAAAGTTAAAGAGAACGAACCCTTCGACGTAGCTCTGCGTCGTTTCAAGCGCTCCTGCGAAAAAGCCGGTGTACTGGCTGAAGTTCGTAGCCGCGAGTTTTACGAGAAGCCGACCGCCGAGCGTAAGCGCAAAGCAGCTGCTGCTGTTAAGCGTCACGCCAAGAAAGTTCAGCGCGAACAGCGCCGCGCCGTTCGTCTGTACTAATACAGACGTTCTACGCAAAGCTTCTGCCCTGCCCGGCTAACCGCCGGGCGATGGCAGTGGTCGCTTCAAACTTGAGCAGCTAGCTCAAGGCCCTGCACAAGCTTCATGCGAACTGCACATGGGCAACCTGCCTGAAACGTCAGAGCTGGTCCTCCTTGTTGTATGACCAGACGTGCACGTCCGACTGACGGGCCCTCAGGGGCCGGCGACGAGCACACATTCCCTCGCACTTTCCCAAGCGGCACTCGCCCCATCCGGCGCGTGAGCGATTAGACTTGCCAGCTGCCAGATGACGAGACTGCCATGGCCGGGCTGATTCCCCAGAGTTTCATCGACGACCTTATCAACCGCCTCGACATCGTCGACGTGGTGAGCTCACGCGTCCAGCTGAAAAAAACCGGCAAGAACTACTCCGCCTGCTGCCCGTTCCACAAGGAAAAGACCCCTTCCTTCACGGTCAGCCCCGACAAGCAGTTCTACTACTGCTTCGGCTGCGGTGCCGGCGGCAACGCCCTGGGCTTCGTCATGGACCACGACAACCTGGACTTCCCCCAGGCCGTCGAGGAGCTGGCCCGCGCCGCCGGCATGGAAGTGCCCCGCGAGCAAGGCCGCCGCGACCACAAGCCGCGCCAGCCAACCGATTCGCCGCTGTACCCGCTGCTGGACGCCGCCTCGGAGTTCTACCGCCAGGCCCTGCGCAGCCACCCGACCCGCAAGGCGGCGGTGGATTATCTCAAGGGCCGTGGCCTGTCCGGGGAAATCGCCCGCGACTTCGGCCTGGGCTTCGCCCCGCCAGGCTGGGACAACCTGCTCAAGCACCTGGGTGCCGACACTCTGCAGCAGAAGGTGATGATCGATGCCGGCCTGCTGATCGAGAACGCCGAAAGCGGCAAGCGCTATGACCGCTTCCGCGACCGGGTGATGTTCCCGATCCGCGACAGCCGCGGGCGCATCATCGCCTTCGGTGGCCGGGTGCTCGGCGACGACAAACCCAAGTACCTGAACTCCCCGGAAACCCCGGTGTTCCACAAGGGCCAGGAACTCTACGGCCTGTACGAGGCACGCAAGCACAACCGCAACCTCGACGAAATCATCGTCGTCGAGGGCTACATGGACGTCATTGCCCTGGCCCAGCAGGGCCTGCGCAACGCCGTGGCCACCCTCGGTACCGCCACCAGCGAAGAGCACCTCAAGCGCCTGTTCCGCGTGGTACCCAGCGTGCTGTTCTGCTTCGACGGTGACCAGGCCGGGCGCAAGGCCGCCTGGCGCGCCCTGGAGTCGACCCTGTCGAACCTGCAGGACGGCCGCCGCGCGCGCTTCCTGTTCCTGCCCGAAGGCGAAGACCCGGACAGCCTGGTGCGCGCCGAAGGCACCGATGCCTTCATGGCCCGCATCAACCAGCACGCCCAGCCGCTGGCCGATTACTTCTTCGAGCAACTAGGCGCCGAAGCCGACCCGCGCTCGCTGGAAGGCAAGGCGCATATGGCGACCCTGGCCGCACCGCTGATCGAAAAGATCCCCGGCGCCAACCTGCGCCAGCTGATGCGCAACCGCCTGAAGGAAATCACCGGCCTCGACCCGCAGCAGGTCGAACAACTGGCGCAACACGCCCCGGCCGCCAGCAGCGTGCCGGACTACGACCCTGGCTACGACTACGACGCCATGGCCAGCTACACCCCCGACTACGGCGACATGCCGCAGCACGACTTCGCCCCCGTTCATCAGGAACAGGAGTGGAAGCCGAACAAGGGCGCGGGCAAGAAGCAGTGGAGCGACAAACCCTGGGACAAGAACCGCAAGGGTGGCAAGCCATGGCAGCAACGTGACGAAGCGCCACCACGCGTACCGGCCCCGGTCGAGCCGCCCACCCTGGCCGCCCTGCGCACCCTGCTGCACCACCCGCTGCTGGCCGGCAAGGTGGAGGATGCCAGCCACTTCGCCGACGAAGAACACCTGTACAGCCAGCTTCTGGTGGCACTGATCGAAGCCGCGCAGAAAAATCCTGGGCTAAGCTCAATGCAGTTGATCGCACGTTGGCACGGCACCGAACAGGGGCGCCTGCTGCGGGCCCTGGCGGAAAAGGAATGGCTGATCGTGGCCGACAACCTTGAACAACAGTTTTTCGACACTATAACTAGCTTGTCCGCCCGCCAACGCGAGCGCAGCCTGGAACAACTGCTCAGGAAATCACGTCAAAGCGAATTGACCAGCGAGGAAAAAACCCAGCTCCTCGCCCTGCTGAGCCGGAATGTTCCCGCACAAACGCCGACCTCATCTGGCGCGTGAGGCCCATGCTCGGGTATAATCCTCGGCTTGTTTTTTGCCCGCCAAGACCTTCAGTGGATAGGGTGTTATGTCCGGAAAAGCGCAACAGCAGTCTCGTATCAAAGAGTTGATCACCCGCGGTCGTGAGCAGGGCTACCTGACTTACGCGGAGGTCAACGACCACCTGCCTGAGGATATTTCAGATCCGGAACAGGTGGAAGACATCATCCGCATGATCAACGACATGGGGATCAACGTATTCGAGAGTGCTCCGGATGCGGATGCCCTTCTGTTGGCGGAAGCCGACACCGACGAAGCCGCGGCCGAAGAAGCCGCTGCTGCGTTGGCGGCAGTTGAAACCGATATCGGCCGCACGACCGACCCGGTGCGCATGTACATGCGCGAAATGGGTACCGTTGAGCTGCTGACCCGCGAAGGCGAGATCGAAATCGCCAAGCGTATCGAGGAAGGCATACGTGAAGTCATGGGCGCCATCGCCCACTTCCCGGGCACTGTCGACTACATTCTCGGCGAATATGACCGTGTCACCACCGAAGGTGGCCGTCTGTCCGACGTTCTCAGCGGTTACATCGACCCTGATGACAATATCGCCGCGCCGACCGAAGAAGTGCCGATCCCTGGCACCAAGGCCGCCGCCGCGAAGGAAGAGTCCGACGACGACGAGGATGAATCCGAAAGCGGTGACGACGAGGAAGAGGCCGAGAGCGGCCCGGACCCGGAAGTCGCCCGCCAGCGTTTCGGTGCGGTCAACGACCAGCTTCAGGCCACCAACAAGGTCCTGAAGAAGAACGGTCGCGCCCACAAGGAAAGCATCGACGCCCTGCAGGCCCTGGCCGACCTGTTCATGCCGATCAAGCTGGTGCCGAAGCAGTTCGAGGTACTGGTAGAGCGTGTTCGTGACGCCCTGAACCGCCTGCGCCAGCAGGAACGCGCCATCATGCAGCTGTGCGTGCGTGACGCCCGCATGCCGCGTGCCGACTTCCTGCGCATGTTCCCGAGCAACGAAACCGACCAGACCTGGAGCGGTGACCTGGCCAAGCGCAACACCAAGTGGGCTGCCGCCCTGGGTGAAAAGGACGCTGCCATCGTCGCTTGCCAGCAGAAGCTGATCGACCTTGAGACCGAAACCGGCCTGACCGTTGCCGAGATCAAGGAAATCAACCGTCGCATGTCGATCGGTGAAGCCAAGGCCCGCCGCGCCAAGAAAGAAATGGTCGAGGCGAACCTGCGTCTGGTGATCTCCATCGCCAAGAAGTACACCAACCGTGGCCTGCAGTTCCTCGACCTGATCCAGGAAGGCAACATCGGCTTGATGAAAGCGGTGGACAAGTTCGAATACCGTCGCGGCTACAAGTTCTCGACCTACGCCACCTGGTGGATCCGCCAGGCGATCACCCGTTCGATCGCCGACCAGGCGCGCACCATCCGTATTCCGGTGCACATGATCGAGACGATCAACAAGCTCAACCGTATTTCCCGCCAGATGCTGCAGGAAATGGGTCGCGAACCGACCCCGGAAGAGCTGGGCGAGCGCATGGAAATGCCTGAGGACAAGATCCGCAAGGTACTGAAGATCGCCAAAGAGCCGATCTCCATGGAAACCCCGATCGGTGACGACGAAGATTCGCACCTGGGCGACTTCATCGAGGACTCGACCATGCAGTCCCCGATCGACGTGGCCACGGTCGAAAGCCTCAAGGAAGCCACCCGTGACGTGCTCTCGGGCCTGACCGCACGCGAAGCCAAGGTGCTGCGCATGCGTTTCGGTATCGACATGAACACCGACCACACCCTCGAAGAGGTGGGCAAGCAGTTCGACGTGACCCGCGAGCGGATCCGTCAGATCGAAGCGAAGGCGTTGCGCAAACTGCGCCACCCGACTCGCAGCGAGCATCTGCGCTCCTTCCTCGACGAGTGATGACAAAACCCCGGCCCAGGCCGGGGTTTTTCTTTTCCGCCTGTTGCGCAAAATCTGAATTCTGGCGCGATCTCTGTAGGAGCAGCCTTGTGCTGCGAAGAGTCCATTGCAACAGTAGATGATCTTTCGCCTAACTGGCGTCTTCGCAGCACAAGGCTGCTCCTACAGGGCGCGCGCATGCCATGAAGGCACTGCAGGCCGCCCCACAGCCGCAAGACCCTGCTGTCTCTGACAAAAGACCCCGCCCTCCACCGCACACCTGCAGCAATGCCCGTCTACACTCGACTTCATACCACTTGAATGTGAGGCCGCTATGCCGCTGATGCCGGCCATCCTGTTGCTGCTCCTGATTTTGTGGAACACAGCGGCCGGCGCCCTGACCCTGACAGACGAGGAGAAAGCCTGGTTGGCTGCCCACCCGCAGCTGAGCCTGGGTGTAGACGCCTCTTGGCCACCGTTCGAGTTTCGCGACCAGGAGGGCCGATACCAGGGATTGGCCGCCGATTACATCGCCACGATCCAGCAACGCCTGGGTGTGACGCTCAAACCGGTCGAACCCAGCAGCTGGACCGAGGTACTGGCGCAAGCCCGCGAAAGCCGCATCGACCTGCTGCCCGGCATCATGTCCACCCCCGAACGCCAAGGCTACCTGGCCTTCACCCGGCCGTACCTCGACTTCCCCATCGTCATCCTCGCCCACAAAGGCGGCGCACAGCCGCGCAACCTGGACGACCTGTACGGTCTGAAGATTGCCGTGGTCGAAAACTACGCCCCGCACGAACTGCTGCGCACCCACCACCCGGACCTCAACCTGGTGGCCCTGCCCAACGTCAGTTCCACCCTGCAGGCCCTGGCCACCGACGAAGTGGACGCGGTGGTCGGCGACCTCGCTTCAAGCATCTGGAGCTTGCGCCAGCTCAAGCTCGACGGCCTCTACGTCAGCGGTGAAACGCCCTACCGCTACCAGCTGGCCATGGCCGCCCCGCGCGACAAGAAGGTGCTGGTCGGCATTCTCGACAAAGTGATGGCCGACATGAGCAGCGGCGAAGTCAGCCAGATCCAGCAACGCTGGGTGGGCAATGTGGTCGACCAACGGATGTTCTGGTCCGACCTGCTGGTATACGGCCTGCCCGCGGTGCTGATATTGATGGCCGTGCTGGCAGTGGTCATCCGCATCAACCGCCGGCTCAGTTCGGAAATTTCCCGGCGCATCGCCCTGGAACAGGAACTGCGCAGCAGCGAGTACCACTATCGCAGCCTGGTAGAGAGCCTGTCCGCCATCGCCTGGGAGGCCGACGCCAACGACTTCACCTACAGCTACGTCTCACCCCACGCCGAAGGCCTGCTCGGCTACCCATTGGCCGACTGGCTCAAGCCCGGTTTCTGGCGCAGCATCCTGCACCCGGAGGATGCCCTCTGGGCCCAAGCCTACTGCGACAGCGAAACTGCCGCCGGGCGCGACCACAGCCTCGACTACCGGGTAATCCGGGCCGATGGCCAGCCATTGTGGGTACGCAACATCGTCAGCATGATCGAGCATGGCCACCAGCCGGTGATGCGTGGCCTGATGATCGACATCAGCGAGACCAAGCGCACCGAGGACGCCCTGCGCCTGTCCGAGCAGAAGTTCGCCTCGGTGTTCCAGCAGTGCCCCGACATCCTGCTGATCGCCCGCCACAGCGACGGCTGCCTGCTGGAGGTGAACGAAGCCTTCGAAGAGCAGATCGGCCTCACCCCGGGCCAGGTAATCGGCCGCACCGCCACCGAGCTCAACCTGTGGGGCGTCGAAGGCACCGGCCCGCGGCTGCTCGAACGCCTGCACCAGGGCGGCATCCGCAACCTGGAAATGAGCTTCCGCCGTAGCAACGGACAACTGTTCACCGGCCTGACCTCGGCCGAAACCTTCGAGCTCGACGGCAACCTCGCGCTGGTGGTAGCGGTACGCGACATCAGCCAGCTCAAGGAAACCCAGGAGCAGCTGCAAATCTCGGAAGAGAAATTCGCCAAGGCCTTCCATGCCTCGCCCGATGGCCTGCTGCTGTCGCGCCAGAGCGACGGCTTGCTGCTTGAAGTGAACGAGGGCTTCTGTCGCCTGACCGGCTATGACCTCAGCCCGACCCTCGACCAGACCTCGCTGGACCTGGGCATCTGGGTCGACCTCAACGAGCGCAAGCGCCTGGTCGAACAGCTCAACCGCGACGGCTTCGTACGCGACTTCACGTGCCACCTGCGCCGCAGTGATGGGCAGATTCGCCTCTGCGAGCTCTCTGCACGGCCGCTGCCGATTGCCGGCGACGACTGCATGCTGACCATCGCCCGCGACATCACCGAGCGCCACCTGATGCAGGAAAAGCTGCAGCTGGCCGCCACCGTGTTCGAGAACACCGCCGAAGGCGTGCTGATCACCGACATCGACCAGCGCATCAGTGCCGTCAACCGCGCCTTCAGCGAAATCACCGGCTACAGCGAGATCGAAGCCCTCGGCCAGACCCCGCGCCTGCTTGCCTCCGGCCAGCACGACAGCGCGTTCTATGTCGCCATGTGGCACCAGCTGACCGACGAAGGCCACTGGCAAGGCGAGATCTACAACAAGCGCAAGAACGGCGAGCTGTACCCCGGCTGGCTGACCATCAGCGCCGTGCGCAACAGAGAGCGCGAGATCACCCACTTCGTCGCCGTGTTTGCCGACATCTCCAGCCTCAAGCACGCCCAGGCCAAGCTTGACTACCAGGCCCACCACGACCCGCTGACCGGCCTGCCCAATCGTGCCCTGTTCGAGAACCGCCTGCAGGCCGCACTCACCTGCTCGCAAGTGTCCAACCGCAAGGGCGCGGTGCTGTTCCTCGACCTCGACCGTTTCAAGCACATCAACGACAGCCTCGGCCACCCGGTCGGTGACCTGCTGCTCAAGGGCATTGCCCAACGCCTGAAGGAGCAGGTGCGTGATGTCGACACCGTGGCCCGCCTGGGCGGCGACGAGTTCATCATACTGCTGCCCGGCTTGCACAAACCCAGTGACGCCAGCGCCATCGCCAACAAGCTGCTGGCCTGTTTCAACGCGCCGTTCCAGGCCGGCGAGCACGAGTTCTTCACCAGCGCCAGCATCGGCATCAGCCTTTATCCACAGGACGGCACCGACGTTTCCACACTGATTCGCAACGCCGACGCAGCCATGTACCGCTCCAAGGCCAAGGGCCGCAACCGCGTCGAAGCCTACACCCTCGACCTCACCGCCCAGGCCAGCGAACGCATCGCCCTGGAGCACGAACTGCGCCGCGCCATCGAGCGCAACGAACTGAGCCTGTGCTTCCAGCCCAAGCTCAGCCTCAAGACCCAGAGCCTGGTCGGCGCCGAAGCGCTGATCCGCTGGAGCCACCCGACCTTTGGTGAAGTGCCGCCAGAGCACTTCATCCACCTGGCGGAAGAGAACGGCACCATCCTCCAGATCGGCGACTGGGTACTGGAACAGGCCTGCCGGCAGATGCAGGCCTGGAAGATGCACTACGACCCCTTCGGCCCACTGTCGATAAACCTCGCCGGCGCCCAGTTACGCCACCCCCACCTTGCCCGGCGCATCGAACAGTTGCTGAAGCACTACCAGCTCAAGGCCGGCGACCTGCAGCTGGAAATCACCGAAAACTTCATCATGAGCCAGGCAGAGGAAGCCCTGGCCGTGCTGTACCAGCTGAAGAAGCTGGGCGTGCAGCTGGCCATCGACGACTTCGGCACAGGTTATTCATCGCTGAGCTACCTCAAGCGCCTGCCGCTGGACATCCTCAAGATCGACAAATCGTTCATCCGCGGCCTGCCCGACGACCCCCACGACGCCGCCATCGCCCGCGCGATCATCGCCCTGGGCCGCAGCATGCAGCTGACCATCATTGCCGAGGGTGTGGAAAACCAGGCCCAGCAACGCTTCCTGGCGGCTGAAGGCTGTGAACAGATCCAGGGCTACATCGTCAGCCTGCCCCTGCCCCCGGACGACTTCGCGGCGACGTTTCTTCGCATAGCACTATCGGATCTTTCAGATGGCACAGGTGCGAAACCCTCGTTATAATCCGGCCACTTACTGAGGGCCTATAGCTCAGTCGGTTAGAGCAGAGGACTCATAATCCTTTGGTCCACGGTTCGAGTCCGTGTGGGCCCACCAACCTTGAAGCCGCGTATTACGCGGCTTTCAGCTTTCTGGGTTTGTGGCAGCCGGATCAGTCCTATGGTCCGAAGGTACAAATTAGGTACAGTGCGGCTTCGCTTGCACGCCTTTGGAGTCCTTCAGATGGCCACAATCGTCAAAACCCCTGCCGGCACCTGGAAGGCCGTCATCCGCAAGACCGGATGGCCGACCAACGCCAAAACCTTCCGCACCAAACGTGACGCCGAGGATTGGTCACGACGCACCGAAGATGAAATGGTGCGGGGTGTGTATATCCAACGCAGCGGTTCCGAGCGACTGACACTCGAAAATGCGCTGCAGCGGTATCTGCGCGAAGTCAGCCCTACCAAGAAGCCCACCACGCAGAAGGCCGAGGCGACCAAGGCTCAGCAGTTGATCAAGCACCTGGGCAAATACTCGCTGGCGGCTCTGTCATCCGAGGTTATTGCCAACTATCGCGATACACGCCTGGGCTCCCTGACCAACCGCGGCCAACCCACCAGCAATAACACCGTGCGGCTAGAGCTTGCCCTCCTCAGCCACCTATTCACTGTCGCAATTCAGGAATGGGGCCTCGGACTCACATACAACCCTGTGCTCAACATTCGGAAACCGAGCCCAGGTGAAGGCCGAAATCGTCGGCTTACAGCAGACGAGGAACGTCGCTTGCTGAAAGAGGTAAACAAACACAGCAACCCTATGCTCGGATGGATCGTCAGCATCGCCTTGGAAACGGGTATGCGATCGTCTGAAATCACAGGGCTACGTCGGCATCAGGTCGATGTCAAAAAGCGCGTAGCACGCCTTCTGGTAACGAAGAACGACAGCGCCCGAACTGTGCCACTTAGCAAGCTCGCTGCAGCAACATTCCAAGCAGCGCTTCAAAACCCTGTGCGCCCCATCGATTGCGATTTGATCTTTTTTGGTGAACCTGGAAAGGACGGGAAGCGGCGCCCTTATGCCTTCACGAAAATCTGGGGATTGCTCAAATCTAAGCTGGGCATGCCAGATTTCCGCTTCCACGACCTTCGCCATGAGGCAGTCAGCCGATTGGTTGAAGGTGGGCTTTCAGACCAAGAGGTTTCTAGCATCAGCGGCCACAAGTCAATGCAGATGTTGAAACGATATACGCATCTTCGCGCGGAGGACCTGGTGGTGAGGCTTGATAGCTTGAAAGCTAAAAAATAGGCAAAAAATAATTTCTATTACATATTCGCCGACAATAGATTTCAGGAAAACCCCTATATACATTAGCTTTTCCACGTCTGCCAATTAACCAAAACCATATATTTTGGCAACCACAAACCAACAAAGTCTTTAATCCAAACTAATACGCCTTGGTTGAAAACCGAGGCGTAGCCATTTGACGACTGCGCTTCACTACCCAAAGATACGCCTAACTATTAGCAACTATGGTTGATTGACAATGACGACCGAACAATATTTGCTTGAGCGCTTTGGCCCACTAATGAGCATCGTAGACATTGCCGCGATATTAGGCCGATCGCCAGAAGGAGTCAGAGTGGCCCTTTACTCAAACACCGAAATCTCTAAAAGACTCAAACCTACGATGCTCAAGATCGGCCGGCGAGTTTATTTCCGCACCCTCCAGGTCAAGGAGGTATTGTCGCTCGACGGGGAGCGTGGAAGTGCAATCCCATGAGCACGGATCAAACCTTCAAAGTTAAAAAGCCGCCCTACTGCATTGTTCCAGCAAGCGTCCTAACCGAGAGCAGACTGAGCTGGCGTGCGCGCGTGATCTTGTCTTGGATGCTGGGTCAGAACGAAGGCTGGGAGCTTAGGGTCGGCCACATACGTGGAAAATTCGGCCTCAGCGAGCAGCAATGGAGCGCTACAAGCAAGGAGCTACGGGCGCTAGGCTACTTCAAGCAGGAGCGATTCCAGAATGAATCCGGGAAGATCATCTGGGAGAATTTTGTCACGTATAACCCCAGTGAACCATCCCCCCAAAAACCAGGGGGTGGTCGGTCATGCCATGGTGAGCCACTGCCCGGGAAACCATCCCCTGGCCCCCAGGGGGATATACCAATAAAAAGAGAAAACAATACAAACCATACCAATATAAAAGAAACTAGAACAAAACCTAACACCAGCGAGACTTCACCGAAGCATACGCTCGCATGGCCAACACTGGCCGCCACAGAGCGGAGCCTCATTGAGCCATTGTTGATAGACGTGGACCAACAAGCCGCTCAGATGCTTCTTGATGAGCTAGCAGGCAATCTGGAAGCGGGCAGAGTTAAAGCACCTAACAGATGGTTCAAAGCAGTTCTCAAACGCTACAGAGAAGGTAAGTTCTCGCCCACGATTGCACGCGCTATGGCAAATAAGCAGAATTCGTCATTGCCAGACCAGCCCCGCAAAACGAAGCGGGTGATCAAGACGAGATCGGTTGCGGATGCAAACATCTCCGGCATGCCAAAGCACATAGCTGCAGTTCTGAATAGAAAATATCAGCAGCCACAAGCGTAGGAGCGAAGCGCTGTGAAACCTCGCCATTATTCGCCGTTCATCTCCGCGCTCCGCTTGGGCAACCCCTTCGGTTGCATCCCGCGTCCTATCCTTGCCGGACGGGCGGCAGGGGCAGGTCCGGCGGCTTCGCCTTGTTCCTCCCCCTGTCGCTAGGCTTGGTCGCTTACAGCTGCATCAAGGGTACGGCTACGCCCATCATCCTCACCCGTTCGGTGCTCGCCCTCCGGGCTGCGCTCCGCTGCGGCTTGCGGTGATGCCCTTGACCCAGCTTCCAGCTATTCGTGAATGCTGGCTGAAACAAATTCGGCCAAGGTGAGCTCCCCGTCCACAAAAGCTTGAGCGCGTCGCTTTTCTTCAGCGCTCAATACAAAGCCCTCAAGCCCGATTGACACGCACGCATACTCGACAGCCTTCCGACGCCGCTCCCGCTCAGCATTCGTGACGATGATGCTCTCCGAAGTATTCACGGGCTTTCCCTTCGTGTCGGTGACTAAAACAAGACAATTTCAGCGCTGAACAGATCAACGAGTGTCAAGGGCGTCACCGGAGGCCGCAGCCCGTGAAACGGGACCGGGCGAGGATGACGGCGAAGCGAACCCTTGACGCTGCGCACCTCCAATCCTATATGCGGGGGCTGCTGGATGCCTTTCCCAGCGGCCCCTGCTACCGGCGAGGGCGGGAAGTCCAGAGGGGCAGAGCCCCTTTGGGTAAGCCCGCCAGGGCGCGCAGCATGCTCCACGGCACCAATAGACCTTTAACTGCCGACTTTCCCTCCTCTCGCCCTACCCCAGTTCTTGCCCAGGTTCTGCATGACGTGCTGCCGGTAGGCGGGATTCCAAACGCTGTTCCCTGCGATCACATGATTTAAGCCTCTTGCAGTGGTCATCATGCCCGACTGCAGATCACGGCGCGTTGACATCGGATTAACTGTGTTGAAGACCGCCTTGGCTGGATTCAACGCCGCCTGCGCCATCTGCCGCAATGTGATCGCACTGGACGACAAACCACCTGCAAGCTGACCTCCTAAAGAGTAAGCCTGATAAACCATGTAGAGCACGATCCCGCTCAACGCGAGGATCTCCAACATGTCGGTCGCTGGGCCGTTTCCAGCAGTGGGCTGCACATCTGCCAACATTACCGAAAAGAATTTCATCCCAAGCGTCAGCACTGACGTGACAGCAGCACACTGAATGACATAGGTCATCACCTGGGCGAACCATTGATCGAACCACTTGCTGGTCATCTGGCCGAACAGCAGCATTGCAATGAACAACGGACCGCACCCAAGCAAAAACGCTAAAAGTACCTTCGCTGTAATGATCATCGCTCCAGCGGGTAGCGTGATCAGGAATGTTGCAAAGAGCATCGTTCCAGCGATGACCCCGTCATAAAGAATCATGCCTATTTCGGTAATCCCACGCCTCCCTGCACGAGCAATGAGATCAGAAAAGATATCCAAGCCGTCGGTCATAGCTCTATCAATCACCTGATAGACCGATGTCGCAGCTACACCGTCGCCGTTTGGCGAAAATGCATCTGCCAAGCCAGCCTCAAGGCCGTGAATCGCTTCCACCACCCAACCAAGGTACGTATCAGCATTGAGTGCCAGTGCGCCGATAAACACCCACTTCAGCATCAGCTTAAAGAGATGTGGAAGGGGATGCTCGATGAACCCACCGACCGACAAAAGGCCCAGGGTCATGAAAAACAGGCCACCGCCGACAACGAACAAGCCCGAGAAGTCATCAATGACACTATGTGCCATCAGCTGAACGTAGCTATTCAACACCGCGTCGACTGAGCCACCTATCCATTCGTAGATATTGGACTCCATGGTCATTGCCCCTCCAGATTCAGCATTTCACGCTTCCGATAGCCGCGCTGATCAAGCTGCTGCTCATTCCTGGCTTGCTTGGCATTAACGCAGTTCGGCGTAAGGGCCAGAGTCCCGGCATGTCGCTCACACTCCGCTATACGGATATCCCTTTCCGAACTGTGGGCTTTGTACCAATCGACAGAATGGACCGATTCATCCGCCCCGCAGCCCGTGAGCAGGAACAAAGCGACAATTGAGAAACGATAGGCTGTCATTTCCGGCCCTCCCGATTCTGATCCGCCCCATTCACTTCGCGAGGCAGCACATGCTCCGCCTCCGTGCGGAATTCCCCAGCAAATTTCAGCGAATAGGCCAGCTCAGCAGCGTTGATAATCTCGAGTGCTGCAAGCGTTCTCAACGCGCTTTCCCTTGTCCCTGCCCAACTACCCGCGATGCGGTATTCAGACCTCGAAATCAATAGCGACGAACCCAGTGCACATGCGAACGAGATCAAAACGGCGAGCGTTGACGAGATTGGCCCAGTTGCTCGGGGCGGCACTATCTGCAACCAATCCGCAAACGCGAGCACAAAAGGCATGATCGCGGCCGACGCTGCCAGGAGATCGCTCTGAAACAACTCGGGTGCACGTCGTGACACCTCTTTCAAAGCCCCGAACCGGCCAATACAAATCCAGAATCGTCGTAAGGAAGTGAGGATGAAGAAGCACACGACCAAGGGGAGGATATGAGCGTACGAGATCATTTCAGTTGCCTCCCAGGTTCAGCACTTCGCGATTCTTGTAGCCTCTCTTGTCGAGCACCTGGGCATTCAATTCCCGTTGTCGCTGCTCCTGGATCTTGCCCTCAGCCTCAGCGACCATTTGGAACATCTGCAATTTGGTCTGCTCGTTCTGGATCATCGCTTGCTCTGCCGCGATGCGACCTTGCAGCTCTGCGATCCCTTTGGGATCTTGCGTTTGATTGATCTGCCCCATGAGCTGGTCAATCTGGCGTAGTCGGGCTTCGGCCTGGTCATAGGCTTCCAGCGCAAACGCTTTATCTTGCGAAGGCTTCACCGCCTGTGCTCGGCAAGCATCGCGCTGCTGATCCTGAACCAGGCTTCCGCAAGCATCGAACACCTTGTTATCCGCATAGATCGAACCAGCACGACCATTTAGGCCTAAATAGCCGCCACGCTTCACTGCGTCATACACAGCCTGCCAATCTTGTGGCAGATAATCTCGCAGCTGCGGGTCATCGAATACTCGACCGAGTCCACGCGACCCTGTGAGCGCACCGTACTGCTGCTTCATCTGATCAATCTGAGATGTCATCTGCTGAACCTGCTGTGCCCAGCGAGTCGTGTTAGATGCGAACTCTGCAACAGTCATGGGGGAATCCGTCACTTGGGTAGTAACGGTTACAGGGATTTGCGCGTATCCCTGCTGCGAGCCGAGCATCAACGCGAGCGTTGTCGCGAAACTAAATGGCCGGACGCCTTTGTAGGCGAGACGCTTGAACAGACCCATAGTCACCTCTCCATTGGACATGGTGAACACTGGGCCGTCTGTCCGACCTGTCGATCTGTTTAGGAATCGCACCCAGCACGGATGTACCGTTCTTGGGGTGACTATGCGCCAGTCTTACCCGGTGTAGGCCCCGTCTTTTAAGGGCCGCGCCCATAATGCATTAAGCATCAGCGAGACGATTACAGCATTCATGCAATTAAACCAAAGCACTGTACTTTGGCAATATCTATTATCTCACTTTGGCGCACTATCTGAAAGTGCCATACATCCCAAATTCTTCGTCATGACGAAATCTCGATTGCTACGAAGGACTACTGCAGGATAGGCTAATCGCCGGTAAAGTGTGCGCACACAGTTTTCAAGAGATACCTTGCAGCGTGTGAGAGGTCGTTATGCGAAAGCCCAACCGAGCTATGAACGTCCACCTGGGGGCAGATCTAAAGGCGCGCTGGGTCGCCTATTGTGATGTACGAGGTAAAACACCAGGGGCTGCGCTTAAAGAGGCAATCGAACATCAGCTAGCTAACGCGGATGTCAGCACGACACCGAAAATCTATCGACAAAACGAGCAATTCAAAGAGCGAAAGCAACGCTTCGAAATACTTCTGACTAAATCAGAGAAAGCTGCTATTGCACAACGTTCACAAGCCGAGAGGTGCTCTATGAGACGCTGGATTGTAGATGCCATTCGTGTGGGCTTGACTCACGAACCACAATTTTCAATGTCAGAGATCGATCAGCTAGGTGAGTCTAATTATCAGCTGCTTGCTTTAGGGAGAAACTTAAATCAAATTTCCAGGGCTTTGAATGAGGGGCGTTACGAGCCGGTGACAGTAGAACGGATAGACGCTCTTAGGTACCTAATTGACAACCATACCACCAGAGTTAGTCGAGCTATCCGGGCGAGCCTAGAGCGCTGGAGCCTTGATTAGCTTGTTCACCCAACTTGACCACTAGCATTACGCGCGCCATTGACGGTGTAGGAGCGATAGTTAAGCACACACCGCCAAGGGAGAATGTTGATAAATTTATCTGCCTGTCCCTTTCATCATCACGGAGGAATATATGCTTGATTTGAATTTAGAGCTTCCAGCTGAAGTCGGTGAACTGGCAAAGGTCCACGGTTCGAGTCCATATGGGCCCACAAAAAAATCAATGGCTTACGTCTAATCGACGTAGGCCATTTCTGTTTCAGGGCACAAATCTTCCCCGTATTGTTCCCGTTTCGTCATCCGATCCTTCGAACGTAGTGAGCTTCCCGACACCCTTGGGGGCGATGCCTGGAACGCTCCGAATTTTGCTATCGGGACTCCCCTGCTCTGATCGCCGAAAGCCCAGTGCGCACAAACAAGCCTTCCACGATCACTTTAAAAATCAAACCAGCAAGCAAGCCAAGGCAAACCGTTAAAGCGTCATTTTTATTTGAAACCCAACCGCCAGCGCGTTTCCTCTTTGCTTACCAAAGAATGCACCAGGCTCGATGTAGTACTGCACATCGGGGCGCAGCAGTAGCCAGGGGGTCACTTGCGCGCCGTAGTTCAGCTCCAGCACTTGCTCCCCGCTATCCAGGCCACTGAACATTGCATATTGCTCTGCACTGGCTGCAGCGGCTTCCTGCAAATCGCGGGCGCGCGGGTTGATCACGGCGCGGCCATAGCCAAAGGAAATGGAGTCTTGCGGGCGGCTGTCAAACGGCTTTTGCCTAACCAGGCCCACGGAGTACCAGCGACGCATGGGTGAGGTCGCAGCGTTACTGGTGGCAGCTTGCCCGAACAACCGTAGGGCACTCGCCGGGTCTTGCTCATCGCGCCAGATCGCCTGGTCGACCAGCAAGTAAGCGCCTGTACGACTGCTGCTTTTACCGGTGCCGCCAATCTTGGGGTAATCGGAGGTATCGTAGTACCAGCCCACCTTGTACTGGCCGTTGAGGAAGGCGCCGTTATTGATGATCGCCTCCAGTGGCATGATGGCGCCCGTCGTGCCATTGGCGGGCATGGCGAAGGCTTTGGATACGCGCGCGTTGTACTCCGGGTTGACTTGGAACAACGCCGTTTGCAGCGTCAGCGACGGGTTGACGTCATACCGCAACTCGCCACCCCAGTGGGCTGTCGGGTAGTTACCCCAGCCACTGCCGCTGGACATGGTCAGCGGGTGTGCACAAAAGCCGGCGCTGACAAAGTTGGCCAGGATCGGCATGCCACCGAACTCGGTGCCCATGACCATGTAGCCAACCTTGGCGGACAAGTCGGGGGAGAACAGATTGCGCTGGTAACTCAACTCCGTCAGCCGGGTGTACTCGCCCCCATAGATTTCTTGCGCGGACATGCGGTTGCCAATCAGGTCCTCGGTGGCACTGTGGCCGCGACGATCATTGACCAGCACTTGCACACGACCGGCATCTGGAATGTCGAGCAGTTTGCTCAAGTCAAACTGCGCGCCCAGACGTATCTGTTGTGCATAGCGGGTGCCGCGCTTGATGCCGCCATTCAGGTTGGAAAGGGTTTCCGAGGTGTAGTCACCCGTCAGCTTTATACCTTGCTCCTCCAGCTTCTGGCGCTGTCCGCCCCAGTTGCCAGTGAGCGTAGGTTGCGTCATCAGGCTGGAAGTACCTGCCAGTGCGCAAGGCAGGGGCAGGAAACACAGGGACAAGCCGCTGCACAGGCTGCAGGCCAGCACGGTGCGGAGGGGTAATGACATGGTGGGCAGGCTCCCTTGCGTGAGAAATCGTTGCACAGCCCAGGCTTGCGAGAGGGCCGACTGGAAAGAAAAATCCCCGCGAACGGGGATTTTTCATAGGGCATCAACGAAGCGTTACGGCTTGCTGCTGTCAGGCAGCGCGTACGCGATGATGTAGTCGCCCACATCTGGCGAATGGCTCATGCCACCAGCGGAGATCACCACATACTGTTTGCCGGTGGTGGGCGACTTGTAGATCAGCGGGGCCGCCACGGCGCCCACTGGCAAGCGGGCCTTCCAGACTTCCTTACCGGTTTTCGAGTCGAGTGCACGCAGGTAGTAGTCCTGAGTGCCTGCGAAGAACACCAAGCCGGATGCCGTCGAGGTCGGGCCACCCAGCGTCGGCATACCCAGCGGGATCTGCATATGCGTCTTGATCCCCAGGGGGCCAGTATCCTGAACCGTGCCCAGTGGCACCTGCCATACCAGCTTCTGGGTATTCAGGTCGATCGCGCTCATGCTGCCAAACGGTGGGGTATTGCATGGCACGCCCAGCGGTGACTGGAGAATGTCGATCTTCACGCCGCCATAGATACCTGCAACCTGCGGGCGAATGGTGCCCATGAAACCAGGCACTTCATCGGTCGAGACTTTGTACTTGCGGGTGTTTTCCTGGGTTACCAGCGACATGCGTAACGGCATGCGCATGTCGTTGACGAACATCATGCCGGTGTTTTCATCGATGGAAATACCACCCCAGTTCATGCCACCCAACAGCCCTGGCCATTCGATGTACGGCTTCTCGGTGGGCGGTGTGAACGGGCCGACGTATACCGAGTCCTTGAACATGATGCGGCAGTAGAGTTGGTCGAAGGTGGATACCCCCCACATCGATTGCTCGGTCAATGGGTCCGCACCAATCACCGGCATGCCGGTCGAGAACGGTTGGGTTGGCGAAAGGTGTTCGCCTTCTGCAGCCGGTGAGGTGGGAACGGGGCGTTCCTGGACCTCAGTGACGGGCTGACCAGTACGACGGTCCAGTACGAAGATATTGCCGGTCTTGGTGGTCTGAATCAGCACCGGGGTCTTCACACCTTGCGCATTGTTCATTTCGTAGAGCACGGGTTGCGAAGGCAGGTCGTAGTCCCAGACATCATGATGGACAGTCTGGTAAACCCACTTCGCCTTACCCGTCGACGCGTCGACCGCGACAATCGCTGTGCCGAACTTCTCCTTCACCTGATTACGATCGCCACCCCAATAGTCAGGCGGGCCGTTACCGGTTGGCAGATAGACCAGGTTCAATTCCTTATCGTAGGTAGGAACAGTCCATACGTTAGGTGTTTCCAGCGCGAACTGATGGTCAGCTGCTGCGGTGTCGGTGCCTTCAGGCGCGCCGACATCCCACGCCCATACCAGCGCACCGGTCAGCACATCGAATGCACGTACGGCACCGGAAGGCTCGCCGGCCACGATGTCACGTACCCAACCGCCCACCACCGTGAGGTGGCCCATGACGACAGGCAGCGATGTCGGGTGGTAGCGCTTGCTGTCTTCCGTTGGTCCCATGCCTTTCTTGAGGTCAACGAAACCTTGCTCGCCAAAGTTGGGGCACAAGTTGCCAGTGTGTGCGTCCAGGGCAAACAAGCGGGCATCCACCGACGACACCAGGATGCGCTGGCGACATTGCTGTTCGCTGGCATGGGAGGCCTTGGCCTCGGCGCTCAGGCTGTCGTCGCGGTCGATGTCGTAATAGCCCACACCTCGACAGGTCACGTGCTCGGCGCTCTTGGCGTGCGGATCGAACTTCCAGAGCGGCTTGCCGCTGTCGCCATCAAGCGCGGTGATCAGGTTTTCCGGGGTGCATGAGTAGAGCACGTTGCCGATCTGCAACGGAGTGTTCTCGTCAACGCCGGCACCTGGGCCAGTGGTTCTGCGGCCAGTCCGGTAGGTCCAGGCAACTTGCAGGTCCTTGACGTTTTCTGGGGTAATTTGTGTGTAGGGGGCAAAGCGCGTTCCCGAAGCGTTGCGCCCGAAGAACTCCCAGTTCTCCGGGGCCTCGGCGGTTGCATCCGGGATTGCCTGGCTACCAGCTGCAATCGGGTTGGAGATCCCGCCGTGCGGGAAGAAGGCGGCGATGAACGTGGCGATCAAGGCCAGGAACACAGCAAACCCGGCGCGATTGGCGGCTCGACGTGTACCCGACGCGGTATCGGGTAGCGCAGCTCCGACCCACAGGCTCAGGGTCAGGATGATGGCTGGAACAACCAGGCGAGGCAGCAGTTGCCAGTAACTAAACTGGCCAACTTCGTAGAAGGCCCAGACGCAAGTGGCAAGAAATATCAGAATGGAAAGTACAGTACTGATTTTCTTGCGCAAGAATGCGAGTACAGCCAGCACGACGTAAGCCAGCCCTGCCAGCAAGTAATAACTTGAACCGCCCAAGGCCAGAAGCTTGGCACCGCCATAAATCAATGCCAGCGCTACACACATTACAAGTAGCGAGAAAAGAATTCGCCCGGCACCGCTTAACGAGCGCCTCCCAGCGTTGCTGCAATTTTCATCCGTCATAGTGTGTAAGCTCAATTGGTGAGTACATAGCGGTTCCCTCAGGGCGCGAGCAACCGAGCCAAGGAAAGGGTGGCTTCTGGTTTTAGCAGGTGATACGAACAAAAGCTTCGGGAAGGTTTTCGCCAGCAGTAGATCTCGTGTAAAGCGTCAGCGATACAGATTAAATGCTACTAGCTGTAGAACAAATCAGGTGAGCCTGCTGACACGAAAGATCTATAAGCTTGGTATAAGCCCTGCATTAAAGCCCGTAGCCTATAGCTTAACGCTACTAGAAGAATAATCCAAAACAGCCGCCCAAATACATCCACACGATTGAGAAAGATTGTTTGCAAATCAGCAACAATCAGTCTAGTGATCTTGCCCAGCAGCCGTGGACACGGGTTTAAGCACACATCCTGGCCTCGAAGGCCTCTGGGCTGATGTGCCCCAGCGTGCTGTGTCGCCGCTGGCGGTTGTAATCGGTTTCGACGTATTCAAACACGGTTTCACGCATCTGGGCGCGGCTCGTGAAGCGCTCGCCGTGGATGCACTCGACCTTCAGGCTGTGGAAGAAGCTCTCTGCACAGGCATTGTCGTAGCAGTTGCCTTTGGCGCTCATGCTGCATCGCAAGTGATGGGCGCGGATCAGCTCCTGGTAAGCCGCTGAGCAGTACTGGCTGCCGCGGTCGCTATGCACGATCACGTCATTAGGCTGCCTGCGTCGCCACAGCGCCATGTGCAAGGCATCGCAAACCAAGTCGGCCGTCATGCGTTCGTTCATGGCCCAGCCGATCACCATCCGTGAATACAGATCGATGACCACTGCCAGATACAGCCAGCCTTCCTCCGTATGCAGGTAGGTGATGTCACCCACCCATTTCTGATTTGGCGCAGATGCCTTGAAATCCTGCTTGAGCAAGTTCTCTGCCACTGGCAGGGAGTGCTGAGAATTGGTCGTGGCCTTGAACTTCTTGGCGGCCTTGGCACGCAGTCCTTGCCGTTGCATCGAGGCGGCTACCGTCTTGCGATTGCAGGGTAGGCCGGCTTCCCGCAGGTCGTGGCACAGCCGTGGAGCCCCGCTGCGGCCCTTGCATGCGCTGTATGCCTGAGCGACCTGCCGATCCAGTTCGGCTCTTCGCCGCTGGCGCATTGACGGCCTGCGAGAGCACCAAGCGTAGTAACCGCTGCGGGCAACGCCCAACACGCGACACATGGCCTGGATCGAGAAATGCGCGGTATGAGTCCTCATGAAGGCGTACTTCACTTGAGGCTCTTGGCAAAGTACGCGGCGGCCTTTTTTACGATGGCCAGCCCCTCGGCGTGCTCGGCCAACAGCCGCTTGAGTCGGGCATTCTCGTCGGCCAGCGACTGCTCGCGCTCGCTGCCGGCCTGAGTCTGGTGCTTCTTGCTCCGCCAGCCGTAGAGCTGGGAAGCATGCAGGCCGAGCTGTTCGGCAGCCTTGCTGACGCCAATGCGCTCGGCCAAAGCCAGCGCTTCGTCCTTGTAGGCTTGGGAATGGCGGGTGCGGGTCTGCTTCATTGGGGTTGCTTGTCTTGCCATGATTCACCTCGTTGCAGTTTATCGCTTAACGGGGTGTCCACTGGGACTGGGCAAGATCACCTCTAGCGTTCCAATGAGCCTGATTTGTTGCGTTACTTGCAAAAGACTTTCTCCAAAACCGACAGAGTTAGACGGGCAGTCTTCTTGTAAGATTATTTGACCCCATCTATATGAGTCCCAACTGATAGGGGTGAGATCATACCCCCACTTTTCCAAAAGGAGCCATATTATGTGGACAAAACCTGCATTCACTGACCTGCGCATTGGCTTTGAGGTCACTATGTATTTTGCTAATCGCTAAATCTCTAATGCAACTTCACGCCTCGGCCTGCCGGGGATCTTCCTTTTTCGAAAATATTTCTGAAATAGAAGACGGCCATTCAGGACCTGTAGAAAAAACTAGAACCAACATTTAAGGCATATGTAACGCATCTGAGATGCCAGATACGTACCTCAATAGGGGCTCCGCCAGCCGTTCAGCCTTGGTCTCGGCGCCTCGGGCGCTGCCCGATCCGCCGAATCCATCGCCGCAAGATAGCGGTCAATGCTCTGCTCGATCTGCTGCATGCGCGCCTTGATCTTGCCCTGGGTAAAGTTGCGGTCGCGGTTATTTACGGCTTTGAATTTGCTGCCGTCGATGGCAATGATCGACTGGGAGAAAAGATTGAGGTAGCGGCAAAGCACTACGAATTGCCGGCAGACGCTACGAATGGCTTTGCCGTTGTCTCTGCGAAAGTCGGCAATCGTTTTGAAGTCAGGAGCCAACCGGCCCGTTAACCACATCAGCTCAACATTGCGCTCTGCCTCGCGCTCAAGCCGGCGGCTGGACTGAATCCGGTTGAGGTAGCCATAGATGTAGATTTTCAGCAGGACTGCTGGATGGTAGGCCGGACGACCCGTTGCAGCCGGATCGACACCCTCGAACCCGAGCACTCCGAGGTCGAGTTCATCGACGAAAACGTCAACCACCCGAACAGGGTTCTCTTCGGTGATGTAATCATCCAGGCACTCCGGCAGCAGCGTGACTTGCGTCCGGGCCTCACCCTCAATGAACCGCTTCATGATCGTCCCCGCCACGATCTCGACGATCAGAAGGTTAGACAATCGCAGGTGTTTTCACACAGCCTGGGTCGATAGCTGCCGGTCAAGACGTACCGTGGGCTGGTCACATCCGAGGCAAATGCCTTGGTCAAATCGAATGCAAACAGGTGGTCAAGTGGGATGCAAGCGCTTGGTCAAGTCAGGTGCAATTTCCCAACCGGATCGCCGAATGTTAGAAGCCACAGCTGCTATTCATCGGCCGGGTAACAGAAAGCATGCCGCTCGATTGCTAGACGGTGGCACTGCACGCGATCAGTGGAATCTACAGGAACGCATACCTATACCGAGTAACCGGCAAAAACAGTACAGCCAAGGTACATTGCCCAGCTTGGCCAAGCTTTTCTAAATTACGCTCAACGGCAAGTGTTACATGGCCTCCAGCTATGCTAGCCTACGCTCTGCTTTGAGTGGTTTCGCTAGGCATATCGGTTGGCCGGGCAACTCATAATCCTTTGGTCCACGGTTCGAGTCCGTGTGGGCCCACCAGATGCGAAAAAGCCGCGCGATTGCGCGGCTTTTTTTTCTGTGTTCAGGCGGTGAATCACGCTCGCTTCTTCGGGGCATGCCCGGCCGCCTCATTTGCGAAGCTTCCAGGCAGGTGATAGGGCACACGGCTCACTTCCATGTCAGCCATTCGAAGTGCTTCCCATCCCTTCATCGCCAAAGCGACCGTCCTCGGCACAGGTTTTTCTCCACTACGATAGTAAGCCAACATGCGCCTGCTCAAGCCCAATTCCCGAGCTGCGCGATCCAATGTCAGCTCATGCTTAGCCATCCAGTTCCAGATGAGCTCATGTGAACACTCCCCTGCCTGCTCCACCGCCCGTGCGCGCAGGTTGTCCGCAGCAAGTTCAAGACTGTCGTCATTGGCCCAGATGACTGTGTCTTGCCACTCACCAATCGCAGCCGTTGCAAATACCTTGGGATCCGCAAGCGGGCCCAGAGTCGCGTGCTTCTCAATGATTTCATCCAGCGCCACGGTGAATTGCTGCCCATCCGCAAAAGTCAGTAGCAAGGTGCAAGGGGCAGTGACGGCCACCTCTGTGAGTTGAAAATGTTTGTTGGTCATGGATTCAGCTCCTCCCACATTGCTAGTAGTCGAGCCCTGTTCCGCGAAGCCCATTCAAGCGCCTCGCTCATCTCGCGCAAGGAAACCCGTGAACCACCGAAACCGGCCAGCGGGGACAGGTCATTGATCCCAATCAGTGCCTGACGGCCATCACTGAAACGCAGATGGAAATGCGGTGGTAGATGGTCGTTTGCATAGAGATAGATTACGCAATTGGATAATCGATGGATCGTGGGCATGAGCTCATCATATAGTGCAATGGTTGCACCAAACAATACCATCCGACCAATCTGTTCACAGCCCCAAAAATGTAACTCTTTTGGTTATTCCCCTCTCGACCGCGTCTCAGCCTGCCGCCGATTGCAGAAGGTCATACCCGCCGTAAAGTCCTGCGCGCCCAGCGACATCGCCCCGATCATCAGGTCGCACCAGATTGGACCGCGTCAGCGCAGCCAGCTGTGACTGCCCTTGCTCTGGCCAGCCCTGGCTGGCTAGGCTAGCGGGTCAACCGTAGAGACTCGCCATGTCGGATTCCCGCTCCATCACGCTGGATGAAATCGATCGCCAGCTGATCGCCCTGCTGCAGATAAACGCCCGCGAAAGCGTCGCCACCCTCGCCCGTCAGTTGGGCATCGCCCGCACCACCGTCAACTCGCGCCTGGAGCGGCTGGAGAAGAACAAGGTCATCTCCGGCTATGGCGTGCGCCTGGGCCAGCGGGTGATGGGTGGTGGGCTGCAGGCGTATGTGGGGATCAAGGTGCAGCCGCGCTCGGGCAAGGAGGTGGTGCGGCGCCTGAGTGCCATGGGCCAGGTGCAGCAACTGTGCGCAGTGAGCGGCGAGTTCGACTATGTGGCCTGGCTGCGTACGGATTCGCCCGAGCAACTGGACCAGCTGCTTGACCAGATCGGCAGTGTCGACGGGGTGGAGAAGACCACCACGTCGATCATTCTCAGCAGCAAGGTGGACCGCGGGCAGCCGCTCTGAACCTGGCTGGCGGTCAGGCCTCCTGGCCGTCGAGCAGGCCTTCCAGAATCGCCGAAAGGCTTTCGGCGGAATGCTGCATCGACCAGACGATGTCACGGCTGCGCTCGGGGGCGTGATGCTGGGCGTAGTCGGTGGCGATCTGATCGAGGCCACGGGCCAGCAGGCAGGCGTGGACCAAGGCGTCTGCGGCATCGATGCCGGGGCGTATGGCGAATAATGGCGGGTGGCTGGATTCGCAGTTGCAGAAGGTTTTTTCTGCGGTGGGTTTCAGTTTTTCGGGTTGGTCGGAATAAGTCTTCTTCATGATGCAATTTCCAAATTGAGTCCTGAGGAAACCGCCTACCAACTCCTTCTCACGGGAAATAGGTGGCAGCCATGCACGGGGTGAGAACCGGCCAACTTGGAAATCCGGCCAGGCGAAAGCCTGCCCGCGCACGGCTGCCATGACATAAGCCTTGGTGCGAAGTTGGAGATGGGTTCTCACACCCAGTCGCCCGAACAGCGGCGACCCAGTGAAGTTAACGATGAGGCGTTTCCCACGCAGCCAGACCGAGGCTATAGCGGGCGTAGGGTAATTCTTTAAATCATGGCATGGGTGTAGGAACTGTCTGATCACACCCTGTGGGAGCGGGCGTGCCCGCGAACACGGGCGCAGCCCGTGCCATACACCGCGGGGGCTTCTTCGCGGGCTCGCCCGCTCCCACAGGGGGCCGATGCTGTGCTTGAGATGGGCAGGCTTCCTGTTCGTCATAAAGCTATCTGGTTTATACATTTCGACGAGACAAGCTACATTCAGACAACAATCTGCACCTTAATAACGAACACCCCACTCCCTAAAATGGCCCCCAGGCATCTCCTATACTCAGGCTCCGCCCGCTGCGCAGCCTCTCTGGCAAGGTCACTTCATGAACAAGAAAAACCGCCACCCCGCCGATGGTAAAAAACCGGTCACCATCTTCGGCCCGGATTTCCCCTTCGCCTTCGACGACTGGCTGGAACACCCCGCAGGCCTGGGCAGCATCCCGGCCGAGCGCCATGGTGAGGAAGTGGCAATCGTGGGTGCCGGTATCGCCGGCCTGGTGGCGGCCTACGAGCTGATGAAGCTGGGCCTCAAGCCGGTGGTGTACGAAGCATCCAAGCTGGGTGGCCGGCTGCGCTCGCAAACCTTCAACGGCACCGACGGGATCATCGCCGAACTGGGTGGCATGCGCTTCCCGGTGTCGTCCACTGCCTTCTACCACTACGTGGACAAGCTGGGCCTGGAGACCAAACCGTTCCCTAACCCGCTGACCCCGGCCTCGGGCAGCACGGTGATCGACCTGGAAGGCCAGACCTACTACGCCGAAAAACCCACCGACCTGCCCAAGCTGTTCCACGAAGTGGCCGATGCCTGGGCCGACGCGCTGGAAAGCGGTGCCCAGTTCGCCGACATCCAGCAGGCCATCCGCGACCGTGACGTACCGCGCTTGAAAGAGCTGTGGAACAAGCTGGTACCGCTGTGGGACGACCGCACCTTCTACGACTTCGTCGCCACCTCGCGCTCGTTCGCCCAGCTGAGCTTCCAGCACCGCGAAGTGTTCGGCCAGGTCGGCTTCGGCACCGGCGGCTGGGACTCGGACTTCCCCAACTCGATGCTGGAAATCTTCCGCGTGGTGATGACCAACTGCGACGACCACCAACACCTGGTGGTCGGCGGTGTGGAGCAGGTACCGCAAGGCATCTGGCGCCATGTACCGGAGCGCTGCGCGCATTGGCCGGAAGGCACCAGCCTGAGCGGGCTGCATGGCGGCGCACCGCGTACCGGGGTCAAGCGCATCGCCCGCGCTGCCGATGGCCGCCTGGCGGTCACCGACAACTGGGGCGACACCCGTCACTACAGTGCCGTGCTCGCCACCTGCCAGACCTGGCTGCTGACCACCCAGATCGACTGCGAGGAATCGCTGTTCTCGCAAAAGATGTGGATGGCCCTGGACCGCACCCGCTACATGCAGTCGTCGAAGACCTTCGTCATGGTCGACCGGCCGTTCTGGAAGGACAAGGACCCGAAAACCGGCCGCGACCTGATGAGCATGACCCTCACCGATCGCCTCACCCGCGGCACTTACCTGTTCGACAACGGTGACGACAAGCCGGGGGTGATCTGCCTGTCCTACTCGTGGATGAGCGATGCGCTGAAGATGCTGCCGCACCCGGTGGAAAAACGCGTGCAACTGGCCCTGGATGCACTGAAGAAGATCTACCCGAAGACCGACATCGCCGGGCACATCATCGGCGACCCGATCACCGTTTCCTGGGAGGCCGACCCGCACTTCCTCGGTGCCTTCAAGGGCGCGCTGCCTGGGCACTACCGCTACAACCAACGCATGTACGCGCACTTCATGCAGCAGGACATGCCTGCCGAGCAGCGCGGCATGTTCATCGCCGGTGACGATGTATCGTGGACGCCAGCCTGGGTGGAAGGCGCGGTACAGACATCGCTGAATGCGGTGTGGGGTATCATGAATCACTTCGGTGGCCGCACCCACCCGGACAACCCCGGCCCAGGCGATGTGTTCGACGAAATCGGCCCGATCGCCCTGCCGGACTGAGACAAGGAGGCAGCATGCGCATCGCTCTGTTCCAGGGCGCACCCAAGCCACTGGACGTGCCCGGCAACCTGCAACGGTTGCGCCACCAGGCGCAACTGGCGGCCGAACGCGGCGCCAGTTTGCTGGTGTGCCCGGAGATGTTCCTGACCGGCTACAACATCGGCCTGGACCAGGTCGAGCGCCTGGCCGAGGCCGTCGATGGCCCGGCGGCCATGGAGGTGGTGGAGATCGCCCAGGCGCACCGCATCGCCATCGTCTACGGGTATCCGGAGCGTGGCGATGATGGCGCGATCTACAACAGCGTGCAGTTGATCGATGCGCACGGCCGCAGCCTGAGCAACTATCGCAAGACCCACCTGTTCGGCGAGCTGGACCGCTCGATGTTCAGCGCAGGTTCCGATCACTTCCCGGTGGTGGAGCTGGATGGCTGGAAGGTCGGCCTGCTGATCTGCTACGACATCGAGTTCCCGGAAAACGCGCGACGCCTGGCGCTGGACGGGGCCGAGCTGATTCTGGTGCCGACGGCGAACATGTCGCCGTACGACTTCATCTGCCAGGTGACCGTGAGGGCGCGGGCGCAGGAGAACCAGTGCTACCTGGTGTATGCCAACTATTGCGGCTCGGAAGGCGAGATCCAGTATTGCGGGCAGAGCAGCATCATCGGCCCGGATGGCAGCCTGCTGGCCATGGCCGGGCGGGACGAATGCCAGTTGCTGGCGGAGCTGGAGCATGAGCGGGTGGTGCAGGGGCGCGGGGCGTTTCCTTACCTCACCGATTTGCGCCAGGAGTTGCATCTGCGTAAGGGCTGATGGCCCTTTCGCGGGCACGCCCGCTCCCACAGGGTCTGCGCTGCCTTTCATACCTGCGCCATTCCTGTAGGAGCGGGCGTGCCCGCGAAGAGGCCGGGCCTGCAAACAAATGGGTTAGCATGGACAGCAGTTACCGGAGCCCCCATGCCTGACGCCACCCGCCACCTCACCCTCGCCAACGGCCTGCAGCTGACCCTGCGCCACGCCCCGCGCCTGAAGCGCTCGGCCGCGGCCCTGCGGGTGCACGCGGGTAGCCACGACGCGCCGACCAGATGGCCCGGCCTGGCCCATTTCCTGGAGCACCTGTTCTTCCTCGGCACCTCGCGCTTCCCTCTGGACGACGGCCTGATGCGCTACGTGCAGGCCCTCGGCGGCCAGGTCAATGCCAGCACCCGCGAACGCACCACCGACTTCTTCTTCGAGGTCCCACCCAGCGCCCTGGCCGGGGGGCTGGAGCGCCTGTGCCAGATGTTGGCCGAACCAGACCTGGGCATCGAGCGCCAACGCCGCGAACGCGAAGTAATCCATGCCGAGTTCATTGCCTGGTCGCGCAACCCTCAGGCCCAGCAGCAGTTCGCCTTGCTGCAATCGGCAGCGCCCGGCCATCCATTGGGCGCTTTTCATGCCGGTAACCGGCACACCCTGGCTTTGCAGGATCCTGCCTTCCAGCAAGCGCTCGGTGGCTTTCACCGGCGCTTCTACCAAGGCGGCCAGGTCACCCTGAGCCTGTGCGGCCCGCAATCGCTGGATGAACTGGAATTGCTGGGCCGGCAGCATGCCAAGCTGTTCGCAACGGGTGAACGGGTGCCACAAGCTCTGCCACCGCCTTTATCGGCGACCGACACGCACCTGCTGTTCAGCCACGAAAACCTCTCGGCAGGTGCCGAGCAGGCCCTTGAGTTGCTGATAACCTGCCTCAGCGATAGCCGCCCAGGCACCTGGCTGGATGCGCTTCGCCAGCGTGGCTGGCTGCAAGGCTTCAAGGCCGAGGCGCTGTATGCCTTCGCCGGGCAGTTGCTGTGGCACATTGATCTGAAGCTGAGCGAGGACGCCTGCCCAGAGGAAGCCGATGCCCTGTTGCAGGGCTGGTTCGGCTTCATCCGCCAGGCAGCCCCTGAGCAATTGAGTGCCGAATTCGAGCTGCTGCAGCAAAGCCGCGAACGCAGTGCCAGTGCGCTTGAGCTCGCCCGCCGGGACAGCGCCGGCCAGCCGTTCACCGGCCTGGACACACAAGGTTTGCAGGCCCTTCGTGCCCTGCTGGAAGGCCTGCCGGGCCGCGCACATGGGCATTGGCAACTGCCCGCCGTCGACCCCTTGCTCCTGGCAGACTTGCCTGATGCCAGGCCGCAGCCGCTGCCAGCGGCACTGAAGGTCAGCGACCAGCTGCCTGGCGCCCGTCAGTACGCGGCGCTGTACCTGCGCTGGCATGCCCCGTCCCCCTTGCGCCAGCGCCTGCATGCGCTGCTCGAACGCGCCTTGCATCCCCTGCAGGAGCGCTGCGAGCGCGTATCGGTGCAGTTGCAGTTCAGTGCCGCTGGCGAATACTGGCAACTGCGCTGCGCAGGTCTACCGGCAGCGGTGCTGCGCACTGTAGAACAGGCCTTGGCACTGATGCTCAAGCCCCCGGCAGGCAGCTGGCTGCCCAGTTCGACGCAGCCTCCAGCACTGATCCCCATCCGGGCCCTGCTCAAGCAGCTGCCCGACGCCGTGTTGGGCGCCGCGCCTGCACCTGCGCCGGCCTGCACCCTGGCCCAGACGCATCTCGAGAGCCTGTGGCAGCAAGCACGCTGGCACGGCCTGGCTACTGGTTTCGACGATGCCGCCCTGAACGCATTGGGCACCGTGCTGCAGCACTGCCCTGGCCAAGGCTCGGCGCCTGGCCCCCTGCCCGCCTGGGCCAACCACCGTTGGCAACATGCCGAAGTACCTGGCAGTGAGCATGCCCTGCTGCTGTTCTGCCCACTGCCGGCGGCCATGGAAGCCGCTGGCCGCCTGCTCGCCCAATTGCTGCAAGGGCCGGTTTACCAACGGCTGCGGGTAGAATTGCAACTCGGCTATGCGGTATTCAGTACCTTTCGTCAGGTCGAGGGGGTCGGCGGCCTGCTGTTCGGGGTCCAGTCGCCTCATGCCAGCCAGGTACAGATCCTCGACCACCTGCTCACCTTGCTGCGCCAGGGCGTCACCCTGGCCCCTGCCGCTGGTCAGGCCCTGGCCGGGCAATTCGATGAACCGGCGATGGGCAACGCCGAAGTCGCCGAATGGGCGTGGCAGACATTCCTGGCCACACAACCCGGCAGGCTGGATGCGTTGCGCAGGTCTATCCTGAAAACGCGGCAGACGGATCTGGACCAGCTGCTGAGCCACTTGCTCGATAAGGGCTCCACTTGGCTATGCCTTGCCAACGCTGCCGCACCAGATGCTTCCTGGCTGGGTTCAACCCCATGATTGTTACGAAAACCGCAACGGAGTTTTCGAATAATTAACCTTTCGGTACAAATTTTTCTTGTAAGATAGCGCAATCCCAGCCATGGGAACCTCCAGCCAATGGCGGTACCCAAGTAGTAGCTGACAAACCCACCCCCTCATCCGGAAGGAGTAATTCCATGTGGACCAAACCTGCATACACTGATCTGCGCATCGGCTTCGAAGTCACCATGTACTTCGCCAACCGCTAAGCCCGGCTTACGGTTCAACGCCTCGGCCTGCCGGGGCGTTTTCGTTTTTTCGCTACGGTTTCTGCAGAGAGAGTGGCCATGTACATCCAGGTTCTCGGTTCCGCCGCCGGCGGCGGGTTCCCACAGTGGAACTGCAACTGCGTCAACTGCAAGGGCTTGCGTGACGGCACCCTGCGGGCCACGCCACGCACTCAGTCGTCCATCGCCCTGTCCGACGACGGCGTGCACTGGGTGCTGTGCAATGCCTCGCCCGACATTCGCGCCCAGCTCCAGGCCTTTGCGCCGATGCAGCCGGCCCGCGCCCTGCGCGACACCGGCATCAACGCCATCATCCTGCTGGACAGCCAGATCGACCACACCACCGGCCTGCTCAGCCTGCGCGAAGGTTGCCCGCACCAGGTGTGGTGCACCGACATGGTCCACCAGGACCTGACCACCGGCTTCCCGCTGTTCAACATGCTCAGCCACTGGAACGGCGGCCTGCAGTGGAACCGCATCGAGCTGGAAGGCAGCTTCGTCATCGACGCCTGCCCCAACCTGCGCTTCACCCCGTTCCCCCTGCGCAGCGCCGCACCGCCCTACTCGCCGCACCGCTTCGACCCGCACCCGGGCGACAACCTTGGCCTGCTGGTCGAGGACACCCGCACCGGCGGCAAGCTGTTCTACGCCCCGGGCCTGGGCCAGGTGGACGACAAGCTGCTGACGATGATGCACGGCGCCGACTGCCTGTTGGTCGACGGTACCCTGTGGGAAGATGATGAAATGCAGCGCCGTGGCGTGGGCACCCGTACCGGCCGCGAGATGGGCCACCTGGCGCAGAACGGCCCCGGCGGCATGCTGGAGGTGCTGGATGGCTTCCCGCGTCAGCGCAAGGTACTTATCCACATCAACAACACCAACCCGATTCTCGACGAAGACTCGCCCGAGCGTGCCGAAGTGCTGCGCCGGGGTGTGGAAGTGGCCTTCGATGGCATGAATATCGAGTTGTAAAAAGGTCTGCGAGTTGACACAACCCCCTGTAGGAGCGGGCATGCCCGCGAAAAATCCAACACGGTGTATGGCACCGGCTTCGCCGGTGTTCGCGGGCACGCCCGCTCCCACAGGGGGCGAGGTGAGCCGAGACTCAGCTATACAGGAGCCAGCCGAATGAGCGACGCACTGCCAATGTCCCCTGCCGAATTCGAGCAGGCCCTGCGCGCCAAGGGCGCCTACTATCACATTCATCACCCGTACCACGTGGCGATGTATCAGGGTCGCGCCACCCGCGAACAGATCCAGGGCTGGGTGGCCAACCGCTTCTACTACCAGGTCAACATCCCGATGAAGGATGCCGCGATCCTGGCCAACTGCCCGGACCGCGAAGTACGCCGCGAGTGGATCCAGCGCCTGCTCGACCACGATGGCGCGCCCGGCGAGGACGGTGGTATCGAAGCCTGGCTGCGCCTGGGCCAGGCCGTGGGCCTGGACCCGGACCAGCTGCGCTCCCAGGAGCTGGTACTGCCCGGTGTGCGCTTTGCGGTGGACGCCTACGTCAACTTCGCCCGCCGGGCCAGTTGGCAGGAAGCGGCCAGCAGCTCGTTGACCGAACTGTTCGCCCCGCAGATCCACCAGTCGCGCCTGGACAGCTGGCCGCAGCACTACCCGTGGATCGACCCGGCCGGCTACGAATACTTCCGCACCCGTCTGGGCCAGGCCCGGCGTGACGTGGAGCACGGCCTGGCGATTACCTTGCAGCACTACACCACCCGCGCGGGCCAGGAGCGTATGCTGGAGATACTGCAGTTCAAGCTGGATATTCTCTGGAGCATGCTCGACGCCATGAGCATGGCCTACGAGCTGAACCGCCCGCCCTATCACTCCGTCACCCAGGAACGGGTGTGGCACAAAGGGATCACCCTATGAGTTTCGACCGTAATCAAGTGCCAGCCTGGCGCCCCGGCTACCGCTTCCAGTACGAGCCGGCGCAAAAGGGCCATGTGCTGCTGTACCCCGAGGGCATGATCAAGCTCAACGACAGCGCGGCCCTGATCGGTGGCCTGATCGACGGCCAACGTGACGTTGCCGCGATCATTACCGAACTCGAACAACAGTTCCCCGGTGTCCCGGAAGTGGCCGATGACATCGAGCAGTTCATGGAGGTGGCCCGTGCCGAACACTGGATCGTCCTCGCCTGAGTTACCGCCCACGCCCGCAGTCGGCCTGCCGCTGTGGCTGCTGGCCGAGCTGACCTACCGCTGCCCGCTGCAGTGCCCGTACTGCTCCAACCCGCTAGACTTCGCCGCCCAGGGCCAGGAGCTAAGCACCGCGCAGTGGTTCAAGGTGATGGCCGAAGCCCGGGAAATGGGTGCCGCGCAAATCGGCTTTTCCGGCGGAGAACCGCTGGTACGCCAAGACCTCGCCGAACTGATCGGCGAGGCCCGCCGGCTGGGCTACTACACCAACCTGATCACCTCGGGCATCGGCCTGACCGAGGCGCGCATCGCCGACTTCAAGAAGGCCGGCCTGGACCATATCCAGATCAGCTTCCAGGCCAGTGACGAGCAGGTCAACAACCTGCTGGCCGGCTCGAAAAAGGCCTTTGCGCAAAAGCTGGAAATGGCCCGTGCGGTGAAGGCCCATGGCTACCCGATGGTGCTCAACTTCGTCACCCACCGGCACAACATCGACAAGATCGACCGCATCATCGAGCTGTGCATCGCCCTGGAAGCCGACTTCGTCGAGCTTGCCACCTGCCAGTTCTACGGCTGGGCCCACCTCAACCGGCTGGGCCTGCTGCCGACCCGCGCGCAGCTGGAACGGGCCGAACGCATCACCAACGAGTACCGGGACAAGCTCAAGGCCGAGGGCAACCCGTGCAAGCTGATCTTCGTCACCCCGGACTACTACGAGGAGCGCCCCAAGGCCTGCATGAATGGCTGGGGCAGCCTGTTCCTCACCATCACCCCGGACGGTACCGCCCTGCCCTGCCACGGCGCGCGCCAGCTGCCGGTGCAGTTCCCCAACGTGCGCGACCACGACCTGCACCACATCTGGTACGACTCGTTCGGCTTCAACCGCTTCCGTGGCTATGAGTGGATGCCCGAACCCTGCCGTTCCTGCGACGAGAAGGAAAAGGACTTCGGCGGCTGCCGCTGCCAGGCCTTCATGCTCACCGGCGATGCCAGCAACGCCGACCCGGTGTGCGCCAAGTCGGCCGACCACGGCATCATCCTCAAGGCCCGCGAGGAGGCGGAAAGCGCCCAGCTCACCATTGAAGAGATGACCTTCCGCAATGAACGAAACTCCCGTGTCATCGTCCGCGGCTGAGTTCAGCGCGGCCCAGGCAGTTGCCGCCGGCACCGACTTCGCCGAACTCAAGGTCAGCGCCGCGGGGCTGTTCTGGAACGAGTTTCGCCCGGCCGATGGTGCCTGTCGCATCTGGCACTGGCAGCACCAGCAGGCCCGCTGCCTGACCCCCGATGGCTTCAGCGTGCGTAGCCGGGTGTACGAATACGGCGGTGGCAGTTTTTGCCTGGGTGGTGACGGGCTGCTGTTCGTCAACGAAAAGGACCAGCAGATCTATACCCAGGCCCTGGAAGGCGCGGTACCACGTGCCCTGACCCATGATGCCAGCTGCCGCTATGGCGATGTGCAGTGGCACGACGGCCTGGTGCTGGCGGTCGAGGAGCAGCATGGCGAACGGGTCGAGCATCGCCTGGTCGCCCTGGGTGAACAAGCCCGCGAAGTGCTCGCCGAGGGTGCCGACTTCTATGCCTCGCCTACGGTGAGTACCGACGGCCAGCGCCTGGCGTGGGTCGAATGGGACCGCCCGGCACAACCCTGGACCGTCACCAGGCTGATGTGCCGCACACGTGATGCAAGTGGCCACTGGGGGCCCGCGCAATGTGTGGCCGGCGCTGACGAATCGCTGCAGCAGCCGCGCTTCGATAGCGAAGGCCGACTCTACTGCCTGTCTGACCGCAATGGCTTCTGGCAACCCTGGGGCGAGATCGATGGCTGCTGGCAAGCCCTGCCTGCCGAGCCCGCGGACCACGCTGCGGCACCCTGGCAACTGGGCGCCAGTACCTGGTTGGCGCTGGGGCCACAAAGCTATCTGGCCAGCTGGTTCGAAGACGGCTTCGGGCAACTGGGGCTGCGTACTGCCGATGGCCGCCTGGAGCGTTTCGCCAGCGCCTACACGCGTTTTCGCAGCCTGGCCATGGATGCCGAACACCTGTATGCCATTGCCGCCTCGCCGATTAGCCCGCCGGCGGTCATCGCCATCGCCCGCAGCAACCACGAGGTCAGCGTATTGGCCGGTGGCGCCGAAGTGCTGCCGGCAAGGCATATCAGCTTGCCGCAGTCGATCCACTACGGCAGTGACGGCCAGCGCGCCCATGGCTTCTTCTACCCGGCAGCCCGCTCGCAAGGTGCCGCGCCGCTGGTAGTGTTCATCCACGGCGGGCCGACTTCGGCCTGTTATCCCGTGCTCGACCCACGCATCCAGTATTGGACTCAACGCGGCTTCGCCGTCGCCGACCTGAACTACCGGGGCAGCACCGGCTATGGCCGTGAATACCGCCAGGCCTTGCATCTGCGCTGGGGCGAAAGCGATGTGGCTGATGCTTGCGCGGCGGTGGAATACCTGGCCGGACGTGGGCTGATCGACAGCCGCAAGGCGTTCATCCGCGGTGGTAGCGCGGGCGGCTACACCACACTGTGCGCCCTGGCGTTCGATGATGTGTTCCGCGCCGGCGCCAGCCTGTACGGGGTCAGCGACCCGGTTGCCCTGGGCCGGGCCACCCACAAGTTCGAAGGGGACTACCTGGACTGGCTGATCGGTGAACCGCTGCAGGATGCCGAGCGCTATCGCCAGCGTACGCCGCTGCTGCATGCGGGACAGATCAAGGTACCGGTGATTTTCTTCCAGGGTGAGCTGGATGCGGTGGTGGTGCCAGAGCAGACAAGGTCGATGCTGGCGGCGCTGCAGGCTAACGGGATAGAGGCCGAAGGGCACTTCTATGCGGGGGAGCGTCATGGGTTCCGCAAGGCGGAGAACCTGGCGCATGCCTTGGAAGAAGAGTGGAAGTTCTATTGCCGGGTGTTGGGGGGCTGAGATTCTGGGGCCGCTTTGCGGCCCATCGCGACACAAGGCCGCTCCTACAGGGATCGCACAAGCCCGAATGTGGCGCTGTACCTGTAGGAGCGGCCTTGTGTCGCGATGGGCTGCAAAGCAGCCCCAAAAATCTCAGCGCTTGGCGATGATATACACCGCATGCACGATCCCCGGAATATACCCCAGCAAGGTCAGCAAGATATTCAGCCAGAACGCCCCGCCAAACCCCACCTGCAGGAACACGCCCAGCGGTGGCAGGATGATGGCGATGATGATGCGTATAAAGTCCATGCGAGTCTCTCCTGAAGGGGTTACATCAGAGACTAGTCGCCCGCCACAGAGGTTCAACAGGCAAAAAAAACGCCCCGGGCCGAATGAAACAGGCCAAGGGCGATGCGCAGGAACGCCAGACGGTTCGTAGAATTCTCGATGTCACCAGGCCGCTAGGCTGGCATTTCGCGGCGGGCCTGCTGCTGGGCGTGCAGGCGGGCGAAGGCACGGGCCAAGCGCAGCAGCATTTCGTCGATGTTGCCCTTGCTCACGGTCAGCGCTGGCGAAAAACGCACCACATCCGCCTGCGGTGCGTTGAGCAACAGGCCTTCGTGCAAGGCAGCCGCCACCAGCTCGCGGGCCAGGTTTTCTTTCATCTGCAGGGCCCACAGCAGGCCTTGCCCGCGCACTTCGCCCTGGCCGTAGCGCCCGGCCAGCCGGCTCAGGCCTTCACGCAGGTGGCGGCCGTTGTGCTGCACCTGGGCGAAGAAGCCAGGCTCCAGCACGGTATCCAGCACGGCCAGGCCGGCGGCGCACATCAGCGCGTTGCCATGGTGGCTGCCTTCCAGTTCGCCAGGCTCGGCGCAGCACGCCGTGCCCCGGGCCAGCAAGGCCGCCAGCGGCACGCCACCGCCCAAGCCCTTGCCCAGGGTGATGATGTCGGCGCGCACGCCGTAGGTTTCCTCGGCCAGCAGCGCGCCACAGCGGCCGATGCCGGTCTGCACCTCGTCGAGGATCAGCAGGATGCCCAGTTCGCGGCACAGCGTTTCCACACCCTTGAGGTATTCCTGCGTAGCCGGGATGACACCTGCCTCGCCCTGGATCGGCTCGAGCATGATCGCCACGGTGCGCGAGTCCACCTCGGCGTGCAGCGCCGCCAGGTCGTTGAACGGCACCTTGCTGAAGCCCGGCAGGCCCGGCTCGCAGCGGTTGCATGGCAGCGGGTCGGACGCCGACAACGCGCCCAGGCTGCGGCCATGGCAGGCCTGGCTGGCGGTAATGATGTGATAGGCGCCGTTGCGGTGCAGTTGGCCCCACTTGCGCGCCAGCTTGATCGCACCTTCGCAGGCTTCGGCACCGCTGTTGAGCAGGTAGGCCTGGTCGCTGCCGGTGCTCTGGCACAGGCGGTTGACCAGCCCCAGCAGGCCACGGCTGTGGAAGCCCGAGCCCGGGTTGATCAGCGCCTGGGCCTGGTTGCCCAGTGCCTTCACCAGCACACTGGGGCTGTGGCCCAGGCTGTTGACTGCACCACCCTGGGTGAAGTCCAGGTAGGCATGCCCTTCGTTGTCCCACAACCAGGAGCCCTGGCCACGCACGAACACCTGCGCTGCGCGTTCGGTGCTGGGCATCAGGCGCTCACGCGACAGCTGCGGCGCTTCAGGCACGATCACCGGCGCACGCTTGGGCTCGGCGACGGCGGCAGGGGCCGGGCGGCGCAGGTTGAACAGGTTCATCAGGGCTCCAACCAATCACGACAGGGGCGGCCACGGTGCGGTCTGGGTGCCGGCACTCGATATTTTGCCTTGCCTATCAAAAGTGTTTTTCATCCGGGGTAACAATCGATCGATTCATCGCTGTAACCCGTTGGAATACGGCGATAGACTAGGCCTCGCCAGGGTTTTCGACCATTTCGTTTTTCCAGCATTTTCGATAAGTATCACTTATGGATTTCCGCCAACTGCGTTATTTCGTCGCGGTGTATGAAGAAGGCCACGTGGGCCGCGCCGCCGAGCGCCTGTCGCTGTCCCAGCCAGCGCTTTCCCAGCAGATCCGCCAGCTGGAGCACAGCCTCGACCTGAGCCTGTTCGAACGCAGCAACAAGCGGCTGCTGCCGACTCTGGCCGCCCATACCCTGTACAACCACGCCCTGCCGCTGCTCGACGGCCTGCAGCGAGCCCACGAGGCCATGCGCAACTTCAAGGGCCAGTCGCTGCGTACTTTGGCCATCGGCGTGCTGCAGACCGTGCGACCGAGCCTGGTGCCGCAGCTGCTCGAACGCCTGCGCAGGGCACAGCCGCACCTTGTGGTGCAGATCTACGAATTGTCGGGGCTGGAGATCGAACGGCGCTTGCTCAATGGCAGCCTGGACATCGGTATCAGCTACCTGCCGCCACGCCAGCCGGGGCTGCATGGTCTGCTGCTGTACGAAGATGAGCTGCAACTGGTCATCCCCGCTACCCACCCGCTGAAGGACTTCAAGAAGGTGTCCATTCGCCAGGCTGCCGAGCTGCCCATGCTGATGCTGGGCGAGGAGTTCCAGATCCGCCAGATCTGGCAGGCGCAGCTGGCCAGCCAGGGGCGTCGGCCGCAGGTGCAGGCAGAGATGAACAACATGGCGGGGATTCTCGACAGCCTGGCCCATACCGCGCTGGCCACCATCCTGCCGGGGCGGGCCAAGGAGGCCGCCGAGGATGACCAGGGGCTGCTGTGGAAGCCGTTGAGCGAGCCGCGGGTACCGCTGAAGGTTGGCTTGGTGTTCCGCGATGCCCAGCGCCAGCAGGCCTCTGTGGAGCTGCTGCGCACGCTGCTGGAGGAAGAGACGGACGCCCGCCTGTTGGGCGCATCACCGCTGGATGTGCTGGGCTGAAAAACACGCGCACAAAGAAAACCCCGCCGAAGCGGGGTTTTCCAGACTGTTTCCCTGTGACATCCGTATCGCCCCGCCATCCTGGCAGGTGGTCCTTCGTCGTCGTCCTTGATCTGTCCTTTGCGCTTCCTGCGCAACGTCCATGTGGTAAAGAATAACCGTGGATCCAATCTGAGAACAGTGGCGAAAAGTCACCGCGTTGTGTAGGAAAAAGCTTACACGGCAGGGGCCGCTTTGCGGCCCATCGCGACACAAGGCCGCTCCTACAGGGGAACGCATAGCCATTCGAGCTTGCGCGGTACCTGTAGGAGCGGCCTTGTGTCGCGATGGGCTGCAAAGCAGCCCACAAAATCCCTCAGAACTGCTCGGCATCCAGCAGGTACAACGACTCACTCCCCGCCTTCACCGAAGCCACCAGCGAATCCACCCGCGGCAGCAACCGCGCAAAGTAGAACCGCGCCGTACCCAGCTTGCCCGAATAAAACGCTGCATCCCCCTCACCCGCCTTCGCCGCCCGCGCCATCAATGCCCACATGTAGGCATAGGCGACATAACCAAAGGCATGCAGGTACTCGACCGAAGCCGCGCCAACCTCGTTCGGGTTGCCCTTGGCCTGTTCCAGCACCCACTCGGTCAGCCCGTCGAGTTGATCGAGACCGGCAGCCAACGGCTTGGCAAATTCATCCAGCTCGCTACCCGCGCTGGCAATGAACTGGCGAATCTCGTCGGAGAACAGCCGGTAGTACGCCCCACCACTGGCCACCACCTTGCGTCCCATCAGGTCGAGGGCCTGGATGCCGTTGGTGCCTTCGTAGATCTGCGTGATACGCACATCGCGCACCAGTTGCTCCTGCCCCCATTCGCGAATGTAGCCATGCCCGCCGAACACCTGCTGGCCGTGCACCGCGCACTCCAGGCCCAGGTCGGTGAGGAAAGCCTTGGCCACCGGCGTCAGCAGTGCCACCAGCTCTTCGCTGCGCTTGCGCACGGCGGGGTCTTCGCTGTACTTGGCACTGTCCAGCTGCATGGCCACGTAGCTGGAGAAGGCACGGCCACCCTCGATCAGCGCCTTCATGGTCAGCAGCATGCGGCGCACGTCCGGGTGGACGATGATCGGGTCAGCGGCCTTGTCCTTGGCTTGCGGCCCGGTCGGGGCGCGGCTTTGCAGGCGGTCGCGGGCATACTCCACGGCGTTCTGGTAGGAGCGCTCGGCCGAAGCCAGGCCCTGGATACCAACGCCCAGGCGCTCGTAGTTCATCATGGTGAACATGGCCGCCAGGCCCTTGTTCGGCTCACCGACGATATAGCCGACCGCTTCGTCGAAGTTCATCACGCAAGTGGCCGAGGCCTGGATGCCCATCTTGTGCTCGATCGAGCCACAGGTGGCCGGGTTGCGCGCCCCCAGGCTGCCGTCTTCATTGACCAGGAACTTCGGCACCAGGAACAGCGAAATGCCTTTCGGCCCCGCCGGTGCGTCCGGCAGCTTGGCCAGCACCAGGTGGATGATGTTCTCGGTAAGGTCGTGCTCGCCGCCGGTGATGAAAATCTTGGTGCCGCTGACCTTGTAGCTGCCGTCGGCCTGGGGCTCGGCCTTGGTGCGGATGATGCCCAGGTCGGTACCGGCGTGCGGCTCGGTGAGGCACATGGAACCGGCCCACACGCCGGCGTACATGTTCGGCAGGTACTTTTCCTTCAGCGCTTCACTGGCGTGGGCATTGATCGACAGGCAGGCGCCAGCAGTCAGCATCGGGTACAGGCCGAAGGACAGGCTGGAGGCGTTGACCATTTCCTCGACCTGGGCCGAGATGACCTTGGGCATGCCCATGCCGCCGAACAGCGGGTCGCCGCCCACGCCCACCCAACCGCCTTCAGCGTAGGTGTTGTAGGCCTCGATGAAACCGGCCGGTGTGCGCACTGCGCCGTTGTCCCAGTGGCAGCCCTCTTCATCTGCGGCGCGATTGAGCGGCGCAATGGATCTGGCAGTGACCTTGCCGGCTTCTTCCAGCACCGCCATGGCCGTGTCGGCATCGACAACCTCGGCCAGCCCGGGCAACTGCGCCCACTGCTCGGCCACGTTGAACACTTCATTCAGTACGAAGCGCATGTCGCGCAGGGGCGCTTTATATTCAGCCATGACAACCTCTCGCTAGTCGGGTCGGGGCGGTCTCGGGGAACCGCGACACTGGGTTGCAGGCAGTGTAACCGAACAACTTTTACGAGACATAGGGTCATCACTAGACCGTACAGTCTATTTCGGTCACGCCGTGCGCACTGCCCCTCGCTGCGATTGTTGCCCATGCACCATGACACAATTGCGCCCCGCACCCTTGGCGCTGTACAACGCCTGGTCGGCGGATTTCAGCACGGCTTCGGGGTTACGATGATCGGCCTGGCGCTCGGCCACGCCGATGCTGATGGTGACCGACACCGTGCCACCACTGCTGCCCGCCCGCCGTTGGCGCCCGGTGGTATCGTCCTGCGGGCGGTTGTGCTGGTCGCGCAGGTGCATCACGTAGTTGGCGATCACTTCGCGCACGGCCTCCACGTGCGGCACGCATTCCTCGGCGGTCTTGCCAGCAAACACCAAGGCGAATTCCTCGCCGCCATAGCGGTAGGCGCGGCCACCCCCGGTGACCTTGGACAGGCGGCTGGCAACCAGGCGCAGCACCTGGTCGCCGACGTCGTGGCCGTGGGTGTCGTTGAATTTCTTGAAGTGGTCGACATCGGTCATGGCGATCACATAGTTGCGCCCCAGGCGCTGCATGCGCTCGTTCAGCGCACGGCGCCCCGGCAGGCCGGTCAGCTCGTCGCGGAAGGCCATCTGGTAGGCCTCGTGCGCCACCGCTGCGGCGATCATCAGCATCACCTGGCTGCACATGATGTTCAGGGTGAACGGCAGGATGAAGGTTTGCGGCAGCATCCAGAAGATGCCCAGCAGGCCCATCACCTGCGCAGCGTGCAGCGGCCGTGGCGCACGCAGGTATTGCACCACCAGCAGGATGAATATGCCGAGGAACAGCGGGTAGACCATCTGGATCAGGCTCATCCACTGGCCATGCAAGGTTGGCCAGCGGATTTCGGCCAACCAGGTCAGCAGCGCTTCGGGGTAGCTTTGCTCCAGGGCCACTGCCACGCTGCCCACGGCAAACAGCACGGCGCCACGGGCGACCAAGTCCTGCAGCAGGTGGGTGCGCTCCTGCCAGGCACCATACAGCCCGAACAGGGTGGGCAGCAGCAGGCACACCAGGTGGAAGATCACCGCCGCGTCCTCGCGCACGCGGCCATGGTCACGGTAGAAGTCGGTCTGGGTGTCGAGCAGGTAGTAGGCGATGTACACCGTGAGCATCAGGAACAGCTCGCGCTGGCGACGGTACACCGCACAGTAGGCTCCGCCCAGCAGCAGGACCAAGGTGGGCAGGACGTTGAACAGCGATGTGAAAAAGACACTGAGGTCTCTCACATAGGCCGCGGCGAGGCCTGCCAGCAAAAGAATCAGCGAAGGCAGGAAGTGGCTCGCGCGAACAGCGTTAAAACGAAACAAGGGTAATCTCCAACCCGGCAGATCAATGGTGGCATTGTGCCCTTACTTCATCGGCAGTGCACATGAACAGTTGAATTTCGAATCAGACTCGGTTCCTTGTAGGAGCGGCCTTGTGTCGCGATCGGGGTGCGAAGCAGCCCCAGGATTTCTGCCACAGCAAAGATTGCTGGGGCTGCTTTGCAGCCCATCGCGACACAAGGCCGCTCCTACAAGGGGACCGCGCTGGACCTGAAGAAATAAAAAAACCCGCCTGCCGGTGAGGGCAGGCGGGTTTGGTTTACAGCGGCAGGATCAGTACGACAGGCCGAAGCTCTCTTCGTCCATCGCCATCAGGTTGTTGGCACCCGACAGCATGGTCGCCACGTGGGTACGGGTACGCGGCAGGATGCGCTGGAAGTAGAAGCGCGCGGTCTGCAGCTTGGCGGTGTAGAACGCTTCTTCGCTGGTGCCGGCAGCCAGTTTCTCGGCCGCCAGGCGGGCGATGTCGGCCCAGAAGTAGGCCAGGCAGGCGTAGCCGGAATACATCAGGTAATCGACCGAGGCCGCACCCACTTCTTCGCGGTCCTTCATGGCGGCCATACCCACTTTCATGGTCAGCTCGCCCCATTCCTTGTTCAGCGCCGCCAGCGGTTCGACGAACTCCTTGACCGCTTCGTTGCCTTCCTGCGCCTGGCAGAACTTGTGCACGATCTTGGTGAAGCCCTTCAGTGCTTCGCCCTGGGTCATCAGCACCTTGCGGCCGAGCAGGTCCAGGGCCTGAATGCCGGTGGTGCCTTCGTACAGCATGGAAATGCGGCTGTCGCGCACGTTCTGCTCCATGCCCCACTCGGCGATGAAGCCGTGGCCACCGTAGATCTGCACGCCGTGGTTGGCGGCTTCGAAGCCGACCTCGGTCATGAACGCCTTGGCGATCGGGGTCAGGAACGCCAGCAGGGCATCGGCCTTCTTGCGCTCTTCTTCATCCTGGCTGTACTTGACGATGTCCACCTGCTTGGCAGTGAAGTACACCATCGCGCGGTTGCCTTCGGCGAAGGCCTTCATGGTCAGCAGCATGCGACGCACGTCCGGGTGGACGATGATCGGGTCAGCAGCCTTGTCCGGTGCTTTCGGGCCGGTCAGGGAACGCATCTGCAGGCGCTCGCGGGCGTACTTCAGGCCACCCTGGAACGCTACTTCGGCGTGGGCCAGGCCTTGCAGCGCGGTACCCAGGCGAGCGGTGTTCATGAAGGTGAACATGCAGTTCAGGCCCTTGTTGGCCGGGCCGATCAGGTAGCCGGTAGCGCCGTCGAAGTTCATCACGCAGGTGGCGTTGCCGTGGATACCCATCTTGTGTTCGATCGAGCCGCAGCTCACGCCATTGCGCTCGCCCACACCGCCTTCGGCGTTGGGCAGGAACTTCGGCACGATGAACAGCGAGATGCCCTTGGTGCCAGCCGGTGCGTCCGGCAGGCGGGCCAGGACGATATGGACGATGTTGTCGGCCATGTCGTGCTCACCGGCAGAAATGAAGATCTTGGTGCCCGACACCTTGTAGCTGCCGTCGGCCTGTGGCTCGGCCTTGGTGCGCAGCATGCCCAGGTCGGTACCGCAGTGCGGCTCGGTCAGGCACATGGTGCCGGTCCACTCGCCGGATACCAGCTTGGTCAGGTAGGTGTGCTGCTGCTCGGCAGTACCGTGCGCAGAGATGGTGTTCATCGCGCCGTGCGACAGGCCCGGGTACATGCCCCACGACCAGTTCGAACCACCGACCATTTCGCTCAGGGCCAGGCCCAGCGATTCCGGCAGGCCCTGGCCGCCGTGCTCGACGTCATGCGCCAGGCTCGGCCAGCCGCCTTCGACGAACTGCTGGTAGGCCTCTTTGAAGCCGGTAGGGGTTTTCACGCCCGATTCGCTCCAGGTGCAACCTTCCTGGTCACCCACGCGGTTCAGTGGCGACAGCACCTGCTCACAGAACTTCGCGCCTTCTTCGAGGATCGCGTCGACCATGTCGGGCGTGGCGTCCTGGCAACCCGGCAGGCTCTGATAGTGCGCCTCATAGCCGAGCAGCTCGTCGCGAACGAAGCGGATATCACGCAAGGGGGCTTTGTAATCAGGCATTGCGATGAACCTCTAGGTGAGTTCTGTGGGGTGACCCGCACTTGGCGGCCGTCGATCAAACAGTTGTTTGAAACTTACGTTTAGCTCCGCCTTATGTCAAGGATGGACTATGGTGCCATTTACGCCACGAAAAATGGCAAAAGCGCCAAGCCATGATATGTACCCCTGTGGGAGCGGGTTTACCCGCGAATGGGCCAGCCCGGAAAACAGAGGTGTCCGGGCGGACGCATTCGCGGGTAAACCCGCTCCCACAGAGATAGCGTTAGGTTCGGGAAGGGCCGCCGTATCAGGCGTAGGTGTCGATGATCCGACCGAGCATTTCGTCGGATGCCTTGGCGACCTTTGCGCCAAGTTCGACTTCGAGTTTGCCCACGGCCAGCTGCACGGTGCTGGTGGCCAGGTCCATCTGCTGGCTGCGGTCGACCGCGCGCAGGCGTTCGGCCTGAAAATCGCTGGACTGGCTGGTGGCGCTACGTTCGGCGGTGGTGCTGGCGATCTGGCTGGCGGCCTGATCGACGCGGTTCTGGCCGGTCTGGATTGCGCTCAGGCCCGCATAGTAGGCGGAGCTACCGGTGATTTCCATGTCAGGACTCCATTGACGCTGGATGACGAACAGGCCCAATTAAAGCAGGCCAGGGGTGAAAAGGCCCGTTTAAATCCCTAATGGCCTGGTGCCATTTGATAGGCCTTGGGTATTCCTGTACCGGCCTCTTCGCGGGCTTGCCCGCTCCCACAGGGTCCGCACAATAGCTGGACCCTGCGCTGTACCTGTGGGAGCGGGCAAGCCCGCGAAAGGGCCTGGCCTGGAAACGGCTAATCCAGCAGATCCAGCTGAAGGTGTTCAGCCACCATGTCGGCACTGGCCTGCTTCAATTTGGGCACACGCCCCAGGCATGGCGCTGGCAAACGCTCGGCCAGGCTAGCCAGGTTCTCTTCCAGGCGCGAAGTACGCGGCTCGATGATGTTCGCCACCCATCCCGCCAATTGCAGCCCGTCACGGGCAATCGCCTCGGCGCTGAGCAAGGCGTGGCTGATGCACCCCAGTCGCACCCCCACCACCAGGATCACCGGCAACTTCAAGGCAATGGCCAGATCGGACAAGTTGGCCTGCCCCGACAACGGCACGCGCCAGCCACCGGCCCCCTCGATCAGGGTGAAGTCGGCATTTTGTTGCAGCACATTGCGCATCGCCGCCAACAGCTCCGGCACGGCAAGCGTTACTCCCGCCTCGCGCGCTGCCACATGGGGTGCGATAGCCGGTTCGAAGGCAAACGGGTTGACCTGTTCGTAGGGCAGCTTGATCGTGCTTTCATCGATCAGCGCCTGGGCGTCGCTGTTGCGCAAGCCTTTCGGTGTCATCGTGCAACCGGAGGCTACCGGCTTGGCCCCCAGCGTGCTCATGCCCTGCAACCGTGCCGCATGCAACAGCCCGGCAGCGATGGTGGTCTTGCCAACATCGGTATCGGTACCGGCAATGAAATAGGCCTGGCTCATCTCGCTCCCCTTACACCTGTGGCTTGCGCAACAAACCATAGACCACCTGATAGGTGGCTGGCAGCCCCTCAGGCTGGCGAAACGCCTCATAAGCCTGCAGCAGGCCCTGCATGCGGGCCCGGCCGGTAAGCCCGGAAGGCCGGCCAGGGTTCAGGTTGTGGGCGCCGAGGGCCTTGAGTTCATGGGTCAGGCTGCGTACATCCGGGTAGTGCAGCACGTGCGGGCAGCGCTGCAGCCCCAGCTGTTCGAAGCCGCTGGCTGCGCACAGGCGTTGATAGTCCTCGAAACGGCGGAAGCGGTTCACATGCACCAGGCCATCCACCGCCTGCCAACTGGCGCGCAGTTCATCGAGGGTACCCACACACAGGCTGCTGAAGGCCAGCACGCCGCCCGGGCGCAGCACTCGCAGCGCTTCTGCCAGCACGCTGGCGAACTGGTCGCACCACTGCACGGCCAGGCTGGTGAACACCAGGTCGACGCTGGCATCACGCAGCGGCAAACGCTCGGCGTCACCGGCCACGTGATAGAGCGCCCCGCCCTGTTCGTTGCGGGCATGGCACAACATGCCCTCGGCGATATCCACCGCCACGCCGCTGGCCTGGGTGAAACGCTCGGCCAGCGCCCGGCTGAAATGGCCGGTGCCGCTGCCCAGGTCCAGCCAGCGTGACGGCTGCAGGCCTTCCGGCAACTGCTCCAGCAAGCTCGAACCCACCGCACGCTGCAAGGCTGCCACGCTGTCGTAGCTGGCTGCGGCGCGGGAGAACGAGGCCGCTACCTGGCGCTTGTCGGGCAGCGCGCCGGGCAGGGTCGGACGGGAAAGGTCAGTCATCGCCACTCTCATGCAGGAAACTCTTGATGCCCGCCGCCAGTTCCTGCGGGTACTCCAGCAGGAACGCGTGGGAACTGTCTTCGACCAGGCCCACTTCCACATCGGGCAGCAGCTCGCTCAGCGCTTTTGCCGCCTCTGCCGGCACCAGCGCATCGCTGCCGGCGAACAGGTGCAACTGCGGGCCACCGTAGGCCTGCAGTGCTTCGCGGGTGTCCAGCTTGGCCAGCACCTCAAGGCCGGTGGCCAGGTACAGCGGGTCGGTGTCCGGTACGCCGACACCCAGCTGGCGCAGCAGGGTACGCGGTTGCAGGGCACCGTCGCTGCACAAGGTACGGAAGCGCTTCAGGGTGACCTGGGTATGGCTGCGGCAGCCGTCGAGGAAGGTGCCGAAAGTGTCTTCGGCCATGCCGTGGGGCCAGTCGGGGCGAGCCACGAAACTGGGGTTGCTGGCCAGGGTCAGCAGGCCGCAGCAATGGTCGCCGCGCTTGTGCGCCAGCGCGCTGGCCAGCATGCCGCCTAACGACCAGCCGCCCAGCCAGACATCGCTCGGCAGCTTGCGGTCGAGGTGGTCGACCCAGGCCTGCACATCGCTGTGGGCCAGTTCCGGCAAGGGCATCAGCTCTACCTGCAGGCGGGCGTCCTGGGCACGCAGGCTGGCGGCCAGCGGCTCCAGGGAAGCAGTGCCCAGGCCCCAGCCGGGCAACAGAACAAGTCGATTACGCATCGGCGCTCTCCAACTGTGGATAACACTCGGCCAATGCATTCAACAATAGCTGCACCTGCGCCTCGCTGTGCGCGGCGCTCAATGTCACCCGCAGGCGTGCGCTGCCCGCCGGCACGGTGGGCGGGCGGATGGCCGTCACCAGCAAGCCGCGCTCGCGCAACATGCCTGACAGGCGCAGGGCCTGTGTGCTGTCACCGATGACGATCGGCTGGATCGGCGTCGGGCTGTCCATCAATTCCAGGCCGATCTGCTGCGCGCCTTCACGGAACTGGCGAATCAGCGCGGCCAGGTGCTCGCGGCGCCAGGCCTCGCGGCGCAGCAGTTCCAGGCTCTTGAGGGTGGCGCAGGCCAGCGCCGGTGGCTGGCTGGTGGTGTAGATGTACGGGCGGGCGAACTGCACCAGCGCCTCGATCAGTTCTTCGCTGCCGGCCACAAAGGCGCCAGCGGTACCACAGGCCTTGCCCAGCGTACCGATCAACACCGGCACATCTTCAACGCCCAGGCCGAAGTGCTCGACGATACCGCCACCCTGGGTGCCGAGGGTGCCCAGGCCATGGGCATCATCGACCATCAACCAGGCACCGCGAGCGCGGGCGACATCGGCCAGCGCCGGCAGGTCGGCCAGGTCGCCGTCCATGCTGAACACGCCATCGGTCACTACCAGGGTATTGCCGACGGCCTTGTCCAGGCGGCTGGCCAGGCTGGCCGGGTCGTTGTGCAGGTAGCGGTTGAAACGGGCGCCGCTGAGCAAGCCGCCATCCAGCAGCGAAGCGTGGTTCAGGCGGTCCTGCAGCACCGTGTCGCCCTGCCCCACCAGCGCAGTGATGGCGCCCAGGTTGGCCATGTAGCCGGTGGAGAACAGCAGCGCACGCGGGCGCCCGGTGAGTTCGGCCAAGGCCTCTTCCACCTGGTGGTGCGGCGTACTGTGGCCGATCACCAGATGCGAGGCACCGCCACCGACACCCCAACGCTCGGCGCCGGCCTGCCAGGCGGCAATCACCTCGGGGTGGTTGGCCAGGCCCAGGTAGTCATTGCTGCAGAAGGCCAGCAAACGCTGGCCATCGACCACCACTTCCGGCCCCTGCGGGCTTTCCAGTAGTGGCCGCTGCCGATACAGGTCTGCGGCGCGCCGTTCGGCCAGGCGCGCTGCCAGGTCAAAGGCCATTTCAGGCTGTCGCGGCGTTGTAGAACATCTCGCTGCTGCGCTGCTCGACCAGCGCCTGCTCGATAGCCGCCTGGTGCACTTCGTCGGCGTGCTCTTCACGCGCTTCGGGCTTGATGCCCAGGCGTGCGAACAGCTGCATGTCCTTGTCGGCCTGCGGGTTGGCGGTGGTCAGCAGTTTTTCGCCGTAGAAAATCGAGTTGGCGCCAGCCATGAAGGCCAGGGCCTGCATCTGCTCGTTCATCTGCTCGCGGCCGGCGGACAGGCGCACGTGCGACTTGGGCATGAGGATACGGGCAACGGCCAGCATGCGGATGAAGTCGAACGGGTCGACGTCTTCTTCCTCGGCCAGCGGCGTGCCGGCCACCTTGACCAGCATGTTGATCGGTACTGACTCCGGGTGCTCAGGCAGGTTGGCCAGCTGGATCAGCAGGCCGGCGCGATCGTCCAGCGACTCGCCCATGCCGAGGATGCCGCCGGAGCAGATCTTCATCCCGGCATCGCGCACGTAGGCCAGGGTCTGCAGGCGCTCGCTGTAGGTGCGGGTGGTGATGATGCTGCCGTAGAACTCCGGCGAGGTATCGAGGTTGTGGTTGTAGTAGTCCAGGCCGGCCTGGGCCAGGGCCTTGGTCTGCTCCTGGTCGAGCTTGCCGAGGGTCATGCAGGTTTCCAGGCCCATGGCCTTGACGCCTTTGACCATCTCCAGCACGTAGGGCATGTCTTTGGCCGACGGGTGCTTCCACGCCGCGCCCATGCAGAAGCGGGTAGAACCGATGGCTTTGGCGCGGGCGGCTTCTTCCAGCACCTTCTGCACTTCCATCAGCTTCTGTTTTTCCAGCCCGGTGTTGTAGTGGCCGGACTGTGGACAATATTTGCAATCTTCCGGGCAGGCGCCGGTCTTGATCGACAGCAGGGTCGAAACCTGCACGCGGTTCGGGTCGAAATGCGCGCGGTGCACGGTCTGCGCCTGGAACAGCAGGTCATTGAACGGTTGCTGGAACAGCGCCTTGACCTCGGCCAGGGACCAGTCGTGACGTGTTGTTGCAGTTGTGCTGGCGCTCATGGGCGTTTCCTTGTTTAGGCTGAAGCAGGCGCCGGGACAGGAAAGCCCGCCAGCGCATCACGGATAGCTCGCATAGTCATGGAAGGCCTATGAACTGTCAACCACACTGGAAAAGACTGGTTTACAAGTGCTCACTTATTAACCAATCGTGTTTACTGTGCGATGAACCTGCCGAGCAGGCCTACCCGCTGTGCGTCGCCTGCGAGCAGGAACTGCCCTGGCTGGGCGATCATTGCCTGCGCTGCGCCCTGCCGTTGCCCATGGCCGGCCTGACCTGCGCTCAGTGCCAGCGCCGCGCACCGGCCTTCGAGCAGGTGCTTGCACTGTGGCATTTCGGCTTTCCGGTGGACACGCTGATCAGCCGTTTCAAGCACAACCGCCAGTGGCCCTTGGGGCACCTGATGGCCGAATTGCTCGCGCATGGGCTGCTGCACAGCTTTACCGAAGGGCTGCCGCGCCCCGACCTGTTGTTGCCTGTTCCCTTGGCCAAACGTCGACTACGGGAGCGGGGTTTCAACCAGGCAGGGATGCTCGGGCGCTGGCTTTCGTCGCACGTGGGGGTACGTTGCGACGAGCGGTTGCTGCTGCGCACACGGGAGACACCTGCGCAGCAACAACTGGACGCCAAGGCCAGGCGACGCAACTTGCGCCAGGCGTTTACCGTCACGGGCAAGCTGACGGGCAAGCACGTCGCCATTGTCGATGACGTGTTGACCACCGGTGCTACCGCGCAGGCGATTGCCCAAGTGCTGCGCAAGGCCGGTGCGCGGCGGGTGGATGTGTATTGCCTGGCGCGCACGCCCAAGCCGGGGTATGTATGAGCAAGCGCGGATCGCCCGGTGTAGGAGCGGCCTTGTGTCGCGATCGGGCTGCGCAGCAGCCCCAGCGATATTTGCCAAGGCATGAATCGTGGGGCCGCTTCGCGCCCCTTTCGCGACACAAGGCCGCTCCTACAAACTATCCACCCTCAGGCCCCCACAAGACCGAATGCCCATGTCCCTGCCCCCCCACCTCACCCAGCACATCGCCCGCCGCCCCCAGCGCATCGCGCTGCTGCAGCACATTGCCGAAGAAGGTTCGATCACCCGCGCCGCCAAGGCCGCGGGCATCAGCTACAAGGCCGCCTGGGATGCAATCGACGAACTCAACAACCTGGCCAGCCAGCCCTTGGTCGAGCGCAGCACCGGTGGCCGTGGCGGTGGCGGTGCGCGTTTATCGACGGAAGGCGAGCGGGTGCTGCGCCTGTATCAGAGGCTGCAGACACTGCAGGCGCAAATCCTTGAAGCAGCCGAAGAGTCCAGTGACCTGGACCTGCTCGGCCGGCTGATGCTACGCACCAGCGCGCGCAACCAGTTGCAGGGCCAGGTCAGTGGCCTGCGCCGCGAGGGACGGCATGATCGCGTCAGCCTGGCGTTGGGCGGAGGGTTGGAGATCGAGGCGCTGATCACCCACGACAGCACCGCACGGCTGGAGCTGACGCTGGGGACGACGGTAGTGGCGCTGCTCAAGGCGGGGTGGGTGAGGTTGCTGGCCGACGAGGAACAGGCCGAAGCGGGGAGTAACTGCCTGCGGGCGACAGTGGAGGAGGTACTGGCGGAGGCTGATGGGCCTGGTGAGGTCCGGTTGGCGTTGGGGAATGGGCAGACGTTGTGTGCGTTTGCCGAGACGGATTGGTTGGCTGGCCAGCGGGTGACAGCAGGCAGTTCGGTGCGGGTTCAATTTCATCCCTCTTATGTATTGCTTGGGATTCCTGCATAGCCTGGCCGCCAGGGAAACGATGCACCTGTGGGAGCGGGTTTACCCGCGAAGAGGCCGGTACAGGCATAACGCGCTACCATGGCCCCCACGCCGCCTACCCCCGGAGCCACCATGTCCCACCCCTTCGACACCCTCACCCCCGACCTGGTCCTGGACGCCGTGGAAAGCCTGGGCTTTCTCAGCGATGCCCGGGTGCTGGCGCTGAACAGCTACGAAAACCGCGTCTACCAGGTGGGCATCGAGGGCGCGCAACCGCTGATCGCCAAGTTCTACCGCCCAGGCCGCTGGAGCGACGCGGCCATCCTCGAAGAGCACAGCTTCACCGCCGAACTGGCCGATTGCGAAGTGCCGGTGGTCGCCCCGCTGCAGCACGACGGCCGCACCCTGTTCGAACACCAGGGCTTCCGCTTCACCCTGTTCCCCCGCCGCGGCGGCCACGCGCCAGAGCCGGGCAACCTCGACCAGCTCTACCGCCTCGGCCAGTTGCTCGGCCGCCTGCACGCCGTGGGCGCCAGCAAACCGTTCGAGCACCGCGAAGCGCTGGCCGTGGACAACTTCGGCCATGCCTCGCTGAATACCCTGCTGGAAGGCGACTTCGTCCCCCGCGAACTGCTGCCAGCGTTCGAATCGGTGGCCCGCGACCTGCTCAAGCGGGTGGAGGACATCTATGCCCGCACGCCGCACCAGCTCATCCGCCTGCATGGCGACCTGCACCCCGGCAACCTGATGCACCGCGACGATGTGTACCACGTGGTCGACCTCGACGACTGCCGCATGGGCCCGGCGGTGCAGGACCTGTGGATGATGCTGGCCGGCAGCCGCGAGGAACGCCTTGGGCAACTGGCCGAACTGATCGACGGCTATAACGAGTTCCACGACTTCGACCCGCGCGAGCTGGCCCTGATCGAGCCCCTGCGCGCCCTGCGCCAGCTGCACTACAGCGCCTGGCTGGCGCGGCGCTGGGACGACCCGGCATTCCCGCCGAGCTTCCCTTGGTTCGGCCAGCCACGCTACTGGGGCGACCAGATTCTCGCCCTGCGTGAACAGATGGCCGCATTGGATGAACAGCCGCTGAGGTTGTTCTAGAACTTGCATCAAAAAAGATTTAGCTAGCAAACGCCGTATTACGCAAGCCGGCATCCGGGATGGCGGCATGCTGCCCTGCAACTTCCTTAGATGCTGAACCTAGTATTTTTGCCAGTAGGCAAGGGGGGAGGCTGAGTGTAAAAAATCTTAGGTCAGCGTGGGACTATTAGCAGTAGGTCAAACAAACTGGGCATTTGCTGAGCAGACGCAGCGTCCGGCCAAGTCCCCTTTGTCGAAGCGGCCAACTTAGGGGCATAAGCTCACGCAGATACCTACCTTACAAAACCGGCTCAAGGCGATAAATTTATGAATAACTCGACTAACCAATCGCTCGAAAAGCTCCTGGAAGAACTGGGCACGGCACGGAAAAACTTTGGATACCCCGTAATCGTGGCTTTCGATAGAAAAGCTTCAAACAATGTATTAAAACAAGAGTTTATTGAGCGCTACTCCGGCGGGCTATTCATAGCCCCAATGAACAGCGAAGTTGATATTGAAGCGGGTATTTCCTATCACCAGCTTGTGCGTTTTTCCCTGGATGAGCCCCGACTATCCTTTGAGAATGCAGACCTCAGCGGCTCTAAAGCCGTGCTGATGATGCGAGCCGTGCAAGGCAAACAGATTCAGTTAAGCCAACCGATAGGCAGCACACGCAGGCGCGTCACTCGGTTGGCAGAGGCGACGCCTATCAATGGCCCATCCCTGGTATACGATATTGAGTTGAAAAGTCTGAAGGGGGAGGTTTCGCAGGAAGGCCGGGCTTATTTCAACCTTGCAGCAGGCAAGAATTATGCTTTCTATGGCGGATCAACACAGTATGAACTGGACAAACTTGGTGAGCATTTCAAGAAATACTTTGAAGGCTACGATGAAACCCCTGGAGACAGAGATATCATCGAATACACCTTGGGCCAAATTGCTCACGTGCAGGGTTCGCCACTGAAGCCAAATAAATTTGCGATTCGCACCCACGGCGCATCCAAAAACACAATACAATCTGGCGACGGCGCAGTCGTTTTATTCGTCGAGCTAGAAGGATTCAACAGTGAAAATGCTGCCCCGCCAGACGAAAACAAAAAGCTTCCTTATCTTTTACCGAACGGATATAGCGCCAATGTGCTTGTCAACACCGACTTCCTCGCACTGAACATTATCGCCGCCCAAATAGAAGCACTTCCAGAGAACAGGTTTCAACTGAAGTTCAAACTGGAGAATGCCGAAAAACTTGAGTATCGAGCAGAGGGGAACATAATATTTCAAGAGGCGCCGCTGCCCCAACCCGGCTCTCAGCTTTACATCAATGAAGTCACGTGGATTGCACCAAAAGAAAATGACGCAAATAATGGACTCACTTTAGAGTTCATAAATAATAGGCTCACTGTAAATTTCACTGGGCACATGCAGGCAGATGTCAGAGTGAAGCCTAAGGATAGGGACTGGATACAGGGAACCGTCACACTTAAATGGCGTATTCTCATCAAATACAAAGTTGAACTTGTCGAGATCGACGGCAACCGCAAAATGGTACTTATCGATGATAGCGACCACGATGTAGAATTTAATCTGAATTATGAATGGTCCCGGGAAATAGAAGCCGCTTTCGATGTATTTTTAATTTCGACAAAACGAGTAGAAACGGAATATCTATCTTATTTCCATGCCACATTCTCCAGATTGCGCGACGCCCTCACGAACCTCCATTTAGAGGTCGAAACCTTCATCATGTCATCGCTACTGTTCCGCAATTCGCAGATCGCTATTGATTCCCTGCACCAGCCAAATGATTTTATCACCCTAGGCCAATTGGCTGAAGACCTAAACAAATTCTCTATCACGCCAAGCGAAAATGGTGAAATAAGCGTACTGGCCAACGAGAAAATATTCTTCAAAACTAAACCCTACCTCCAGGACGTCAAATGGAGCGTACGTCATCTCCCTGATTACACCGGTGATGACCTCAAAGGGGAAATCAACGAAAACACGGGCGAATACACCGCACCTGCTGCCGACAAATTCAAAGGTAGCCACATCAAGGTCATGGTTAGCGCTCAAAAAGGCACTCACATTTCTCATGTTCTCGTGAGCGTTTTGCGAACCACTATCCATGTCTACCCCTCCATCGCTAGCGTAAACATAGGGTCCTATGCCGAAATAATTGCTGGCGAAATAAATGGAAAAAACATCAGCATGAAAGTCGAAGGGCTCGGTGAATTAGCCGACTCTTCCAGACCCGACCCTCTAGCACAGGCAACCCAAAAGTACCTCGCCCCCAAGCAGGTGCCAGAATGGGAAGAAGGCATGCCCATAGTTGATAAGGTACTGCGTCTTGATAAAGTAGTGGTCAGCAATGGGACTGCCACCAATACCGTCCATATACTCTTGCCTGTTGCAATGGATGGCCCTTATTGGCTGAAGCCGAAGCAGGGACAAGCGGGTTTGGAGTTTGAGTTCTGGAGGAAACCCTCAGGCAAGCCGGAAGAGCAAGTAGCAAAGGAAGAAACCTCATGGCATGTGCGTGTCGGCAATGGCACAATCGACGACGGTGTTTACACGCCACACCCTTCCAGGCCGGACGGTGAGTACATTGTCATCGTGGCGATCCACGAGGACCAAATCATCGATCTATACGCCAGTATGATTGTGCCCATTCCCTTTGTTAGTGCTGAAAAATTCCTGGCGCTTTATGCGTCTGTTGAAGCTAGTGACAATTCGCGTAGGGCGCGCATCAACCGGAAGTGATCGGTTGGGCGTGCATTTGACGGCCAGATTCTCCATGCCGTTGACGCCGAAAACCAGGGCCATGCCCTGGTTTTCGCGTTTCATAAGTGCCTGCACAACTCGCCAACGTGTGCTGAAATAGCCCAGCGCTTCATTTAGCTACCTAAGCAAGGATTCTGCATGCACGCCGCAAACCCGCGTCGCGGGTACCTACTGGGCCTCAGCGCCTACATCATCTGGGGGCTGTTCCCCCTGTACTTCAAGGCAATCCAGAGCGTCCCGGCGGTGGAGATCATTGTCCACCGGGTGCTCTGGTCGGCTTTGTTCGGCTCGTTGCTGCTACTGGTGTGGAAACACCCAGGCTGGTGGCGTGACCTGCGTGACAACCCGCGCCGGCTGGGCATCCTGGCCCTGAGCGGGGCGCTGATCGCCGGCAACTGGCTGACCTACGTATGGTCGGTGAACAACGGGCGCATGCTCGAGGCCAGCCTGGGTTACTACATCAACCCGCTGATCAATGTGCTGCTGGGCATGCTGATTCTCGGCGAGCGCCTGCGGCGTCTGCAGTGGCTGGCCGTGGCCATGGCCGCCGTGGGTGTGGCCCAGCAGGTGTGGCAGGTGGGCAGCCTGCCGTGGGTGTCGCTGGTACTGGCGCTGAGCTTCGGCTTCTATGGGCTGATTCGCAAACAGGCACCGGTGGCGGCACTGCCGGGCCTGGTGGTGGAAACCTGGATGCTGGTACCGCTGGCCCTTGGCTGGCTGTTGTTGCACCCGGCGGCGACAAGTGCCCAGGGCGCGTTCTACACCAGCAGCGAAGCGTTGTGGCTGATGGCTGCGGGGCCGGTGACACTGGTGCCGCTGGTGTGCTTCAACGCTGCAGCGCGGCACTTGCCGTACACCACGCTGGGCTTCCTGCAGTACTTGGCGCCGACCCTGGTGCTGCTGCAGGCGGTGCTGCTGTTCGATGAGCACTTGTCGTCGAGCAACTTGGTGGCGTTCATGTTCATCTGGGCGGGTTTGGCGATTTACAGCGTCGATGCGTGGGTCAGTTTGCGCAAGCGTAGCTGATCAAAAAATGATCATAGCTCTGCAGACCTTGTGATTCTTGGCCTGCAGAGACATCTCCAAAGGTTATCCACATCCTCGTCCCCGTGCTTTGTGCACAAGCTGCTGATTTTTGGGTGTTTTTTGATCAAAGCCTTGTAAGGCGCGCGCGGCCTGGGCTGGAGAGGGGAACCCCCAGGTTATCCACAGGGCCTTCCCCGTGATATCGGGATAACCGTAGGGGGCTGCTTTGCAGCCCATCGCGACACAAGGCCGCTCCTACAGGGGAACGCGTAACCTTGTAGGAGCGGCCTTGTGTCGCGATGGGCCGCGAAGCGGCCCCGGCAATCTCGGATCAATCCTCCGCTCGCAGTTGCAACTCAACCATCAGGTCATCCGCCAGGCTCTCCAGTCGCTGCTGTAGTTCTTCGAGCGGCAGAGTCAACGGCAAAGCCAACAACGCATCTGCATGAAACAACGGCTCGCTGCTCATCGGCGCCGGCCGCACTTCTGTTGAAAACCGCTCGACGTTCACCTGCAATTCAGCCAGCAGGCGGGTGATATCACGCACGATCCCCGGCCGGTCATTACCTACCAGCTCCATGGCAATCGGCTTCCAGGTACACGACGGCTCGATGCCGCTCTCGGCGATCAGCACGCGAATGTCATATCGGACCAACCCCTGCAGCGAAGCCACCAGCTCGTCGTAGTTTTCCGCCGGCACCGCCACCCGCAGGATGCCGGCAAACTGCCCGGCCATGCGCGACATGCGGCTTTCCAGCCAGTTGCCACTGTGGTCGGCGATGCACTGGGCAATGCGCTCGACCTGGCCGGCCTTGTCAGGGGCAATCACAGTCAGTACAAGATGATCCACAAGCCCTTCCTCGTGTCGGACCGCGCCGTGCGGCAGAAAATCGGGGGATCGACTCAGTATAGGCAAGGCGCGGCAACCTGCCGCAGGGCAATCCGCACAACGAATCGTGTACTGTTTCAAGATTTATCTGGAACAATCCACCTGTTTTTTGCGAACATACTCACTCCCAGCGTGACCATACGCGACCAACGGGTCGCATAACGGCGCTTTTAGTCTGATTTTGCCCCGCCTACTGCTTCATGTAGTATCCCGTGGCGCGGACTACAAAACGTCGTTTGGATGTCTGCCAAGGCGCCTGTGAAAATACGCACACTGTCTGCCAGCCGGTCTGGCAGGCCGCACCCAGCCGCGCTCGGGGCTTTACTCGGGGGCATGCACTGGTGCCGTGTTTAGAGAAGCGCTACAGGCTTAATACAGAAGAGCGAAATAGCTGAGCAGAGTGAGGCAAGCAATGACTGGATACGTTCAAGTCGGTGGCCTTCAGGTCGCCAAGGTCCTGTACGACTTCGTGAACAACGAAGCCATCCCAGGGACCGGCATCGTCGCCGAGCAGTTCTGGGCGGGTGCAGAGAAGATCATCAATGACCTCGCTCCAAAGAACAAAGCCCTGCTCGCCAAGCGCGACGAGCTGCAAGCCAAGATCGACGCCTGGCACCAGGCACGCAAAGGCCAGGCCCACGACGCCGTAGCCTACAAAGCATTCCTTCAGGAAATCGGCTACCTGCTGCCACAAGCCGACGATTTCCAGGCCACCACCCAGAACGTGGACGAAGAAATCGCCCACATGGCCGGCCCACAGCTGGTCGTACCGGTGATGAACGCCCGCTTCGCCCTGAACGCCGCCAACGCCCGTTGGGGTTCGCTGTACGACGCGCTGTATGGCACCGATGCCATCAGCGATGAAGGCGGCGCCGAGAAAGGCCAAGGCTACAACAAGGTACGTGGCGACAAGGTCATCGCCTTCGCCCGCGCCTTCCTCGACGAAGCCGCGCCACTGGCGGCCGGCTCGCACGTCGACTCCACCGGCTACCGCATCGAAGGCGGCAAGCTGGTAGTTGCCCTGAAAGGTGGCAGCAACAGCGGCCTGCGTGACGACGCCCAGCTGATCGGCTTCCATGGCGATGCCACCGCGCCGACTGCCGTGCTGCTCAAGCACAACGGCCTGCACTTCGAAATCCAGGTCGATGCCAGCACCCCGGTCGGCAGCACCGACGCCGCCGGCGTGAAAGACATCCTGATGGAATCGGCGCTGACCACCATCATGGACTGCGAAGACTCGGTCGCCGCCGTCGATGCCGACGACAAGGTGATCGTCTACCGAAACTGGCTGGGCCTGATGAAAGGCGACCTGGCCGAAAGCGTGAGCAAGGGTGGCAAGACCTTCACCCGCACCATGAACCCGGACCGCGAGTACACCGCGCCCAACGGCGGCAGCGTGACCCTGCACGGCCGTTCGCTGCTGTTCGTGCGCAACGTTGGCCACCTGATGACCAACCCGGCGATCCTCGACGCCCAAGGCAACGAAATCCCCGAAGGCATCCAGGACGGCCTGTTCACCAACCTGATCGCCCTGCACAACCTCAATGGCAACACCAGCCGCAAGAACACCCGCAGCGGCAGCGTGTACATCGTCAAGCCGAAGATGCACGGCCCGGAGGAAGTAGCCTTCGCCGCCGAGATCTTCAGCCAGGTCGAAGACCTGCTGGGCATGAAACGCAACACCGTCAAGGTCGGCATCATGGACGAGGAGCGCCGTACCACGGTCAACCTCAAGTCGTGCATCAAGGCCGCAGCCGAGCGCGTGGTGTTCATCAACACCGGCTTCCTCGACCGCACCGGCGATGAAATCCACACCTCGATGGAAGCCGGCGCCGTGGTGCGCAAGGGCGCCATGAAGAACGAGAAGTGGATCGGTGCCTACGAGAACAACAACGTCGACGTCGGCCTGGCCACCGGCCTGCAAGGCCGTGCGCAGATCGGCAAAGGCATGTGGGCCATGCCCGACCTGATGGCAGCCATGCTCGAGCAGAAGATCGCCCACCCGCTGGCCGGTGCCAACACCGCCTGGGTGCCGTCGCCGACCGCCGCCACCCTGCATGCCCTGCACTACCACAAGGTGGACGTACAGGCGCGTCAGCGTGAACTGGCTTCGCGTACCCCGGCGTCGGTGGACGACATCCTGTCCATCCCGCTGGCCGCCGACACCAACTGGTCGGCCGAAGAGATCCGCAACGAACTGGACAACAACGCCCAGGGCATCCTCGGCTACGTGGTGCGCTGGATCGACCAGGGTGTGGGTTGCTCGAAGGTGCCGGACATCAACAACGTCGGCCTGATGGAAGACCGCGCCACCCTGCGCATTTCGGCCCAGCTGCTGGCCAACTGGCTGCGCCATGGCGTGGTCAGCCAGGAGCAGGTGCTGGAAAGCCTCAAGCGCATGGCCGTGGTGGTCGACCAGCAGAACGCCGGCGACGCCCTGTATCGCCCGATGGCACCGAACTTCGACGACAACGTCGCGTTCCAGGCTGCGGTTGAGCTGGTGGTGGAAGGTGGCAAGCAGCCGAACGGCTATACCGAGCCGGTACTGCACCGCCGTCGCCGCGAGTTCAAGGCGCGTAACGGGTTGTAAGCGACATCTGCGACAGGGGGCCGCTTTGCGGCCCAATCGCGACACAAGGCCGCTCCTACAGGTACCGCGCAAGGCTGAGGTCTGGCGCAGTACTTGTAGGAGCGGCCTTGTGTCGCGAAAGGGCTGCAAAGCAGCCCCACTCCTGCACTACTCGATCTTCAGTTCTTTCTTCACCAGCTCCAGCAGCCTGTCCAGATCGACCGGCTTCAGCAGAAAATCCACCACCCCCAGGTGCATCACGTCCACCGCCTCTTTCACATCGGTGTCGCCCGACACCACGATGATCGACAACGCCGCCCGTTCCGACTTGCGAATCTGCCGGATCAGGTCCAGGCCATCCTCGGGCTGCATGCGCAAATCCGTGATCATCAAGCCGATTCTTTGTTGGTGGTACAGGTATAGCCTGGCTTCCTCGGCCCCATCCGCTCCGACACAGTCGATCCCCCGGCTCTTCAGGTACAGGACCAGCGCCTCACGGTTCACTGCATTGTCATCCACCACCAGCACCAACGGCTTGGCTGCCACAGGCGCACTTACGACGGCCAATGCCTCGCGCTCGGCGTCGCTCAGGATGTCGTGTTGCTCAGGCATGCTCATCTCGTCAAAAAAATTCCGCTTCAGCATTAGGACCGCAGAACTTGCGTAACCCGGCTGGCCTTTCGTCGGGTCTTTGACAGGGGCGCTCATAGACTTACGTCCAATGGGCACCACCCCGCCGCAAGCCGACCATGGAGGCAGAGAACAACATGGCCGGCACCTATATATAGATATATATAGTTCGGCATAGCGATACGGTCAGTTTCATGAGCAAAAAGGACGCCTACAGCCAGGCGGGCAGGACAGCAGTGCTGCAGAACATCCAGGGCACCCTGCAGTTCCTGCAGCGTTTTCCGCCGTTCAACCAGATGGAACACAGCCACCTGGCCTACCTGGTCGAACAGTGCCAGCTGCGCTTCTATGCCAGCGGCGAAAGCATCGTCAAACCTGCCGACGGGCCGGTCGAGCACTTCTACATCGTCAAGCAGGGCCGCGTGGTGGGTGAGCGCCAGCACCTGGTCAAGCCTGGTGTGGAGACCACCTTCGAAATTACCAGCGGCGAATGCTTCCCGCTGGCTGCTCTGCTCGGCGAGCGAGCGACCCGTACCGAGCACCTGGCCGGTGAGGACACCTTCTGCCTGCAGCTGAACAAGGCCGCGTTCATCTGCGTGTTCTCGATGTCGGAAGTGTTTCGGGATTTTGCCCTGCGCGGGGTCAGCAGCCTGCTCGACCAGGTCAATCAGCAGGTACGCCAGCGCGCGGTGGAAACCCTCGGCACCCAGTATTCGCTGAACACGCCACTGGGTGAACTGGCCATGCGCCACCCGGTGGTGTGCAGCCCCGACACGCCCCTGCGCGACGCCGTGCGGCTGATGCACGAGCAGCAGGTCGGCAGCATCGTGGTGGTCGACCCGCAGCGCTACCCCACCGGTATCTTCACCCTGCGCGACCTGCGCCAGGTGGTGGCGGCGGCCGATGCCGACCTGGGCGCGCCCATCGCGCGGCACATGACCGCCCAACCGTTCTACCTCAGCCCCCAGGCCAGCGCCTTCGACGCAGCCATGGCCATGACCGAGCGGCATATCGCCCACGTATGCCTGGTGGAAAACCGACGCCTGTGCGGTGTGGTTTCGGAGCGCGACCTGTTCTCCCTGCAACGGGTCGACCTGGTACACCTGGCGCGCACCATTCGCCATGCGCCACGCCTGGATACCCTGGTCTCGCTGCGCGGCGAAATCAGCCAACTGGTCGAGCGCATGCTGGCCCATGGCGCGTCCTCCACGCAGATCACCCAGATCATCACCCTGCTCAACGACCACACCGTGTGCCGGGTGATCGAACTGGCGCTGGCCGAGCGCGGTGACCCGGGCGTGCCGTTCAGCTGGCTGTGCTTTGGCAGCGAAGGACGACGTGAACAAACCCTGCACACCGACCAGGACAACGGCATCCTCTTCGAAGCCGCCGACAGCGCCGAAGCCGACGCCATCCGCGCACGCCTGCTGCCGCTGGCGCAATACATCAACCAGTGCCTGGCCCAGTGTGGCTTCACCCTGTGCAAGGGCAACGTCATGGCCGGAAACCCCGAGCTGTGCCTGTCGCGCAGTGAGTGGGCGCGGCGTTTTGCCGGTTTTGTCCGTGAAGCCAGCCCGGAGAACCTGCTGGGCTCGAGCATCTATTTCGACCTGCGCGTGGTGTGGGGCGACGAGCAAGGTTGCGAGCAGCTGCGCCAGGGCCTGCTGGAGCAGGTGGCCGATAACCGCATCTTCCAGCGCATGATGGCTGACAACGCCCTGCGCCAGCGCCCGCCGGTGGGCCGCCTGCGCGAGTTCGTGCTGACCCGCCAGGGCAACGACAAGGCCGCCACCCTCGACCTCAAGGTCCAGGGCCTGACGCCCTTCGTCGATGGTGCCCGGCTGCTGGCCCTGGCCAACGGCATCGGTGCCTGCAATACCCTGGAACGCCTGCGCCAGCTGGTGGCCAAGGGCGTGATCGAGGCACTGGACGGCGCAGCGTATGAAGAGGCCTACCACTTCATCCAGCAAACCCGCATGCAGCAGCACCAGCGCCAGACCCGCGACAACCTGCCCTATTCCAACCGCCTGGACCCGGACAGCCTCAACCACCTGGACCGGCGCATCCTGCGCGAGTCCCTGCGCCAGGCCCAGCGCCTGCAAAGCAGCCTGGCCTTGCGGTACCAGCTATGAGCCTGTTCGCCTGGCTGCGCCCCAGTGCGCCCGAACTGGACCATGCCACGCGCCAGCGCCTGGCCCGGCTGCCCAAGGCCGCGCCCCTGGGGGTGTGTACCCTGCGCGAGCAGCGCTGGGTGGTGCTCGACCTGGAGACCAGCGGCCTGAACCCCAACCGTGACCAGGTGCTGTCGGTTGGCGCCGTGGCCATCGAAGATGGCGCCATCGACTTTGCCCAGCAGTTCGAACGCACCCTGCACCGGCCTTTGCAGAAGACCAACGCCAGCGTGCTGATCCATGGCCTGGGCCCGAGTGCCCTGGCTGCCGGTTGTGACCCGGCCGAGGCGTTGCTCGACCTGCTCGACTTCATTGGCAATAGCCCGGTGCTGGCATTCCACGCGCCGTTCGACCAGCGCATGCTGGCCCGTGCGCTGAAGGAAAGCCTGGGCTATCGCTTGCACTCGCCCTTCCTGGATGTTGCCGAACTGGCACCGATGCTCAACCCCGACACAGTGCTGCGCGAGGCCGGGCTGGATGACTGGGTGGCGCGTTTTGGCCTGCAGGTAGAGGAGCGCCATCATGCCAGCGCCGATGCCCTGGTTACCGCCGAGCTGGCGCTGATCCTGTTCAGCCAGGCCCGCCGCCAGCAGCTGGACAGCCCGCTGCAGCTGGAGCAGCGCTTGCGCGGGTGGCGCAGGCGCAAGGTGCACAACCACGGCCTGTAGCTTTTCACCGCCCTTGCTGGCCTCTTCGCGGGTAAACCCGCTCCCACAGGGACTGTACTGCCTTTGATGCCCTGGAGATCCTGTGGGAGCGGGTTTACCCGCGAAGAGGCCAGCACAGGCATAACATCTGCACGACTTGGATGATGGCCATCCGATAAGCGTCCATTGCACCCACCCCCTCCCCTCTGCAACAATCGCGAATAATTATCGTTAGTTAATGCATTCGTTCCGGGGGGACGCTGCTTGTCTTCTGCACAGAGCCCACACGCCGATCTGGTCGGTGCGCTGTACCGCGACCACCGCGGCTGGCTGCTCGCCTGGCTGCAACGCAGCATGGCCTGCCGCCAACGTGCCGAAGACCTGAGCCAGGACACCTTCGTGCGCCTGCTCGGCCGTGAGCAACTGGATACGCCCCGCGAACCCCGCGCGTTCCTGGCCGCCGTGGCCAAGGGCCTGATGTTCGACCACTTCCGCCGCGCCGCGCTGGAACAGGCCTACCTGGCCGAACTGGCCCTGATGCCGGAAGCCGAACAACCTTCCCCGGAAGTGCAGCACCTGATCCTCGAGGACCTCAAGGCCATCGACCGCCTGCTCGGCAAGCTGTCGAGCAAGGCCCGCGCAGCATTCCTGCACAATCGCCTGGACGGTATGAGCCATGCCGAAATCGCCGAGCGCATGGGGGTTTCGGTGTCGCGGGTGCGCCAGTACATCGCCCAGGGCATGCGCCAGTGCTACGTGGCTCTGTACGGGGAGCCGACGTGAGCAGTGCACCGGTTTCGTCCCGGGTGCTGGAAGCCGCCATTGCCTGGAAACTCAGCCTCGACAACGGCAGCGGCACACCCGACGAGCGCAGCGAATTCATGCGCTGGCATGCCGCCAGCGAGGAGCACGCCCGCGCCTGGCGCCAGCTCGGCGCCATGGACCAGCGCGTGAGCGCCGCTGCCGGCCCGGCACGCCAGGCCCTGCTGCAATCGCGCGCCGGCCTGCGCCGACGCATCGGCAAGGTCGGCGGCGGGCTGGCCGGCATGTTTCTTTTGGGCTCGCTGCTGGCCTGGGTCGGCGCACCATCGCTGGCACCGAACTACTGGCTGGCCGACCAGCGTACCGCCACCGGCGAACTGCGTACCCTGCGCCTGGAAGACGGCACCTTGCTGAGCCTGAACAGCCACACTGCCGTGGATATCGACTACGCCGGCGAGCAACGGGTGATCGTGCTGCACCAGGGCGAGATTTCGGTCGAAACCGGCCACCAGGACCCGCGCCCGCTGCTGGTGCGCACCGACGATGGCCGCCTGCGCCCATTGGGCACGCGCTTCCTGGTACGCCGCGAGGACGACGGTACGCGCCTGGAGGTGTTGCAGGCCTCGGTCGCCGCCATGCCGCTGAACAGCGGCGACGAACAAGTGCTGCGCGAAGGCCAGCAGGTGCTGATGAACGCCAACGGCCTTGGCCGGATCGGCACGGTGCCAGCCGGTGCCGACGCCTGGACCCGCGGCATGCTGGTGGTGGACAACGTGCGCCTGGCTGACCTGCTGGCCGCGCTCGGCCAGTACCGCAGCGGTTACCTCGGGGTGGACGACCAAGTCGCTGACCTGCGAGTGACCGGCAGCTTCCCGCTGACCGACACCGACCTGGCACTGTCGTCGCTGGTGCCGGCACTGCCGGTGAAGGTCGAGCGGCATACGCCGTGGTGGGTGACCGTCGTTCCGAAGTAAACCTGTACCGGCCTCTTCGCGGGCTCGCCCGCTCCCACAAGTACCCCACCGTGCTTGAAACCTGTGTGGTACCTGTGGGAGCGGGCAAGCCCGCGAAAGGGCCGGTACAGGCAAAAACCAACTTCAAATAATTCTCAATTTTTTTCAGATTCGCCCTGTCACTTTTCAAATCTCGCTCGGCAAGGAAGCAGAAAGCACTTATCCGTCGAGGAGCCGCTGCATGTCCCGTGCTGTTGATCGTATCCTGCGCCCCAGCCTGATGGCCCTGGCCATCGCCGTGGCCGCGCCATTGGCCAGCCCTGTACTGTTCGCCGCCGAGCAATCCGCTCAGCGCGCCTACGACCTGCCCAGCGCCCCGCTGGCCACCACCCTCAACCAGATCGCCAGCCAGGCCGGCATCACACTGGCCATCGACCCGGCACTGGTCAGCGGCCGCACCTCGGCCCCGGTGAGCGGGCAGTACGATGGCCTTGGTGCCCTGCAGGCCGCCCTGCGCGGCACCGGCCTGCAGCTGCAGCAAAGCAGCGTGGGCAGCTACAGCCTGGTGGCTACGCCGGAAGGGACACTGGCGTTGCCGGAGACTGCGATCAATGCGACTTCCAAATATGAAAGCGCCTGGGGGCCGGTAGAGGGTTACACCGCGACCCGGACAGCGGCTGGCACCAAGACCGACACCGCCATCGCCGAACTCCCCCGCTCGGTAAGCGTGATCACCCGCCAGCAGATGGAAGACCGGCCGGTGCTCAGCCTGAACGATGCCCTTCGCTACACCGCTGGCGTGCAAAGCAGCGGCTATGGCTCCGACTCGCGCAGCGACTGGTTGCTGGTACGTGGTTTTGAGCCTACCCAGTTCCTCGATGGCCTGCCATTGCCCAAGGGCAACTACGCCACCCCCAAGATCGAACCCTGGAACCTGGAGCGCATCGCCGTGCTGCGCGGCCCGGCTTCTTCGATCTACGGCCAGACTCCACCAGGCGGCCTGCTGGACATGACCAGCCGTCGGCCGCAATTGGAAAGCAGCCACGAAGTCGAAGCCCAGGTTGGCAGCAACAACCACAAGCAGATCAACTTCGACAGCACCGGCAAGCTCGACGATGCAGGCCAGTTCCTGTATCGAGTGAGCGGCACCGTGCGTGACAGCGGTGCGCCGGTAGACCACATCCCGGACAAGCGCTACAACATCGCGCCCAGCCTGACCTGGAACATCAACGACGATACCAAGCTGACTTTCATCAGCCAGTACACCCGCGATGACACCGGCATCACCGGCCAGTTCCTGCCACTGCAAGGCACCAAGCTGGATAGCCCCGCAGGCAAGATTTCGCACCACAAAAACCTGGGCGACCCGGATTGGGAGTCTTACGACCGCACCTACTACCACCTGGGCTATGCGTTCGAGACCCGCCTGAACGATACCTGGCAATTCCGTCAGAACCTGCGCTACGCGCGTAACGAACTGGACTTCAAGGGCATTACCGCCGGTGGCTCGATCTGGCCAGCCGGCCCGGACGAAGCTGTCAGCGCCGATGGCACCGTGCAACGCACCGCCGGTATCGTCGAGGAGGACATCTCCCAGTTCGCCCTGGACAACAACTTCCAGGCCGACTTCCAGACCGGTCAGGTTGCCCATACCCTGCTGCTGGGTCTCGACCACCAGCGCTCGGACAGCAATGCCCGCTGGCGCTGGGGCTCGGCTGGTGTGCCACCGAGCAATATCCACAACCCAATCTACGGTCAGGATTTCTCGAACGTTCAGTACTTCGACATGTACGACTACGACCAGAAAACCCAGCAGACCGGCCTGTATATCCAGGATCAGATGGCTCTGGACAACTGGCGCCTGACCCTTGGTGGCCGTGAGGACTGGGTGCACACCGGCACCACCTTCCACAACAAAGGCGACGCCACCAACACCCAACGCGACAAGAAATTCAGTGGTAACGCAGCACTCAGCTATGTATTCGATAACGGCCTGACGCCTTACATCTCCTATGCCGAGTCGTTCCAGGCCGCCACCGGCTCCACCGTCAACAGCACCGATGCCTTCAAACCGACCGAAGGCAAGCAATACGAACTGGGCATCAAGTACCAGCCTCCAGGCAGCAATAGCCTGTTCACCGCTGCTGTGTTCGACCTGACGCAGGAGAACATGTCGGTGACCGAGGGTGGTGTAACCCGCCAGGTTGGCGAAGTGCGTGTCAAAGGCCTGGAGCTGGAGGCTACCTCGGATGTGACCGAGAACCTCAAACTGGTGGGCTCGTACACCTACAACGACAGCGAAATCATCAAAGGCACCAGTGACGAGAAAGGCAAGCGCATGGCGCAGGTGCCGCGCAACCAGGCCACTGCCTGGGCTGACTACACCTGGCACAGCGGACCACTGGATGGGTTTGGGGTCGGCGTTGGTGTGCGCTACGTGGGCGACACCTACGGTAATACCACTAACACCGATTGGGGCCATGTGGGGTCCTACACCGTCTACGACGCATCGGTGCACTACGACCTGGGCCGCCTGAACAGCACTCTCAAGGGAGTGACCGTGGCCGTGGATGCGAAGAACCTGTTCAACAAGGACTACTTGTCTACCTGTGACGGGTACTACTGCTACTACGGCGACGAGCGCAACGTGGTGGCCAGTGTCAATTACAAGTTCTGAGTGAGCCGGGCCATTCGCAGCACAAGGCTGCTCCTACAAAGGCCAACTCGGTCCCTGTAGGAGCAGCCTTGCGCTGCGAAAGGGCTGCGCAGCAGCCCCAGCTTCCAACAGGCAAAAATCGGTACCGTGATGAAAAGCCCAACCATCCGCCGCTGGTCGGTGATCCACACCTGGAGCAGCCTGGTCTGCACCCTGTTCCTGCTGTTGCTGGCAGTCACCGGCCTGCCGCTGATCTTCCACCACGAACTCGAACACCTGCTCGGCGACGCCCCCGAACTGCGGGAAATGCCAGCCGATACACCACACCTCGACCTGCAGCAGTTGGTGATCAAGGCCGAGCAGCACCGCCCCGGCGAGGTCATGCAGTACTTCGGCTACGACGAGGACGAAGCCAATGGCGTAGTGGCCATAACCGCCGCCACCGCCGGCACCGAACCCAATTCGTCGCACACCTTCATGCTCGACGCTCGCACCGGTGAAGCCGTGGCCATGCCGGCTGCCAACGGCGGCTTCATGATGACCATGCTGCGCCTGCACGTGGACATGTTCGCCGGCCTGCCCGGCAAGCTGCTGCTGGCCTTCATGGGCATACTGTTCGTAGTGGCGATCATCTCCGGCACCGTACTCTATGCACCGTTCATGCGCCGCCTGGACTTCGGCACGGTGCGCCACGGCAAATCCCGTCGCCTGCGCTGGCTCGACCTGCACAACCTGATCGGCGTGGTCACCTTGGCCTGGGCTCTGACGGTAGGCGTGACCGGTGTCATCAGCGCGCTGTCGGACCTGGTCATCGCCGCCTGGCGCAACGACAGCCTGGCCGCCATGGTTGCCCCGTACCGTGATGCCCCACCGCTCACCGAACGCGCCCCGGCCACCCACCTGCTGACCATCGCCGAACAGGCCGCCCCCGGCATGCGCCCGGACTTCATCGCCTTCCCGGGCACACGCTTTTCCAGTGAGCACCACTATGCGGTGTTCATGAAGGGCGCCACGCACCTGACCTCGCACCTGCTCACGCCCGTGCTGATCGATGCGCGAACACTGGCGGTGACCGCCGTCGGCGAACGCCCCTGGTACATGAATGCCATGGGCCTGTCGCAACCACTGCACTTCGGCGACTACGGCGGCCGGCCAATGCAAATCCTGTGGGCGCTACTCGATGTGCTGACCATCATCGTCCTCGGCAGCGGCTTGTACCTGTGGTGGGGCAAACAACGCACGAAGCGGGAGGCGCGGGCATGAGCCACAAGTCACAGCCGACCTGGCGCATCTTCATCTGGCCGATGGTCGTGGTCTTGCTCACTGCCGTGGGGCTGTTTGCCGCCTTGCTGGGAGACGGGGTCTGGGACAGCCTGGCCTGGCTCGGCCTGGGGGTGTCGGCGGCTCTCGGCCTGCAAGGTTTCTACCCTCGTCCACGGCAGTAACCGGGTAATACCCGCACCCTCTTTTGCCGCGACATGGTTGGCTCCCATTTTCCAAGGAGCCATACCATGACACCTTTGCAGCGCCTCGAAGCGCTCGATCAACAACTCATCGCCCTTGAGCAAGGCAAACCCGAACTGGCGGGCGAAACGGAACCGGCCGCCATGCGTCAGCGTTTTTTTGGTGACCTGGCAGCGTTCTGGAACGACCCTGTCGGAGCAGGCCACAGCCGCGTCCGGCAACTGCGCGAACTGCGCCATGAGCAACTTCTGGCCGAACTGGAACTGCGCCTCGCCGACCAGACCCTGGACTACAGCCACATCAGCCTGCTGCGCACCTCCCTGGAGCTGCCGCTACCCTGGCAGCGCAACCACCTGCCAGACACCCACCGGGCCCAGGTTTATCGGCCGGTATTCAACCGTTCAAGCCCCCATGGCCGGTTGCCGTTACCCGGCGTGCTGGTATTGGTGGCAGACGCACCGGAAGGGATCGTTGCCGAGCCTGCAACAGCCACAGGCCAGGCACTGCTGTGCAGCGTTTCTCATGGCGTTGAAGGCTTCGCCAACCTGGCCGAACTGCATAGGGAGCTGTGCGAGCGCCTGGACGACCCCATGCAAAGCCAGCCAATGCTGCAATTGCTACCCCGCCTGCAGGACCAGCAACTGGTCCGATGTGCCGACCGGCTGCGCTACGAGTGGTTTACCGGCGACCTGGTCGAACAACAGGCCACTGACGTGGTCGACGCGCAGCATCAACGGCTTACCATCGCCTGGCACGCCGCCTGGGCGCTTGACCAGCACCCGGATCTGCCGGCACTGAAAAGCACCCTTGCCAAACAGCAGTCACTGACCGATCTCATGGGCAGCCAATATGCGTTGTCCACCCGTTATGCGCTGCTGCTGGAAAAACACCTGCCCGCCTGGCTGCGCCAGAGCTCCACGCAAAGCCTGACGCACATCATGCAAACGATCCAGGAGCTCGCCGGGGCCATCACCCAGGCTGCTGCACCCGGCCTTTTGACCCTGGAGGCGTTCGGCAATCGCCACCACCTGCTGGCATGGGTGCGCGAACGCCTTGGCAAGGCGCTGCGGCGCGAATTCTCCATCGACTTGCCTGCCGAAAAAGTCTGCATAACCGTCACGCTTGCACACCGCACCGGCCCGCTGATCAACCCGCTGGCCCCTTCGGGTTACGTGGCCGTTGCCAACCGTCGCCATGTCGGTGGCACCATCGAGCTAGTAACCACCACCTACCGCCTGGACGAGCTGGCCCTGCTGAACATCGGCTGGTTCGACGTCGATTACTGGCTGACTGCCCGAATACACCACGAAGACGGTTCCACGCTGGAATCGATATCCGCCGAAGGGGTAAAGCGCCTGGTGCGCGAGCTTGACGCAGGCAGTGGCTACATCCGCTACCTGCGAACCCACCTGCTGGAGTCTCCCGGTGCGCGCTGGCGCATGCAATGCCACGGCAACATGAACCGCGCCCGCATGCGCGCCGAGGCGGCCAAGGCCCGCTATGCCAGGCACTTTCTGAACGATACCCACGAGCGAGGCTATCGCTGGGTCAAAGCCGTCACCGACCACCCCGACAACAATTGGCGCCCTACCATCGACGAGCATCGTATCGCGGTGCGCCAGCTGATCATCGACGGGCACACGCTGCAAGGGGTACTGCTGATCAATGCCGAGAGCGACAACCAGCCGTCGCTTGTGCTGTATACACCGGACGCTCCCGACCGGCGCGCATGGCGTGAATACCCCGATACCCGGGCGCTGCTCAGAACCCTTCGCAGCACGCCGTCCTTGCGAAAGTACCTGATCCAGCGCGCGCCTCTGGCTGATGGCAAGCGGCTCGACAAATTGGTGCGCAAGGGCCGCCTCGGGCCATATGTGCAAAGGCCAATGATCAACGGCAACCTCTTCGATGCCCTTTACAAGGCTCAGGTCCACGCCATGATCGCCGAGGCCGATACCAACAGCCGCAGCAACCGCGAGCTGCTCGGCGAGTACGGGCTGTCGACGCTGCGCCTGGTTCTCGACATGATCAGCCTCGTGCTACCGGCCCCGACAATGTCAGCCCTGGCCTTCGGCCGTATGTCGATTTCGCTGTGGGACGGCTTCGAAGCCCTGGAAAAAGAGGATTACGCAGCAACCTTCCACCACGCCATGGCCGCTTTGAGCCACAGCGCCGACGGGTTGTCCAGTTTCGCTGGCTCGCCCCTCATGCGCAGGGCGATGCGCGGCCTGCCACCGCAACCCCCGCGCCCACTGCCGAAAACCCACGAAGCGGCCGTGGACGTGAGCAAGCTGCGCTACCGGATCGACGGGGTTCATGGCGAGGAAGTGTACGAACAGATCAACAGCGTGCCAGGCCCGGACCGTTACTTCGTCAAGGACAGCCAGGGGCGGTTGTACAACGTCCACTTCGACGGCTATCGCTGGAGGGTGCTCGACCCCAGACAGCCGGATGCCTACGCGCAGCTGCCGATCAAACGGCTGCGCAATGGCAATTGGGTGGTCGATTCCATCGTGCTTTGGCATGACGGGTTGCCTGACGTAGCCCAGCTGTTGGAAGAGGTACGTCTGCAACCGCCGCTCGAGGGCGAACCGGTGGCAGGGGAAGCCGACCTGCACGACGCCGGGGGGCAACTCTATCTGCAGCTGGGTGACCAGCAGTTGCCGGTTCGTCGGCACCTGCTTGCCGGGCATTACCATCTGCTGCTGCCCGAGAAGGCACTGGGCGCAGTCCACGCCTGGGCAGTACTGCGCCAACAGGGCGGCCAATGGCGTATTCGCGTGCGCCAGCCAGGCCGCAGCAGCGACTGGCTGGCACTGCCGGCGGATTACTCGGCCAGCTTGGGCAGCAGCCGGTCCAGCCGCTGATGCAAGGCACTGCCACTCGGCCAGTTGCGCAGCAGCCGCGCCCGATCACGGGCGTAGGCCGGGGCAAAGCTGAGCTGGGTGGCGTGCTGGCACATGGCGTCGAGGTCGATCAGCGACCACTGGCCGTTGTGCCAGAACAGGTTGTGGCCCTTGAAGTCGCCGTGGCTGATACGCTCGCGAATCAGTTGCTGCATCACATGCACCAGGGCATCCACCTGCTCCTCGGGCGCATCGCCGTTATCCACGTAGGGCGCGAAGCATTCGGCCAGGTCCGGGCCATCGATATACTCGGTGACCAGGTAGGCACGGCTTCGCAGCCCCATCACCCGCTGCTCCAGCACCGCGAGTGGACGCGACGTGGCAATGTCGAGGAATTCCAGGCGGTGGCCTTCGATCCAGGAATGCCAGGCCCGGCTCGGGCGCCAGAAGCGCTTGAACCAGTGCGCGGTGTTCTTGATGTTGTAGCGTTTGAGCACCAGCGTGCGCCCGCCAACCTCGATGCGCGCCACACTGGCCGCACCACCGGTCTTGTACAGGTGGCCCTGGTCAATCAACGCGTCGGCCTGCTCCAGCACCGGCAACATGGCTTCGACCTCGTCGCGGCGGACTGCCCGCAAGCCCGAAAGGCTGCGCTCGACACTGAACAGGCTGCATTCACGACCAGCCTTTTCCAGGTAATCCTTCTGGCGCCAGCTGCGCACCTTGTCCACCTGCTTCTGCAAGGCTTCCAGCGGCAGCGCATGCTCGGCGTTGGCCAGCAGGTAGTGCACCAGCAGTTCTTCGATGAACGGCTCCAGGCGCTTGGGTAGCTGGGCGAAGAACACCCCCAGGTTTTCCAGCACACGTGGGCGCGACAGCTGCTGACCAGGCGTTTCGGCCTTGATGCCGGCGCCGTCGATCAGGTACAGCTTGCCGCCGTGGCGCAGCAGGTTGTCCAGGTGCAGGTCTTCCTGCCACAGGCCCCGGGCGTGCATGTGCGCCACTGCGGTGAGCGCCTCGCCCAGCACCAGGTGCTGCTCGTCGGCCAATACCGGCAAGCTCTCCACTGCCGCCCAGGCATCGGCCAGGCTTTCGGCGCCGTCGAGGAATTCGAACAGCAGCCAGCCGCCCTCGCCTTCCTTGAGGCCGTCGGCCAGCAGCTTCGGCGTGGTCAGGCCCTGCTCGGCCAGCAGCTTCACGCCCTGCAGTTCGCGCTGGAAATGCCGTGCAGCGTTACCACCGACCAGCAGCTTGGCCAGCACCGGGGTACCGCGCCACACGCCGGCGCCCACATAGCGCTGGCCCGGCAGCACGCGCAGCAGGCTGAGCAATTGCAGGTCGGCCGTGCCGGCGGCATCGGCCAGGGTGATGCTCAGGGGCAACGAGGGGCTGCGCCCGGCCTCTTTCAATTCAGACAAACGCATCAGCGGGCCTCTTTTTCACGACGGCGTTGCGTCAGGCGTTGCAGCCAGGTATCGACCAGCGTGCCATCGGCAGGCTGCGCCAGGTAGCTGGCCAGCAAGGTACGTACATCACGCTCGCTCCAGACCGGGGCACGACGCAGCAGCGGCTCCAGGTCCTTGAGACGGTCACGCATACCGAACAGCAGGGGGCGGGTCTTCTCCAGGTCGATCAGTTGCGCGTCCCAGCCTTCGCGGCGCTGGCGCAGGAAGATGTGCTTGGGGTAGAAGCAGCCATGCACCTGGCCGGCGCTGTGCAGGGTGCGCGCCAACTGGCCGCAGGCCTGCAGGACGCCATTGCGTTCAGCATCGCTCAGTTGTGGCCACCGGGCCAGCAGGCTGTCGAGGTCGGCCCATTCGTCCAGGGCGCGAGTCATCAGGATCGCCCGGTGCGTGCCGCCTTTCTTGCGCTCGCCATAGAACACCGCCTGCAAGGCCGGAATCTGCAGCTTCTGGTAACGGCTGATGTTGCGGAATTCGCGGGCGAAGGTCGGCTCGCCGAATGGCCGGTGCAGGGTACGGGTCAGGTAGTCGCTCTGGCGCTTGAGGTAGTAGCCCTTGCCTTCGAGCTCCAGGCGGAACACGCTGCTCCAGCCACCGCGGCCGGTGTTCGGTTCGTCCACGGCATCCAGTTGCAGCGCCCACAGCGCCTCGAAGTCGTCCAGGCCATGGCGTTTGAGCAGCGCGAGGTCCGCGCTGGCCAGGTAATCGGTCATTCCCTTCCCTCGAAAAAGCTCACCACCTGGCGAATGCGCTTCTTGTCACGCACATTCAGCCGGTCGCGGCCACGGTATTGCAGGTAGAAACGCAGGCGCTGGGTTGCCGACAGGTGGTATTTGGCCACTTTGTCCAGGCACGCCAGGTCCTTGATCATCCGGTGCCGCCACATGAAGCCGCGCCAGAAATCGCCGGTGGGGCAGTCGATGAAGAATAGCGTGCCCTGGTCGTCGACCAGCAGGTTGCGCCATTTCAGGTCGTTGTGGGCGAAGTGGTGCTGGTGCATGACCCGGGTGTGGCGCGCCAGCTGGCTGCTGACATGCCCGACCCAGGCGCGATCGGCCAGGCGTGCATCGTTGCGCTCGGCCAGCGCCGACAGGTCTTCGGTGCGCGGCAGTTCGCGGGTGATCATGGCCCCCCGGCCAAAGGCCAGGCCATTGCGCTCCAGGCCCCAGGCCACCACTTCGGCAGTGGGGATGCCCCACTTGTCGAACTGCTTGAGGTTCTGCCATTCGGCCTTGATCCGCGGTCGGCCCAGGTAACGGCGCATGTGCTTGCCGGCCCCGGTGTAGCGCTTGACGTAGTAATTGACCCCGTCACGCTCGATACGCACCACCTCGCTGATCGGGTCGCGGGTCAGGCGCTCGCCTTGCAGGGCAAATACCGCTTCCAGGCTGCCGAAGTCCGCCGCCAGGTGTTCGTAGCCTGGCGCCAGTGTCCACCCCGCCATCAGAGTGCATCCCCATAACGTTGCTTGCGGTCGTAGAGTTTCTGCGCCTTGCGCTCCAGCCAGGCGAGCAGCGCGGCTTCATCCTTCAGGACCTGCCGCAGCGGGCGCTGGAAGTAACCGCGCAGGAAGCGCAGCTTGTCGCGCTGGGTCAGGCCGATGTCCAGCGCCGAGAAGTACAGCGCGGCCAGGTCCTTGTCACGCCAGCGGCGGCTGGTTTTCGCCCGGGTCTGCGCGCGGTGCAGGTCGATCACCGACAGTTTGAAGTCATCCGCCGTCACCGGGCGGTCGGTGTGCAGCAGGAAGTGGCAGATGTAGCAGTCGCGGTGGTTGACCCCCGCGCGGTGCATGCCGCCGGTCATCTTCGCCACTTCGGCGATCAGCGCGCGCTTCAGGCGCGGCTCGGGCGGCTGCCTGACCCAGTCGATGCTGAAGTCTTCCAGGCTGATGGTCGGCGCCAGTTCTTCGGTGATGATGAACGAGTGCTGCGCGGCCGGGTTGCTGCCACGCTCGCCATAGGCGACGGCAGTCATGGTCGGCACGCCAACCTGGTGCAGGCGCTGGATGGCCTGCCATTCCTGGCCGGCGCCAAGCACCGGCAGCTTGGCGGTAAGCAGGTTCTTGAAGATCTCGCCCCAGCCGATGCCGCGGTGGATCTTGACGAAGAAGCCCTCGCCAGCGACCTCGGTGCGCAGCGTGCGGCGCCCTTCCAGTTCGCGATAGACCTCGCCTTGCAGCGCCTCCACGGCATCGAAGGCATCACGCCCGGCCCACAGGCGCTTGAACGGTTCGGCCAGTATCAGCTTCATGCGGACTCCTGCCCCAGGATCACGTCGGCGGCATGCTGCGGCATGCTGTACAGATCGGCGGTTTCAGCAAACGCCAGGCCGTTGCGCGACCAGCTGGCGCGGGCCTGTTGGTCTTCGAGCATGCGCTGCAGATAACCATTGAGCTGTTCCTGCTCGAACGGCTCGTCCAGCACCAGGCCGCTGTCGGCCTCGGCAATGTAGTGGGCGTAGCCGCACACCTTGGAGACCAGCACCGGCAGGCCGGCCACCAGCGCCTCGAGCAGCACCGTGCCGGTGTTCTCGTTGTACGCCGGGTGGATCAGCAGGTCGGCGCCCAGCAGGAAACGCGGGATGTCACTGCGGCCCTTGAGGAACTGCACCTGCTCACCCAGGCCCAAGGTAGCGCTTTGCAGCTGGAATACCTTGGGGTCATCCTGGCCGATCACCATCAGCCTGGTGCGCTTGCGCAGGGCCGACGGCAGTGCGGCCAGGGCCTTGAGGCTGCGGTCAACGCCCTTGGTCTTGAAGCCCGAACCGATCTGCACCAGCAGCAGGTCGTCATCGCCCAGGTTGAATTCCTTGCGGAACTCGGCGCGGATTTCGCCGGCATTGGCCGGCGCGCGGCGGTCCTGGGAAATGCCCGGCGGCAGCAGGTGGAAACGCTCTACCGGGGTGCCGTAGTGCTTGATGAACAGCGGCTGCTGCACTTCGGAAATCATCAGCACTTCGGTATGGGCGTCCTTGGCGAACACCGCACGTTCGTACTCGGCAAAGTGCCGGTAGCGGCCCCAGCGGCGGTACAGGCCGCCACGCAGGGTCTGCGCCTTGTCCTCGAAGCAGCCGTCGGCGGCGTAGTACACGTCCAGCCCTGGCATCTTGTTGAAACCGATCAGGCGGTCGACCGGGCGCTTGGCCAGGTCGGCGGCCATCCAGGCGCTGAGCTTCTCGTTGCGGCGGTGGTTGAAAATCGCCTTCACCGGCGCCACCAGCACTTCGAAGCCCGGCGGAATGTCACCCTCCCAGATCAACGTGTACACACGGATCTGGTGGCCCCGCTTCTGGCATTCCAGGGCAATGCGCATGAAGTCGCGCTGCAGCCCGCCGAAGGGGAAATATTTGTAAAGCACGAAAGCCAGTTGCATCAACGGACATCCTCAGCCAGCAGCAACGCGCTCAAGCGGCTCGCCACATGCTCGGGATTCAGGCGAGTGAAGCACAATGGCCACTCGCGTTTCAGATCGAACCGGCGCAGGTCGTCGGCGCTCGGTTTGTAGGTGCACTTCTTCTGCAGGCAGGGCGCGCAGGGCCAGTCACTGGCCTGGTGAATCTGGGTCCGTCCGTAGGCGCCGGTCAGGCCCGGATTGGTCGGGCCGAACAGCGAAATGGTGGGCACATCGAGTGCCGCCGCCAGGTGGCCGAGGCCGGTATCGACCGCCACGCAGGCTTTTGCCGCCGCCAGCACGCGTGCGACGCCGGCAAGGTTCAATTTGGGGAGCACCTGGCAGTTGTTCAAGCCCTGGGCGATGCGCTCGGCCCGCGCCTTCTCGGCCGGGTTGCCCCACGGCAGGCGCACTTCCAGCTTGCGCCGGCCCATGCGCTCGGCCAGTTCGCGCCAGTAGGCTTCGGGCCAGTGCTTGGTCGCCCAGGTGGTGCCATGCAGGAACACTACATAGGGGGCGGCCGGCGGCAGTTGCAGGCGCTCGAGGTCGAGGCCGTAGTTGCCGATGCCTTCCGGCAGGTCGTAGGCCAGGGCCATGGCGAACAGCTGGCGCACCCGCTCCACCGCGTGCTGGCCGGTGGCAACCGACAGGCGCCGGTCATAGAAGCGGCTGGCCCAGCCTTCGCGGGCCGAGTAGCGGTCCAGGCCAGCCACCGGCGCCTTCACGTAGCGGGTCAGCCAGGCCGATTTGACCAGGCCCTGGGCGTCGATCACCAGGTCGTACTTGCGCTCGCGTACGCGTTGCTTGAACGCCTTCCACTCGCCGCTCTTGATGGTTTGCCAGACGTTCTTGCGCCAGCGGCGAATGGCCACCGGGATCACCTGGTCGACCGCCGGGTGCCAGCTGGGGATTTCGGCGAAGCCTTCTTCCACCACCCAGTCGAAGCGGATGCCCGGGATGGCGTGGGCGGCATCGGTAAGCGCCGGCAAGGTGTGGATCACATCACCCAGCGACGAAGTCTTGATGATCAGTACCCGCACTTAGTCGACCTCGGCCACGGTATCGATCAGGTCCGGCCCGGTCAGGCTGTGCAGGGCAGCGATGACTTTGCCCGGTTCCAGCAAGCGCAGGCAGTTGTAGTGGCCGAAGCGGCAGGTGCGGTCGAAGCAGGGGCTGCACTCGATGCCGGTGCGCACCACTTCCACGTGCTCGGCCAGCGGCGGGGTGAAGCCTGGCGAGGTCGAGCCGTACACCGCCACCAGCGGGCGGTTCAGCGCGGCGGCCACGTGCATCAGGCCCGAGTCGTTGGACACCACGGCATGGGCGCAGGACATCAGGTCGATAGCCTCGGCCAGCGAGGTTTCGCCGGCCAGGTTGGACGATTCTTCACGCAAGCCCGGGATCAGCCGGTCGCGAATCTGCTCACCAACCGGGTGATCGTTCTTCGAGCCGAACAGCCACACCTGCCAGCCCTGGCGGATCATCGCATCGGCCACGGTGGCGTAGTGCTCGGCCGGCCAGCGCTTGGCCTCGCCGAACTCGGCACCGGGGCACAGCGCCAGCACCGGGCGGTCCAGCTCCAGGCCGAACTTGGCCAGGGCGGCGTCGCGGCTTTGCGCTTCGATCTGCAGGCTGGGGCGCGGGTACGGCTGCGGCAGCTCGGCGCCGGGCGCATAGGCCAGGGCCATGAAGCGCTCGATCATCAGCGGGTAGCGGGCCTTGTCCAGCTTGCGCACGTCGTTGAGCAGGCCGAAGCGCATTTCGCCACGCCAGCCGGTGCGCTTGGGGATACCGGCAAAGAACGGCACCAGCGCCGACTTGAGCGAGTTGGGCAGCAGGATGGCCTGGTCGTACTGGCCGGCCAGGGACTTGCCGATGCGTCGCCGCGTGGCCAGTTCCAGTGCGCCGTGGCCGAGCGGGAAGCTCAGGGCCTGACGGACCTCGGGCATGCGTTCGAGGATCGGCCGGCTCCACTCGGGGGCCAGCACATCGATCACGCAGTCGGGGTGCTGCTGTTTCAGGCACTGGAACAGGGTCTGCGCCATCACCATGTCGCCGACCCAGCTGGGGCCAATGATCAGTATTCTCATGCTTAGTCCAGAAACGCTCGGGGAGGCTACAGGCTGCGGTACAGCCTGGCCTCCCCTCTTTATATTCAGGCTATGTGGCGGACAGTGTACCACCGGTGGTGAGGCATGAGCCTTTGGGGCTGCTTTGCAGCCCATCGCGACACAAGGCCGCTCCTACAAGGGAATGCGATCTCCTGTAGGAGCGGCCTTGTGTCGCGATGGGCCGCAAGGCGGCCCCAGCAATCTCAAGTCAAACCCAATTCACCCCAGATCCGCCGCACCTCACGGCGTTCATCGGCAAACTGCGCCGCATCGATAACCCCGGCCTGCTTCTGCAGGGCCTGGCGGTGCGAGGCCGAGCGGAACGCCTTGTACACTTCACGCAACAGCACCGCGTCACTGGCCGGCATCAAACCCGCCTGCTCCAGCTCTTCCAGAATGCGGATGTTATCGGTCCATCGGAGTATGGCCGGGTGGTCGTGGGACCAGGCCAAAGCGGCGTATTGCACCATAAATTCGATATCGACGATACCGCCGGCATCCTGCTTGATATCGAACGGCACACCGGCCTCGAAGGCGTTGGCCGCGGTACCGGCTGCGGTGGCCTTGGTGCCGAGGTTGTCGCGCATCTTGGCGCGCATTTCGCTCACTTCGCTGCGCAGTTTTTCCAGGTCGCGGGCCTGGCCCAGCACCTTGGCGCGCACGCCTTCGAACGCCGTGCCCACCTGCTTGCAGCCCACCAGCACCCGGGCCCGCACCAGGGCCTGATGCTCCCAGGTCCAGGCCTCGTTCTGCTGGTAGCGCTCGAACGCTCCCAGCGAACTCACCAGCAGGCCCGAGGCCCCCGACGGGCGCAGGCGCATGTCCACGTCATACAGCTGGCCCGAGTTGGTCTGAGTGGTCAGCAGGTGAATGATGCGCTGGCCCAGGCGGGTGAAGAACTGCGCACTGTCGATCGGCTTGGCGCCGTCGGTTTCCGCCTGCGGGTCGCCGTCATGGATGAATACCAGGTCCAGGTCCGAACCGTGGCCCAGTTCCAGGCCACCTACCTTGCCGTAGCCGATGATGATGAAGCCCGGGTCGCACAGGCTGCCGTCGCTGCGCTTGGGCTGGCCGTGGCGGGCCACTGTCTGGCGCCAGGCCAGGGCCAGTACCTGGTCGAGAATGGCCTCGGCCAGCCAGGTCAGGTAGTCGCTGACTTTCATCAGCGGCAGGTTGCCGCTGATTTCCGAGGCGGCCACGCGCAGGCTGTGGGCCAGCTTGAAGTGGCGCAGCGCCTCCATTTGCTGTTCCAGGTCGTCCTCGGGGATGCGCGTCAGGCGCTCGCGCAGTTCGCTGGCCAGCTCCGGCGCCAGTGGCGGGCTGAACAGGCGGCCTTCATTGAGCAGTTCGTCGAGCAGCAGCGGATAGCGGGCAATCTGCTCGGCAATCCACGGGCTGGCGGCACACAGGGTCAGCAGGCGGCGCAAGGCGCCGGGGTTTTCGGTGAGCAGTACCAGGTAGGCAGAACGGCGTGCCACCGCCTCGACCAGCGGCAGCACGCGCTCGAGCACCAGGTCGGGGTTGTCATGTTCCACAGCCTGGGCCAGCAACCGCGGGATAAAGGCGTCCAGGCGCTCACGGCCAATCCGCTGCATCGAACGCAGCTGCGGGCTGGAGCGCAGCGCGGCCAGGCGCCGCAGGGCTTCTGCGGGCTGCTGGAAACCGGCCTCCTGTAGCTGACGGCCAGCGGCATCTTCATCCTGCGCCTGCTCCCACAGCGGCGACCATTCGCCACCCACCACCAGCTCGCCCTCGCCGTCTTCATCATCCGGGTCGGCGATCACCTGGCGGAAGTGCCAGTCAATGCGGCCACGCCAGTGCGTCAGCTGGTCATGGAAGCTTTGCCAGTCGGCATAACCGAGCATGTAGGCCACCCGCGCCTTATCGGTCTCGCTGTCCGGCAGCATCTGCGTCTGGCGGTCGGCGATGGCCTGGATGGCGTGTTCGGTATAGCGCAGGAACTCATAACCCTCGCGCAACTCGGCGACCACGGCTGGCGGCAGGTAGCCCTGGCCCTCGAGGGTGGCCAGCACTTTCAGCAGCGGCCGCTGTTGCAGGCTGAGGTCGCGCCCGCCGTGGATCAGCTGGAAGGCCTGGGCGATGAATTCCACCTCGCGAATGCCACCGGCACCCAGCTTGATGTTGTCGGCCATGCCCTTGCGCCGCACTTCCTGCTGGATCAGCTGCTTCATGGTGCGCAGCGCTTCGATCGCGGAAAAGTCCAGGTAGCGCCGGTACACGAACGGCCGCAGCATCTCCTGCAGCTGCGCGCCGGCCGCCTGGTCGCCGGCCACCACCCGCGCCTTGATCATCGCGTAGCGTTCCCAGTCACGGCCCTGGTCCTGGTAGTACTGTTCAAGGGCATTGAAGCTGAGCACCAGCGCGCCGGCAGAGCCATACGGGCGCAGGCGCATGTCGACGCGGAACACGAAACCGTCGACGGTGACCGGGTCCAGCGCCTTGATCAGGCGCTGGCCCAGGCGGGTGAAGAACTCCTGGTTGTCCAGCGAGCGCTTCACCCCTTCGGTTTCGCCGCCTTCGGGGAAGGCGAAGATCAGGTCGATGTCCGACGACAGGTTCAGCTCCACCGCGCCCAGCTTGCCCATGCCCAGCACCACCATGTGCTGCGGCTGGCCGCTGCGGTTGCCGACAGGCGTGCCGAACTGCTGGCAGTGGCGCGGGTACAGCCATTGGTAGGCTTCATCGATGGCGGCGTCGGCCAGGTCGGACAGGTCGCGGCAGGTTTCGCCCAGCGCGGCCTGGCGGGTGATGTCGCGCCAGATGATGCGCAGCTGTTGGCGGTTGCGCTCGCGGCGCAGGTTGCGCGCCAGCTCGTCCTCGCTCTGCGCCGCCTGGGCGGCTGCAGCGATGTGCCCGCGCAGTTCACCCGCGGCGTAACGCCGATCCAGCTCGCCACTGGCCAGCAGACCGAACAGCATGGCCGGCTCGCGCCGGACCAGGCCGAGCACGAAGTCGCTGGCGGCGGCTACCTGGTCGAACTGTTGCCGGTGCAGCGGGCTCCAGGCCTGGAGGTCGAGTTCCGGGTGGGCAGCCACCGCATCGCTGATGAATTGCTGGTTGCGCGCGACCAGCGGCTGCAGGGTAGCGGGCAGATCGGACGGCAAAGGTAGGCGCATGGTCTATCCTTGATCGGCGTGAAATAGAGGGGAAGAAGCGGCCAAGGGGAAGCCGGACCACGGTTGGACTGTCGTACAAAAGTTGGAAATAGCTGAAAGAAACGAAAAATTGGCAACAAACATCAAGAGTTACCCGTTCGCGACACAATGCCAACCAACATGAACGTTTTTCCTCACAAGCCAGCATGCGACGAAACGTCGCACAAATGTAGTTTTACTACTACTCGTGTCGTGTAAAAGCATGAAATGCGAAAGCAAATGTAGTAAAACTACACGGCGCCGGAGGACACCCCGGTAATCCAAGAATTCACGACGTCTGCCCATAAGGCCAGTCGCAATCTCAGGCAATCGATTCTGGTTGCCTTTCCGCCCTGGAGCAAGCCATGCAAGACCTCGATCCAATCGAAACCCAGGAATGGCTGGATGCCCTGGAGTCGGTCCTCGACAAAGAAGGCGAAGACCGCGCTCATTACCTGATGACCCGTATGGGCGAGCTGGCCACCCGTAGTGGCTCCCAGCTGCCGTATGCGATCACCACGCCATACCGCAACACCATCCCTGTCACCCACGAAGCACGCATGCCTGGCGACCTGTTCATGGAACGCCGCATTCGCTCGATGGTACGTTGGAACGCCCTGGCCATGGTCATGCGTACCAACCTGAAAGACTCGGACCTGGGCGGACACATCTCCAGCTTCGCCTCCAGCGCCACCCTGTACGACATCGGCTTCAACTACTTCTTCCAGGCCCCGACCGAAGAACACGGCGGCGACCTGATCTTCTTCCAGGGCCACGCTTCGCCAGGCGTCTACGCCCGTGCGTTCATGGAAGGCCGCATCAGCGAAGACCAGATGAACAACTTCCGTCAGGAAGTGGACGGCAACGGCCTGTCTTCGTACCCGCACCCATGGTTGATGCCTGATTTCTGGCAGTTCCCGACCGTTTCGATGGGTCTGGGCCCGATCCAGGCCATCTACCAGGCACGTTTCATGAAGTACCTGGAAGCCCGCGGCTTCATCCCGGCCGGCAAGCAGAAGGTCTGGTGCTTCATGGGCGACGGCGAGTGCGACGAGCCGGAATCCCTGGGTGCAATCGCCCTGGCCGGCCGCGAGAAGCTGGACAACCTGATCTTCGTCATCAACTGCAACCTGCAGCGCCTCGACGGCCCGGTTCGCGGCAACGGCAAGATCATCCAGGAACTCGAAGGCGTGTTCCGTGGCGGTGGCTGGAACGTCAACAAGGTCGTCTGGGGCCGTTTCTGGGACCCACTGTTCGCCAAGGACACCAACGGTGCCCTGCAGCGCCGCATGGACGAAGTCATCGACGGCGAGTACCAGAACTACAAAGCCAAAGACGGCGCGTACGTTCGTGAGAACTTCTTCAACACCCCAGAGCTCAAGGCCATGGTCGAAGACCTGTCCGACGAAGAGATCTGGAAGCTCAACCGTGGCGGCCACGACCCGTACAAGGTCTACGCGGCGTACCACCAGGCGGTCAACCACAAGGACCAGCCTACCGTCATCCTGGCCAAGACCATCAAGGGTTACGGTACCGGTGCCGGCGAAGCCAAGAACACCGCGCACAACACCAAGAAGGTCGACGTCGACAGCCTGCGTCACTTCCGTGACCGCTTCGACATCCCGGTCAAGGATGCCGACCTGGAGAACCTGCCGTTCTTCAAGCCGGAAGAAGGTTCTGCCGAAGCCAAGTACCTGGCCGAGCGCCGTGCTGCCCTGGGCGGTTTCGTGCCACAGCGCCGCGCCAAGAGCTTCAGCGTACCGACCCCGCCACTGGAAACGCTGAAAGCGATCCTGGACGGCTCGGGCGACCGCGAAATCTCCACCACCATGGCCTTCGTGCGTATTCTGGCGCAGCTGGTCAAGGACAAGGAAATCGGCCAGCGCATCGTCCCGATCATCCCGGACGAAGCCCGTACCTTCGGTATGGAAGGCATGTTCCGCCAGCTGGGCATCTACTCGTCGGTCGGCCAGCTCTACGAGCCAGTCGATAAAGACCAGGTGATGTTCTACCGCGAAGACAAGAAGGGCCAGATCCTCGAGGAAGGCATCAACGAAGCCGGCGCCATGTCGTCGTTCATCGCTGCCGGTACCTCGTACAGCTGCCACAACCAGCCGATGCTGCCGTTCTACATCTTCTACTCGATGTTCGGCTTCCAGCGTATTGGCGACCTGGCCTGGGCCGCTGGCGACAGCCGCACCCGTGGCTTCCTGATCGGCGGTACCGCCGGCCGTACCACCCTGAACGGTGAAGGCCTGCAGCACGAAGACGGTCACAGCCACATGATGGCGGGCACCATCCCGAACTGCCGCACCTACGATCCGACCTACGGCTACGAGCTGGCGGTGATCATCCAGGACGGCATGAAGAAGATGACCGAAGAGCAACAGGACATCTTCTACTACATCACCGTGATGAACGAATCCTACCAGCAGCCAGCCATGCCGGCCGGTGTCGAGGAAGGCATCATCAAGGGCATGTACCTGCTGGAAGAAGACACCCGCGAAGCCGCGCACCACGTACAGCTGATGGGCTCCGGCACCATCCTGCGCGAAGTCCGCGAAGCAGCGAAGATCCTGCGTGAAGAGTTCAACGTCGGTGCCGACGTGTGGAGCGTCACCAGCTTCAACGAACTGCGTCGCGACGGCCTGGCCGTGGAACGCGCCAACCGCCTGAAGCCTGGCCAGAAGCCACAGCAGACCTACGTCGAGCAGTGCCTGAACGGTCGCAAGGGCCCGGTCATCGCCTCCACCGACTACATGAAGCTGTTCGCCGAGCAGATTCGCCAGTGGGTACCGAGCAAAGAGTTCAAGGTCCTGGGTACCGACGGTTACGGTCGCAGCGACAGCCGCAAGAAGCTGCGTCACTTCTTCGAAGTCGACCGCCACTTCGTGGTGCTGGCTGCCCTGGAAGCCCTGGCTGACCGCGGCGAGATCGAACCAAAGGTTGTTGCAGACGCTATCGTCAAGTTCGGTATCGACCCGGACAAGCGCAACCCACTGGACTGCTGAGGAGTATTTTTAAGTGAGCGAACTCATTCGCGTACCTGACATCGGCAGCGGTGAAGGTGAAATCATCGAGCTGTTCGTCAAGGTCGGTGATCGTATCGAGGCTGACCAGAGCCTGCTGACCCTGGAGTCCGACAAGGCCTCCATGGAGATCCCGGCCCCGAAAGCCGGCGTCATCAAGGAACTGAAGGTCAAGCTGGGCGACCGCCTGAAAGAAGGCGACGAGCTGCTGGTCCTGGAAGCCGAGGGCGCCGCTGCTGCGGCCCCTGAGGCCCCGGCCGCAGCCCCGGCCCAGGCTGCTGCGCCGGCTCCGGCCGCCGAAGCCGCCCCTGCCCCTGCTCCGGCAGCAGCCCCGGCTGCCGCCAGCGTGCAGGACATCCACGTGCCGGACATCGGTTCGTCGGGCAAGGCCAAGATCATCGAAGTGCTGGTCAAGGTCGGCGACACCGTCGAAGCCGACCAGTCGCTGATTACCCTGGAGTCCGACAAGGCCTCCATGGAAATCCCGTCGCCGGCTGCCGGCGTGGTCGAAGAAGTACTGTGCAAGCTGGAAGACGAAGTCGGCACTGGCGACCTGATCTTCAAGCTGAAAGTCGCGGGCGCTGCCCCGGCTGCAGCTCCGGCACCTGCCGCCGCTGCTGCCCCGGCCAAGGCTGAGGCGGCTCCGGCCGCCGCACCTGCCGCTGCTGCCCCGGCTGCTGCCCCTGCACCGGTTGCTACCGCACCGGCTGCCGGCAGCAACGCCAAGGTTCACGCAGGCCCGGCGGTTCGTCAGCTGGCCCGTGAATTCGGCGTCGACCTGGGTGCGGTTGCCGCGACCGGTCCGCACGGCCGCATCCTGAAAGAAGACGTGCAGGTCTACGTCAAGGCGATGATGCAGAAGGCCAAGGAAGCACCGGCAGCCGCTGGCGCAACCGGTGGCGCCGGCATCCCGCCGATCCCTGCCGTGGACTTCAGCAAGTTCGGTGAAGTGGAAGAAGTGGCCCTGACCCGCCTGATGCAGGTCGGTGCTGCCAACCTGCACCGCAGCTGGCTGAACGTGCCGCACGTGACCCAGTTCGACTCCGCCGACATCACCGAGCTGGAAGCCTTCCGCGTTGCGCAGAAGGCCGTGGCCGAGAAGGCTGGCGTGAAGCTGACCGTGCTGCCACTGCTGCTCAAGGCCTGCGCCTTCCTGCTCAAGGAACTGCCGGACTTCAACAGCTCGCTGGCGCCAAGCGGCAAGGCCATCATCCGCAAGAAGTACGTGCACATCGGCTTTGCCGTGGACACTCCGGACGGCCTGCTGGTCCCTGTGATCAAGAACGTCGACCAGAAGAGCCTGCTGCAACTGGCTGCCGAAGCGGCTGCGCTGGCCGAAAAAGCCCGCACCAAGAAGCTGTCGGCCGACGAGATGCAAGGCGCCTGCTTCACCATCTCCAGCCTCGGCCACATTGGCGGCACCGGCTTCACGCCGATCGTCAACGCGCCGGAAGTGGCTATCCTGGGCGTCTCCAAGGCGACCATGCAGCCGGTATGGGATGGCAAGGCCTTCCAGCCGAAGCTGATGCTGCCGCTGTCGCTGTCCTACGATCACCGTGTGATCAACGGTGCTGCCGCCGCGCGCTTCACCAAGCGCCTGGGCGACGTGCTGGGCGATATCCGCACCATGCTGCTGTAAGGCAGCCCACTGCCCCTCCCCGCGAGGGGCAGTACCCTTTTCGAGCTGCCACGCTCGTACCTCAACCCCGTCGATTGGCGGGGCTTTTTTTTGCCTTGAGAAAGCCGGTAGGGCTTTGCCCTCCTATCGCGACACAATACCGCTCCCACAAGGTACCGCGATCGCCTGCGATGGGCCGCAAACCAGCCCCGGAAATATCAGCCAGACTACAGATTCCCACCCGCCAGCCGATAACCCGTACACAGCATCACGCATGGCTGCTTGCCAGCCCCCGGGACATGATGCAACCTTGCCAGACCTGCCGCCCCCAAGGCCGCGTTTCCTCTTCAAGCGAGTCTTCGATGAAAAGCCAACCCGATGCCGCCAGCCGTGTGGCGGCCGAGGTCGTCACGCAGTTACCCGTGCCCTCGCGGCTCGGCATGCTGCGTTTCGAAAGGCTCAACGAAGCCAGCTGGACCATGCTCTACCTCGACCCGGCCTGCGAGCGCCAGTTCGGCCTGCACGCCGGCGACCTGTGCGCCCTGGTAGACGCACCCTATGCCAGCCTGATGGAACCCGAAGCCCGCTACCGGCTGCACGACGAGATCCAGCTGCAACTGGCCCAGCGCGGCTACTACCGCGTGCGCTACACCTTGCACACGCCAACTGCATCGCTACGCCTGCTGGAGGCTGGGGAAGCCTACAAGCAGCACAACCGCCACCTGTTGCGCGGCTACCTGAGCGTGCTCGACGACCTGGCTGAAGATACCGGCGAGGCCGGTGCCAGCGACCTGGAATCGCGCAACAACCGCCTGCAACTGGCCCTGCAACTGAACCAGCGCGCGCAGCAGGAACAACTCGAGCATCTGGACCGGGTACGCGGCCAGCAGGACCTGATCCTGCGCCTGGCCCGCCAGCGCTACAGCGCCGGGAACTCGCTGCGGGAAGCCGCCCAGCTGATTACCCAGAGCGCCTGCGAGATCTACAAGGTGGACTGCGCCAGCATCTGGCACCTGGAAGACCAGCGTCTGGAGCCGATCATAGCCTGGTACCGGGACGCGCAAGAGCACCGCCAGCCCGAAGCCATCGATGCCAGCCACTTCCCCGATTATCTCGACGCGCTGCACGCCAGCCGCGCCATCGACGCCCACAATGCCGGCCACGACCCGCGCACCCGCGCCCTGGCGCAAAGCATGTGCCCGGAAAACAAGGCCATGCTCGATGCCAGCATCCGTGTCGATGGCCAGGTAGTCGGCGTGCTGTGCCTGGAACAGACCGGCCAGACACGAGCCTGGCAGTCGGACGAAATCGCTTTTGCCGGCGAACTGGCCGACCAGTTCGCCCAGGTCATCACCAACCACAACCGGCGCACCGCCGCCAGCGCCCTGCACCTGTTCCAGCGTGCGGTCGAGCAGAGCGCCAACGCATTCCTGCTGGTCAACCGCGACGGTGTGGTGGAGTACGTCAACCCCAGCTTTACCGCCATCACCCAGTACAGCACCGAGGAAGTGCAAGGCCGCCACCTGGGCGAGCTGCCGGCGCTGGAGAACCTGAGCGAGCTGCTGTTCGACTCGCCGTCGAGCCTGGCCATGGGCAACAGCTGGCAGGGCGAGTTCAAGAGCCGGCGCAAGAACCTCGAGCCCTACTGGGGCCAGCTGTCGATTTCCAAGGTATACGGCGACAACCGTGAGCTGACCCACTACATCGGCATCTACGAAGACGTCACCCAGACCAAGCTGGCCCAGCAGCGCATCGAGCGCCTGGCCTACACCGACAACCTGACCAACCTGGGCAACCGCCCGGCGTTCATCCGCAGCCTGGACGAGCGCTTTGCCCGCGATGGCGAGTACTCGATGTGCCTGCTGCTGGTGGACATCGACAACTTCAAGCGCATCAACGACAGCCTCGGCCACCAGACCGGCGACAAGCTGCTGATCAGCCTGGCCCGGCGCCTGCGCAACAGCCTGCACACCGGCGGTATCCTGGCGCGCTTTGCCAGTAACGAGTTCGCCGTGCTGCTGGATGACACCAGCCTGGAAGATGGCCAGGGCGTCGCCCAGCAACTGCTGCGCACCCTCGACAAGCCGATGTTCGTCGACAACCAGCTGATCAACGTCACCGCCTCGGTGGGCCTGGCCTGCGCGCCACTGCATGGCGCCGACCCGGCCAGCCTGATGAAGAACGCCGGCCTGGCGCTGCACAAGGCCAAGGCCAACGGCAAGCACCAGGTGCAGGTGTTTACCGAAGTGCTCAATGCCGAAGCCAGCTACAAGCTGTTCGTCGAGAACAACCTGCGTCGCGCCCTGACCCAGAACGAGCTGGAGGTGTTCTACCAGCCCAAGCTGTGCCTGCGCAGCGGCCGCCTGCTGGGGCTGGAAGCACTGCTGCGCTGGAACCACCCCGAACGCGGCATGATCCGCCCGGACCAGTTCATCAGCGTGGCGGAAGAAACCGGCCTGATCATCCCCATCGGCAAATGGGTGGTGCGCCAGTCGTGCCGCATGAGCCAGCAACTGCGCGAGGCCGGCATGGGCAACCTGCATGTGGCCATCAACCTGTCGCCCAAGCAGTTCTCCGACCCGGACCTGGTGGCGTCGATCAGCACCATCCTCGAGGAAGAGGCCCTGCCCCCGCACTTGCTGGAGCTGGAGCTGACCGAAGGCCTGCTGCTGGAGGCCACCGAAGACACCCACCGCCAGCTGGATGAGCTGAAGGCACTGGGCCTGACCCTGGCCATGGACGATTTCGGCACCGGTTATTCGTCGCTGAGCTACCTGAAGAAGTTTCCGATCGACATCCTCAAGATCGACCGCAGCTTCATCAACGAGATCCCGGACAACCAAGACGACATGGAGATCACCTCGGCGGTGGTGGCCATGGCTCACAACCTCAAGCTGAAGGTGGTGGCCGAGGGTATCGAGACGCCGGAGCAGCTGGCGTTCCTGCGCCGGCACCGCTGCGACGTGGGCCAGGGCTACCTATTCGACCGGCCGATTCCGGGGCGCGAGCTGGCTGAACGGCTGAAGCGCTATCCGCGTGGTCCGGTGGCCTGACAGCCGCGCAAACCTCGGGCACTATAGAGCCCATTCGGGCCCTATCGCCGGCAAGCCAGCTCCCACAGGGACCGCTCATATCTCAAAATCTGTGATATCCCTGTGGGAGCTGGCTTGCCGGCGATGGCCCCACCACCTATCCAACTGAATAAACACAGAGGAACGGCCATGGTCCTGCGTTCGGAAATCCTGGTGAACAAAAACGTCATGCCAACCGCGGAACAGGCCCTGCCTGGCCGCGAAACGCCAATGAGCCTGCCCGAGTTCCACTACGTGTTCAAAGACACGCCGCTGCTCGGCCCTTTCTTCGAAGGCGCCATCGACTTCGCCATCTTCGGCCTGGGTTGCTTCTGGGGCGCCGAGCGTCGCTTCTGGCAGCGTGAAGGTGTGGTCAGCACAGTGGTCGGCTACGCCGGCGGCTTCACTCCCCACCCCACCTACGAAGAAGTCTGCTCGGGCCTGACCGGCCACACCGAAGTGGTGCTGGTGGTGTTCGACAAGGACAAGGTCAGCTACCGCGAGCTGCTGGCAATGTTCTGGGAGCTGCACAACCCGACCCAGGGCATGCGCCAGGGCAACGACATCGGCACCCAGTACCGCTCGGCCATCTACTGCACCAGCCCTGAACAGCTGGAACAGGCCAAGGCCAGCCGCGACGCCTTCCAGGCCGAACTGAGCAAGGCCGGCTTCGGCGAGATCACCACCGAAATCGACCAGGCACCGACCGTGTACTTCGCCGAGGCCTACCACCAGCAGTATCTGGCCAAGAACCCGGACGGCTACTGCGGTATCGGCGGTACCGGCGTGTGCCTGCCACCGAGCCTGCAGGGTAACTGAAGCATGAGCACGATGACTCTGTTCCACTCGCCGTTGTCGCCTTTCGTGCGCAAGGTCATGGTGGTGTTGCACGAGACTGGCCAACTTGAGCGCGTGCAGCTGCAGCCGGTGAACATCAGCCCGGTCAGCGGCGACCCACAGCTCAACCAGGACAACCCGATCGGCAAGATCCCGGCCCTGCGCCTGGAAGACGGCACCGTGCTGCATGACAGCCGGGTGATCTGCGAGTACCTCGACCTGCAGCACGTCGGCCTGCCGCTGCTGCCGCGCGAAGGCTCGGCGCGCTGGCGGCGCATGACACTGGTGTCGCAGGCCGATGCCATCATGGATGCGGCGGTGTCGAGCCGCTATGAGAGCTTCCTGCGCCCTGAAGACAAGCGCTGGGATGGTTGGCTGCAGGCACAGGGCGACAAGATCCGCCGTAGCCTGGCCAATCTGGAGCAGGAGCATTTGCCCGAGTTGATGTCCGGGTTCGACCTGGCAGCGATCGGCGTGGCCTGTGCGCTGGGGTATCTGGATTTGCGCCAGCCAGAGTTTGGCTGGCGTGAACACCAGCCTGGATTGGCGGCGTGGTATGCCGAGGTGGCCAAGCGGCCGTCGATGGTGGCAACAGCACCGGCAGCCTGACAGGCCCATTCGCAGCACAAGGCTGCTCCTACAGGCACTCGTGCTCCCCTGTAGGAGCAGCCTTGTGCTGCGAATGCCTCACCTCGGTATCACAGGAAACAGCTGCCCGATCCTGAGGGCCAGCCACCGCCCGATCTCTCTGTCCTCCCTCATGCCGCCCTCCCCACCCGGGCCCAATCCAGCCGCCGGGTCAGCACCATGAATACCCCCAGCAGGCCGAAGCACAGCAACGAGCCCATCAACAGCGCATAGTCCTCGGCACTCAGCAGCCCGTAGAGCAGCGCATACAACGCCGCCAACCCCACCGCAAAGCCCACTCCACGCCCCAGGCTGCGTAACACATGGCTCAGGTAGAAGCCGATCAGCAGCACACATGCCGAAGCTGACAGCCCATACGCCAAACCAAAGCCGATGTGCTCGGACAACGACAGCAACAGCAGGTAGAAGAACGCCAGCGCCACCCCCACCAGGATGTACTGCACCGGGTGCACGCTGAGGTTCTTCAGCACTTCGAACAGGAAGAAGCCGGCGAAGGTCAGGGCGATGAACAGCAAGGCGTACTTGATTGCCCGCTCGCTCTTCAGGTACTGGTCCACCGGGTCGACGAAGCTGACACCGAAGCTGCGCTCGCTGAAGTCCGCACACTGCCCGGCGGTGGCGCACTGACGCAGGGCGTCTTCGAGGTTGGTGGCAAAGAACGAGGTCTGCCAGTGGGCAGTGAAGCCCTGGGCGTCGATGTCGCGACGACTGGGCAGGTAGTTGCCGACGAAGCTCGGGTGCGGCCAGTTGGCGCGCAGGTCCACGGCACTGGTGCGGCCCACCGGCACTACGTGCAACTGGCCGGTGCCTTGCAGTGCGAGATCGAAACCGTAGCTGAATTCACGCGCCTGCAAGCCGTCCAGCCCCGGCAGGCTGGCGTGCACGCCACCACGCATCCAGTCGAGCCGGGTGCCGGCTTCGAACGGCACTTTCTGCTCGCCCATGCTCAGCTCCAGGCCGTTCTCGATGCCGCGGATATCGCTGATGCCTACTACCAGGAACGGCTTGTCGAAGCGGTAGTCGTCGAAGTCCTTTTCGATACCCCAACGTTCCGGGAGCTTGAAGCGGCCACTGATACGGCCCTTGGCGTGGAACAGCCGGGCCTGGTAGATGCCACGGGCGCGCAGTTCGGTGTCCACGCCCAGGTTGGCGTCGAAGGTTTCCGGCAGGAAGTACAGGTGGCCGGCAATGGTGCTGGTCTCCTGGGTGCGCTCGCCGTCCTTTTCGATCCAGCGGCGCTGGTACTTGCGGTAGGGCACCACCAGCAGCGGGCCGCTGAGTTGCTGGTCGAAGCTGGCGCTCTGGGCGATATCGCGCAGCACATTGTCGCGCAGGGCCTGGCGTTCACCGATCAGGCCGCTGATCAGCAGTAGCGGGACGAGCAGCAGCAAGATCAATACGGCGATCATGCCGAGTTTGAAACCGAGGGTCTTGTTCATGGGGCCTCCTGTGGCAGTGGGCGCAGTGTCTGCGCCTTGCGTGGAGGCTTCGGGGAGATGGTGTGGAGATTGTGTGTTTTTGGGGCCGCTTTGCGGCCCATCGCGACACAAGGCCGCTCCTACAGGAGGACGCGCGCTCTTGTAGGAGCGGCCTTGTGTCGCGATGGGCTGCACAGCAGCCCCGGCAATGTCAGCTGATACGCCGCACCGGCAGCCACAACCTCACCCGCACCCCTCCATCGACGTTATCCACTGCCAACGCCCCGCCATGCAGCTGCATCACCTCGGCCACAAAATTAAGCCCCAACCCGGTGCTCTTGCGTCCGCTCCCCGGCCGCGGCAGCGAGTAGAACCGCTCGCTCACCCGCCCAATGGCATAGGCCGGTATCGCCTGCCCCTGGTTGAACACACTCAGCGCCACCCGTTCGCCATCGCGCTCCAGGTCGAACAACAGCGCGCCTCCCTCCGGGGTGAAGTCCAACGCGTTGTCGAGCAGGTTGGCCAGCGCCTGGCGCATCAGGAATGGGTCACACAACAAGCGCAAACCAGCCGGCACCCGCTGGCGCACCTGCAAATCGGCACCTTCGATACGCGCCGCATGGGCCAACAGCAACTCGTCCACCAACGCCGCCAGCGCCACCTGCTGCTCATCCTCCAGCGCCTGCATCTGCTCGACCCGGGCCAGGTTGAGCAGGCGTTCGATCATCTGCTGCAAACGCTCGCTCTCGCGCTCGATGTTGCCGGCAAAGCGCGCCCGCTGGTCAGCCGGCATATCATCGCCCTGCAACAGCTCGGACGCACCACGAATGGCCGCCAGCGGGCTTTTCAGCTCGTGTGTCAGGGTATGCACATACCGCTCGACATAGGCCTTGCCCTCCAGTTGCGTGCGCATGCGCTCGACCGCCTGGGCCAGGTGCGCCAGTTCGCCACCCTTGTAGTGCGGCAGGGCGGCGCGCTCGCCCTCGCTGACCGCCTGGGCGTAGCGGGCCAGCCGGCGCAGCGAACGCGCCAACCACCACGACAACGCGGCACCGATCAGCAGGCCCAAGCCAATCAGCCCAAGGCCCAGGGTCAGCAAGCGCCGTTCGGAGCGGTCGATGTACGGTTGCAGCGAGCTGTTGGGCTTGGCCACGGTGACCACGCCGATGATCTTGCCATCGTCGATTATCGGCGCGCCCACGTGCATCACCGAGGTGCTTTCATCGTCGGGGTCGCTGCGGGTGGAGCGGGCGCCGTACTGGCCACGCAAGGTCAGGTACACGTCATTCCACTTCGAGTAGTCCTTGCCCAGGTCCTCGCCACTGGAGTCCAGCAGCACGGTGCCCTTGGCATCGGTGACATAGATGCGGTGGCTGACCTGGTTCTTGGCCAGGCCCCAGATCTGCGCACCCGGGCTGCGCGAGCCATAGGCCTTGAGCACTTCGGGCAAGCGGCTCTGGTTCAGGGTGCCGGCCTTGACGTCATCGTGCAGGATCTCGGCCAGCAGGTTCGCGGTGTCTACCAGCGTTTCTTCAGAGGACTGGCGCACCACCGGACGAATCTGTTCGCGCACCGTGTTGAGCAGAAAGTAGCCCGCCAGCCCGACGAACAGGAAGTACACCAGGAAGATCCGGATGCCCAGGCGCATCAGGCATGGTCCGGGCTGTAGCTGTAGCCGAGGCCACGGTGGGTCTGGATCGGTTCGGCATCGCTGGCCACCTGGCGCAGCTTGGCGCGCAGGCTCTTGATATGGCTGTCGATGTTGCGCTCGTAGCCGACGTCAGAGGCCACGCCCACGGCGTCCAGCAGCTGTTCGCGGCTGAATACCCGGTACGGTTGCTCGAGCAGGCATTGCAGCAGGCGGAATTCGTGACGGGTAAGGGGGAGTGGCTGGCCGCGGTAGGTAATCTGCATGCGCAAGGTGTCGAGCTGGAACAGCGTGGCCTCGACAGCGGGCTCGACCCTGGGGCCCATGCGCTTGAGAATCGCCCGTACCCGCGCCGCCACTTCACGCGGGCTGAAGGGTTTGACCACATAGTCGTCTGCGCCGATTTCCAGGCCCACCACCCGGTCGATTTCGCCATCGCGGGCGCTGAGGAACATTACCGGTACTTCGCTGAAGCGGCGCAGCTGGCGGCAGGTTTCGAAGCCACTGATATCAGGCAGGCCGATATCGAGGATGACCAAGTCGGCCGGGCGCTGGCGCTGCTGGTCGAGGGCGGCGCCGCCCAGGGTTACCCATTCGGTGCTATGGCCGTCGGCCTGCAGGGCGTAGACCAGGGTGTCGGCGATGGCAGCTTCGTCTTCGACGATGAGGATGTGGGGCATGGCGTCCGGGCCTGTGCAGATATCTATGGCGACGCACTATTGTGTAGGAGCGGCCTTGTGTCGCGAAAGGGCCGCAGAGCGGCCCCGACAATGTCTGCATCAACGCTGGAATCGTGGGGCCGCTTTGCGGCCCGATCGCGACACAAGGCCGCTCCTACAATGGAGGGACCAATGCGGTTTCGAATCAGCAGCCTGGCTTGCCAGCGGTGAACTTCTTGGCCGGGTTGACCGCCGCCTTGAACTCGCGCAAAGCCTTGGAGCCCACCAGCAGCGGGTAGTTGAAGCTGCTGCGGTCCACCAGGTTGACCTCGACGGTGCGCTTCACATCCCCCAGGCACAGCTCCAGGTCGACCACCGGGCGCTTGGAGATTTCCGGCGCATCGCCTTCCTCCTCTTCATCGGCACGGCCCTTGATCTTGCTGATGCGCGAGACCTTGTGCTCGTACACCTTGCCGTCCGAGTCCTTGGTGGCCAGGCGGAAGCGTACCCACTCGTCGCCATCACGGGTGAACAGCTCGATGTCCTTGGCCGACAGCGACGCGGTGAAGGCACCGGTATCCATCTTGGCTTTCAGGGTTTCGCCCAGTTCGGGCAGGGCTATGTTCTCGTAACGGCCATAGATTGTGGGCTCGGCGGCCATGACCGGCAGCGCCAACAATGACAACAGGGCAAGCAGAGGTTTCACAGGCAAGCTTCCTTGAGGAGGGTCAGTGCTTAGACTGCACTGGCAGGATAGGTTCGCTGTCACAAGCCTAACCAACATAATGTGAAACATTTGTCCTCGCCGCAGGGCACTGGAAATTTGGCGTAGGCCACTGCCCTGCTTATCATTGCCAACCGTTTATCTCCCACAACAAGAGTCTCTTTATGCGTCGCCTGCTGACCGGCATCCTCACTACCACCCTGCTGCTGCTCAACACCCTGGTGTTGATCTGCCCGCTGCTGGTCTTCGCCCTGCTCAAACTGGTGCTGCCGGGGCGTGGGCGTGACTATGCCTCATGGGCGGTGATGTGGGTGGCCGAGACCTGGTCGGAGATCGACAAGGCTATCTTTGCCCTGTGCATTCCTACCCAGTGGGATATCCGTGGCGTCGAGAACCTGCGCAAGGACACTTCGTACCTGGCCGTCAGCAACCACCAGACCTGGGTCGATATTCCGGCGCTGATCGAGAGCCTCAACCGCCGTACACCATTCTTCAAGTTCTTCCTGAAGAAGGAGCTGATCTGGGTACCACTGCTGGGCCTGGCCTGGTGGGGGCTGGATTACCCGTTCATGAAGCGCTACAGCAAGGCCTTCCTGGAGAAGCACCCCGAGCTGAAAGGCAAGGACCTGGAAATCACCAAGGCTGCCTGTGAACTGTTCAAGCGCCAGCCGGTGACCGTGGTGAACTACCTGGAAGGCACACGCTTCACCGAAGCCAAGCGTCAGCAGCAGCAATCGCCGTATCGCTACCTGCTCAAGCCCAAGGCTGGTGGCGTGGCGTTCGTGCTGGCGGCATTGGGCGAGCAACTGGATGCCTTGCTGGATGTGACCATCGTCTACCCCGGCAACAAGGCGCCGGGTTTCTGGGATTTGCTCAATGGCAGCATCAGCCGGGTGATTATCGACATTCGTGTGCGTGAACTGGACCCGATGCTGTGGGCGGGGGATTACGAGAATGATGCTGAGTTCAGGCAGACCGTGCAGGCCTGGGTGAACCAGTTGTGGGTGGAGAAGGACTTGCGGATCGAGCAGCTGCGGGTGGAGATGGGCTGAGATTTCCATTGCCTGACCAGGCCTCTTCGCGGGTAAACCCGCTCCCACAGGTACTGCGCAGAACTCAAGACCTGTGAGCCCCCTGTGGGAGCGGGTTTACCCGCGAAGAGGCCGGAACAGGCATTACAAATATCCGATTAAAAACCTGGCTAATAATCAGCATTAGGATTACTTCTTTGTCACACCCCACCTAAGTGGATAAAAATCGACCAAAGCACAACTACAAAAAAGCTCTGGATCGAACGATGGCCAACCCACCCAGCTCTACCCCCGTCCAGCTCCGCCGTGTCCTCGGCCTGCCCGCCCTGGTGTTCTTCGGCCTGGTGTACATGGTCCCGCTGACCATCTTCACCACTTACGGCATCGTCACCGAACTTACTGGTGGCCGCACGGCCGGCGCCTATATCGTCACCCTGGTGGCCATGCTGTTCACCGCCACCTCCTACAGCTTCATGGTCAAACGCTTCCCGGTTGCGGGCTCGGCGTACTCCTATACCAACATGGCCTTCGGCCCGAACGTAGGCTTCCTGGCCGGCTGGTCGCTGCTGCTCGACTACCTGTTCCTGCCGATGATCAATTACCTGCTGATCGGCCTGTTCCTCAACATCGCCTTCCCGGCCATCCCAGCATGGTCGATCGCGCTGGCATCTATTGCCCTGGTCACGGTGCTCAATGTGGTCGGCATTCACTCTGTGGCCAAGACCAGCAACCTGATCGTCGGTGCACAGATCGTCTTCATCGTGGTGTTCGTCGCCCTGTCCTGCCAGTCCCTGGCTGGCCAGCCGCTCGACCTGCTTTCGCCACTGCTGGGCGACGGTTCGCAGCCGGGCTTCGGCGCGCTGATGGCTGGTGCGGCGGTGCTGTGCCTGTCGTTCCTCGGCTTTGACGCTGTCTCGACCTTGGCCGAAGAATGCCGCGATGCCCGCCGCGATGTGCCACGGGCAATCATCCTCACCACCCTGTTCGCCGGCGTGCTGTTCACCGTGCTGGCCTATGTCAGCCAACTGGTACTGCCGGGCACCACCTTTGCCAATGCCGATGCGGCGGCCAACGAGGTGATGCTCAAGGCGGGCGGGCAGTTCCTGGCCAACTTCTTCACTGCGGCCTATGTGGCCGGCAGCCTGGGCTCGGCGCTGGCCTCGCAGGCGGCTGTGTCGCGCATTCTGTTCACCATGGGCCGTGACAAGGTGCTGCCGCAGCGAACGTTCGGCTACCTGTCACCGCGCTTTGGCACGCCGGTGTTCGCCATTCTGCTGGTTTCGGCGTTCTCGTTGCTGGCGTTGGTGATCGACCTGGCGACCCTTGCCTCGCTGATCAGCTTTGGTGCGCTGGTGGCGTTTTCGGCGGTGAACCTGGCAGTGGTGAAGACTCACCTGATGGACGATGGTGCACAGCGTAACCTCAAGGGGCTGCTGTGCTATGGCGTGGTGCCGTTGGTGGGGTTGGCGCTGACCTTGTGGCTGTGGACCAGCCTGACGGCACTGACTTTGGTGATTGGCCTGTGCTGGTTTGCCCTGGGCCTGGCGTACCTGGCGGTACTGACCGCCGGCTTCCGTCGCCCGGTGCGCCTGGTGGACTTCAGCGAAGCTGCCTGATCTGCTGGCCTGACGCAAATCTGCTTTTTTGGAGCAGGCATGGCGTGGCGCCGAACTGCTCGGCAAGGGCCGCGCAGCGGCGCCTCCAGTCCGCCGCTGTCGGGTGACTGCAGCAGCAAACACACATTGCTACGCCAAGCTTGTAGACATCGCACTTGCCCATGCATACCTAACATTTTTGCCAGTTGCGGCCCCCCTGCGTCCAGCTAATACTCATGATGAAAACTCAAATCAATGATGAGTACTGGCCATGAGTGAAAGTAAAAAAATCTTCTACATGAACGGGCTTCCACTAAATATAAAAAGCAAAAATGCCACCCAAACGTTGTTTCGATCGCACATCACCCCGTTGGCAGAGTGGCAAGACGAGCCTGATTCGACAACAAAGCTTTACTCGACAGATGACTCAGCGAGTATATTGCAAACATCTGCCAGCCCTGAGCAAACTATCGTTTATACCCCATACGGGCACAGACCTGATGCTTCAGCGATGCCGCTATTAGGGTTCAATGGTGAACTGCTGAATACTGCAATAGGTTTTTATTTATTGGGGATTGGCTATCATCGCTCTTACAGCCCCGCTCACATGAGATTCTCTTGCCCTGATTCCATGAGCCCTTTTGGCGGTGGCGGAATAAATGCGTACGCCTACTGCAGCAACGACCCCATAAACAAAATCGACCCTTCAGGCCATGTTAACCTTCGGAAAGCGATTGGAAACTTCTTCGGCCGCAAGGAAAAACTTACTCAGCAAGTCAATATCTATAATACTGAAACTGAAGCCAGAGCAAACGCAATAGGCAGATTGAAATTCCCAGACCAGCCTAAAACTTCCCAAGACTACCATTTGACCTCCATTAAAATGGAAAAAAATATGGAGAAACTTCCCCAAGTACCAACCCTCAGCGGCGAGGCAGAAAAATATAGAGACAAGCATTTCAAGGGCGAAAGCCCTATCATTGCAGGGGTCTTGAGCGAGCTAGCAGAAGAAGCACAAAAAAACTTAATGCTTTCCGCATGCAGCAAAGAGAATTTGAAAAAAAAGGCGAGGAATGGCGTTCTGCGGCTAGAATCAAAGCGCACGAAGAACAAAGATTAAAAGAGGAGAAAGCCCGGGAAATGCGCGACCAGATTAGACGTGAAAGAAGGGAAAATGGCGTTCGTCATTCGTAACAGCGTTGGATAGAAAACCCCTTCGCTAAAACATAGCCGCTACGTACCTGAAGCCCCTCTACGCGAGGGGGCTCGTTTCGCTTGGATCAGACCGACGGCTGAGCCAACGGCGCCGGCACTGGCGTAGTCCACAAACTCCCCAGGTTCTGCAACAACGCCCCGGCAATCCCCTGCTGCCCCAGGTACTGCAGCAGCAACGGCGCAAACTGTCCGATCATCCCGGTATCCATGCCCAGCGCCTTGAACGCATTGTCCAGGTCGCTGCGGTTCTCCACATTGCCACCCAGCGCATTGCTCAACGCCGACGGGTTCTCGCTGTTCTTGCCCAGCAAATCACCCAACCCACTTAAACCACCCAGCGCGCTGGCCCCGGCCAGCAAGTCCAGCCCCGGTACTGCCTTGGTCAGCTGGCCATAGTCTTCGCTGCTGAGGTTGTTACGCGCCAACCCCAACATCGCCCCCGCCCCGCCCACGGCTTGCTCGGGGGTGATGTTCAATTGGCTACCCAGGGTATTGAGCAAATTGGCTTGCGCTGCGGGCGCCTGCACCTGGCCTTGCGGTTGCTGGTTCTGCATGGCGGACACGGCGTTGGCGGCATCGCTGAGGTTGAAGGCGAACACCGGGCTTGCGGCCAGGGTCATCAGGGTTGCCAGGGTGAATGCTTTCATCGGGAGGGACCTCGTTGGCCGGGATGGCCTGGGACACGGGGCATTTGACTGATAATTCATTGCTTTGTTCCGAGCCGGTCATCAGGGCGCGAGCGAATAAAGCTGCTTTGATGGACACCTATCATTTTTGCCAGTAGCGACACGTAACAAACCGATTAATACTGCCACCATCGATTCAGATTTCATCAGCTAAAAATATGAGTATGCCCAGAATGGAAGTAAACAGACGTTCAGCATTCCTCTACCAAAACAGTAAGCTAGCGACCATAATTTCAGGAGCGCACTCCAGAACAGTTCTCCGTGCAGGCGAGCAGCTTCTTGCGGAAAGAAAGTCTGACAATGCACCTCGTACAGGCCTGCTGGTAACAGACGCTGCAGGTTCGGTTCTGCAAGCGTATGGCTGGGGTGGGCCGCACGCTGCTTACACAGCATACGGCCATTGTGGAAACTTGCCCGAACTTAAAACATCTCTAGGATTTAACGGCGAGCTGCATAACGCCTTTGTAAACGGCTATTTGCTTGGCAATGGACATAGGCTTTATGGGACGAGCAGATTCTACTCACCTGACTCCTATAGCCCCTTCGGAAAAGGTGGAATTAATACCTACGCTTACTGCGAAGGAGACCCAATAAACTTTCATGACCCTAGCGGCATGTTCATTATGCGTTTCTTCAGATGGGTCGGAAATCTTTTTTCCCGCAGTGCTCCCACGCAGAATGTATCTGTCGTAGAACGGGGCCGCGAGGAACCTGCCCCTCCATATACCAAAGAAGCTGCACCACCTTCTTACCAGGTCGCTAAAAGTAGAAGCCATGTCACGTCAAATCAAAAACTTAAAACACTTAACAGAAAACTCAATGATAAATATGAAGACTTAGCTTTTATCGAGGCCGAAATACTTCCCAATCCTGCAATCATGAAACGCAAACAAAAAGACATCGATAGACTAACCAAAAAAATAGAAAAAAAACGAATCATTATTGAAAAAGCAGAAACCGACCTGGCTTTTTTAGAACACAACTCATTAGCCAGCACGCCGACTAGAAGGCATAGCATTTCTACAATCCGCCCCAGCCAAACTCAAGAAAACGCTCTTTCTATCAGAAGAAACTCTGTTGATGGGCATAACTAATTTTTGGGCGGCCATCTGCACCAACCCAGATTACTGCCCTGATACTCCTGTACAAGACCCACGCGCTATTTTGTATCGCGCCCGGTATTCCTTGCCAGTATGCCCGTGACCACGCCTCGGAACTGATGGGCTATGTGCGGGACATGACCATTGACGGGCTGATGGAAAACAAGCCGCAGTTGCTTTGGGCGTCACATTACCTGAGCGCGTTGGCCAAGGCACTGATGGATGATGCTGAGTTGGGGAATGATGCGCTGAGTTTTGGGTTGCCTGGGCTGGCCTATTCGTGGGCACGCCCGCTCCCACAGTGCGCGCCGTCAATCTCCCTGGCTGGCTCGGCTCCTGGTAGGAGCAGCCTTGTGCTGCGAAGACGCCATTGATGCCAGAGATGAGCTTTCGGCTTGCCGGCCCTTTCGCAGCGCAAGGCTGCTCCTACAGGGCTCAGTGCTGGCTTTGAAGTCAATGACACAGCCATGAAAAAGCCCCTCAATGCGAGGGGCTCTTGTCAAACAACAGCTGTTACGCCGCCCCCCACATCTTGTGCGGGTCGATCACGAACTTCTTCGGCACACCCGCATCAAACTCGCCATACCCTTCCGGCGCTTGGTCCAGGTTGATCACCTGCACACCCACCACTTCAGCGATGTTGATACGGTCCCACATGATCGCCTGCATCAGCTGGCGGTTGTACTTCATGGTCGGGGTCTGGCCGGTGTGGAAGCTGTGCGACTTGGCCCAGCCCAGGCCAAAGCGGATGCTCAGCGCGCCGATCTTGGCGGCAGCATCCACCGCACCCGGGTCTTCGGTCACGTACAGGCCCGGGATACCGATGTTGCCGGCAACGCGGGTAACCTGCATCAGCGAGTTCAGCACGGTGGCCGGCGCTTCATGCTTGGCACCTTCGTGACCATGGCCGCGGGCTTCGAAGCCAACGGCGTCAACGGCGCAGTCCACTTCCGGCTCACCGAGAATGTCGACGATCTGCTCGTGCAGCGGGGTGTCCTTGGACAGGTCGACCACTTCGAAGCCTTGGGACTTGGCGTGAGCCAGGCGGGCTGGGTTGAGGTCGCCGACGATGACGCAGGCAGCGCCCAGCAGGCGTGCCGAGGCAGCGGCAGCCAGACCGACCGGGCCGGCGCCAGCAACGTAGACGGTGCTGCCTGGGCCTACACCGGCAGTCACGGCACCGTGGTAGCCGGTCGGCAGGATGTCGGACAGGCAGGTCAGGTCACGGATTTTCTCCATGGCCTTGTCGCGCTCGGGCAGTTTCAGCAGGTTGAAGTCGGCGTACGGCACCAGCACGTACTCGGCCTGGCCGCCGGTCCAGTCGCCCATGTCGACGTAACCGTAGGCACCGCCAGCGCGGGCAGGGTTGACGGTGAGGCAGACACCGGTGTGCATTTCCTTGCAGGAGCGGCAGCGGCCACAGGCGACGTTGAATGGCACCGAGACCAGGTCGCCAATCTGCATGCGCTCGACGTCACGGCCCTTCTCGACGATTTCACCAGTGATTTCGTGGCCCAGGACCAGGCCGACCTGGGCAGTGGTGCGGCCGCGGACCATGTGCTGGTCGGAGCCGCAGATGTTGGTGGAGACCACCTTCAGGATCACGCCGTGCTCGATCTTCTTGCCGCGCGGGTCCTGCATTTTCGGGTAGTCGATCTTCTGCACCTCGACCTTGCCGGCGCCGAGATATACCACTCCACGATTGCCAGACATGCTCTTACCTCGCTTGATTTTTATTTATGCAGCGGTGGTTGAACGCGCCGCCATCCGTGGGCGGCATGTGTTACTGGAATGCAGGGAATTGTGGGCCTGATGGGGCCGGATGCGCTGACTGGAAACGACAGGCAAATGCCTCTGAACGGCAATCGGCCAGGTGGTGGTCGCGCGTATGCACAGGACGATGAATATCTACCGCAATACGTCGGCGAACGAGTGTTTCGATAGGGATGCAGTAACCCATCGTTATCAAACTGGAGAACCACCATGACGGATACTGAACGCCCCGAGGACGCCTTTTGGCCATACTGGGTCGAGGCTGCCAGGCAGCAGGGCTTCGAACCAGACATCGAAGCAGCATTGTTCGGTAAACAGCGGTACTTTCTGGACGCCGATAAGATCTTCTATTACGCGGCTTATGGACCAGGCTACGACTTCGACGAAGAAGCCGAAGACATGGATCTTCACGAGTTCAAAGCAGGCTGGGTGGACCGCGACGGCGATCCAATCCCAGGTAACAAACTGGGTGCGGACATGCGCCAGAGGTTCGTTACAGCCATCCGCGAAACCCTGAAAGCCCATGCCCGCGATAAAAGCTAGACGCGGTCAGAGCACCACAGTCCTGTTCGCATTGAGGAACACTCGTCGCTCGATGTGATACCCCACCGCCCGCGCCAAGGTCAGGCACTCGATGTCGCGCCCTTTGGCAATCAGGTCTTCGGGGTAATGGCTGTGGTCGACCACCTCCACGCCCTGGGCGATGATCGGGCCTTCGTCCAGGTCGTTGTTGATGTAGTGCGCCGTAGCGCCAACCATCTTTACGCCCTTGTTGTACGCCTGGTGGTAAGGCTTGGCGCCTTTGAACCCTGGCAGCAACGAGTGGTGAATGTTGATCGCCCAGCCATCCAGGCGCCGGCACAGCTCTGGCGAAAGCACCTGCATGTAGCGCGCAAGAATCACTAGCTCGGCGCCGGTTTCCTCGATCACCTGAAGTACCTTGCGCTCTTGCCCAGGCTTGTCCTTGGGGTCGAGGGCGAAGTGGTAGTAAGGGATCTTGTGCCAGTGCGCCAGGGGTTCGAGATCAGGGTGGTTGGACACCACCGCGACCACGTCCATGGCCAGCTGACCGATACGCTGGCGATACAGCAGGTCGTTAAGGCAGTGGTCGGCCTTGGACACCATGATCACCACCTTGGGGCGGTGATTCGGTGCGGTCAGCTCGAAGGTCATGCCGAACGCCTCGCTGCGCTCGGCAAGGCCGGCGCGGAAGCCGGCTTCATCGAAATCGTCCGGCTGACGGAACTCCACGCGAATGAAGAAACGCCCAGACTGCCGGTCATCGAAGGAGTGGTGCTCCGTCACGTAGCAGCGCTGCTCGAAGAGGTAACGCGTCACCACGTCGACGGTGCCGAGCATGCTCGGGCAGTCGGCGGTGAGAATCCAGGTATCCGGTGCCCGACTCATGTTCTGTTCTCCTTAAGCCTCGATGCTCAGGCCGTACTCGGCCGAAGCGTCCTGCAGCCACAGCCACCAGTAGTCGGCGAAGCTGCGGCGAATCACCAGCTCCCAGGTGTCTTCGGCGGTGCGGCGAATCACCAGTTGCGACTTGGCGAACACGGTGCCGACTGCCTTGCCCACCGGGAAGTTGTTCGGATGAACATCATAGCTGGTGGATTTCATCAGCACTTCGCGCACGTTCGGGCCGCGCAGTTCCAGCAGGCTCTGCCCGCCACTGACGTTGACTACCTGGATGTGCTGGCCTTCGAGGGCTGCGCGCAGTTTCTGCTCGACCGCCAGTTCCTGGCCACCAGGCACGATCAGCAGCCACTCGTCGGGGCCGACCCATTGCAGCGACATTTCGTTGTTGGCGACCACGGTCAGGGCCACTGGCAGCTCCAGGCCCAGGGCCTTGTGCACGCCGGCGGCGAATTCCGGGTTGTGGCCGTCGCCACGGATGGTCAGGTGGCCGAGGAACTTGCGTTCACGCAGGGTCACGCCTGCGTTCTTGCGGCCTTTGCCAACCAGGCTGGCCAGGTCGGCGTGGTGCAGTGGCGACTGGGCCTTGGCCTCGGCGCCGGGGTTTTGCTGGAAGACGTTGATAGCGCTCATTTCTTACCTGCCTTGAATTCTGTTGATCGCGAAGACCTGAGGTAGAACCTGTAGTCACAGACTGAGGAGACCCAGTGTGGGAGCGGGTTTACCCGCGAAGAGGGCGGTGAATCCACCATCGCATTCGCGGGTGAACCCGCTCCCACAGAGGTCGCATTCCAATCAGAGCTACCGGTGAAGCCTCAAACGTTCTGCCGCTCACCCTTCGGATCGAAGAACACCGAAGACACGATCTCCGCCTCGATCACGCTGCCATCCGCCTGCGGCGAGTAGACGCGCTCGCCCATGCGCTTGAGGCCGCCTTTGACCACACCCATGGCGAACGAGTAGCCCAGGGAGTTGGACGCGTAGCTGGAGGTGACGTGGCCAACCATATCCATCGGGATCGGCTGTTTCGGGTCGAACACCAGCTGGGCGCCTTCCGGCAGCCACTGGTTCGGGTCGACCGGCTTCAGGCCTACCAGTTGCTTGCGGTTGTCGCGCAGGCAGTCTTCGCGGTTCATGCCACGCAGGCCGATCCACGAGAACGGCTTGTTACGGCCCACGCACCAGCTCATGTTCAGGTCGTCCGGGTTCATCGAGCCATCGGTGTCCTGACCAACGATGATGAAGCCCTTCTCGGCACGCAGTACGTGCATGGTCTCGGTACCGTACGGGGTCAGGTTGTACTTCTTGCCTGCCTCGATGATCTGTTCCAGCACGCCCATGGCGTAGTTGGCCTGCACGTTGACTTCGTACGACAGCTCGCCGGTGAACGAGATACGGAACACCCGGGCCGGTACGCCGCCGACGTTGCCTTCCTTCCAGGTCATGAACGGGAAGGCTTCCTTGTCCATGTCGATGTCGGTCAGCTCGCTCAGCAGCTTGCGGCTGTTGGGGCCGGACAGGGTCATGGTGGCCCAGTGGTCGGTGACCGAGGTGAAGTACACCTTCAGTTCCGGCCATTCGGTCTGGTGGTACAGCTCCATCCACTGCAGCACGCGGGCGGCGCCGCCAGTGGTGGTGGTCATGATGAAGTGGTTGTCGCCGACGCAGGCGGTCACGCCGTCGTCGAAGACCATGCCGTCTTCCTTGCACATCAGGCCATAGCGGGCCTTGCCCACGTCGAGCTTGGTCCAGGCGTTGGTGTAGATGCGGTTGAGGAACTCACGCGCATCCGGGCCCTGGATGTCGATCTTGCCCAGGGTCGAGGCGTCCAGCAGGCCCACGCTGTCGCGCACGGCCTTGCACTCACGGGTCACGGCGGCGTGGATGTCTTCACCGGCTTTCGGGAAGTACCACGGGCGCTTCCACTGGCCGACGTCTTCGAACTCGGCGCCGTTCTTCACGTGCCAGGCATGCAGGGCGGTGAAGCGTACGGGCTCGAACAGGTGACCACAGTGACGGCCCGCTACTGCACCGAAGGTAACCGGCGTGTAGTTGGGGCGGAACATGGTGGTGCCCATTTCCGGGATGGTAATGCCGATCGAACGGGCGGCGATGGCCAGGCCGTTGATGTTGCCCAGTTTGCCCTGGTCGGTACCGAAGCCCAGCGCGGTGTAGCGTTTCACGTGCTCGACCGACTCGAAGCCTTCGCGGGTGGCCAGTTCGATGGCGGCCGCGGTGACGTCGTTCTGCTGGTCGACGAACTGCTTGGGTGCGCGGGCAGTGCCCTTGTCGTGCGGCACCTGGAACAGCGCCACGGTGGCCTCTTCCTTGCGCGCAACGGTTTTCGGCAGGCTGCCGACGGTGGCCTTGAAGCCCGCTTCGGTGGCTGCGCGAACGCCGCCTTCGAAGCCATCGGCAATCACGTCGCCCAGGGCGTAGACGCCGTTGATGCCACCCACGCATTCGCGTTTTTGCGGGGCATCGCCCGGCACGAAGCCGAGGATGTCTTCACGCCATACCGGGCGACCGCCCAGGTGCGAAGCCAGGTGCACGATCGGGCTGTAGCCGCCGGAGGTGGCGATCAGGTCGCACTCGAGGGTTTCGCCAGGGCTGGTGACCTTGTGTGCCTGCACATCGATGGCGGCCACGCGGGCGCCGGTGACGTGCTTGCTGCCCTTGGCCTCGATCACGGCGCTGGAGGTGAGGATGCGAATGCCTTTGGCACGTGCTTCTTCAACCAGCGAGCCACGCGGGTTGTGGCGGGCGTCGGCAATGGCGACCACTTGCAGGCCGGCGTCGTGCCAGTCCAGCGCGGCGCGGTAGGCGTGGTCGTTGTTGGTCGACAGCACCAGCTTGCGGCCCGGGGCCACGCCGTAGCGGCGTACGTAGGTGGACACGGCACCGGCCAGCATGTTGCCCGGCAGGTCGTTGTTGCCGTACACCAGCGGGCGCTCGTGGGCGCCGGCAGCCAGCACCACGCGCTTGGCGCGGACGCGGTGTACGCGGTGGCGTACCTGGCCGATCGGGGCGCGGTCGCCGAGGTGGTCGGTGAGGCGCTCGTGGATGGTCAGGAAGTTATGGTCGTGGTAGCCGTTGACCGTGGCACGTGGCAGCAAGGTCACTTCCGGCAGGCTTTCCAGCTCTTTCACCACGGCGCTGACCCAATCGGCAGCAGGCTTGCCGTCGAGGGTTTCGCGGGTGTCGAGCAGGCTGCCGCCGAACTCTTCCTGCTCGTCAGCCAGGATCACGCGGGCACCGCTGCGGGCTGCGGCCAGTGCAGCGGCCAGGCCGGCAGGGCCAGCGCCGACGATCAGCACGTCGCAGTGCTGGTTCATGTAGTCGTAGCTGTCCGGGTCGTTCTGCAGCGGCGCGCGGCCAAGGCCCGCGGCTTTGCGGATGTACTTCTCGTAAGTCATCCAGAACGATTTCGGGTACATGAAGGTTTTGTAGTAGAAGCCCGGCGGCATCATGCTGCCGCCCACCTTGCCCAGGATGCCCATGACGTCGTTGTTGACGTTCGGCCAGCCGTTGGTGCTGGTAGCTACAAGACCTGCGTACAGCGCCTGCTGGGTGGCACGCACGTTGGGGATCTGGGTGGCTTCGCTCGAGCCGATCTGCAGGATGGCGTTCGGCTCTTCGGTACCGGCGGCGATGATGCCGCGTGGGCGCGAATACTTGAAGCTGCGGCCGACGATGTCGACGCCGTTGGCCAGCAGTGCGGCGGCCAGGCTGTCACCGGCATAACCTTGGTAGGTCTTGCCGTTGAAAGTGAAGTTCAGGACCTTGCTGCGGTCGATACGGCCGCCGCTGGCGAGGCGATAGGTCTGGCTCATACTTTTTCCCCTTGGCCTTTGACGGTCGACGCGGCGCTGTTCTGCTTGCCGCTGGCGGTCACTTGCGGCTTCTCGCCAATCTTGTAGGTTTCCAGAATCTCGTAGGTCACGGTGTCGCGGGTGACGTTGAAATACTGGCGGCAGCCGGCAACGTGGTCCCACAGTTCGTGGTGAATACCGCGTGGGTTGTCACGGTAGAACATGTAGGTACCCCACTCCTCGTCGGAGCAGGCGTTAGGGTCCAGCGGGCGGGCGATGTGCGCCTGGCCAGAGGCGTGGAACTCTTCTTCGGAGCGCAGCTCGCCGCAGTGGGGACAGAAAATATGCAACATGACGGTGTCTCCGGTTAGTGGGCGACGGCGGCGGCGCCGTGTTCGTCGATCAGTGCGCCGTTGTAGAAACGGTCCATGGAGAACGGCGCGGCCAGTGGGTGCATTTCGCCCTTGGCCAGGCTCGCGGCGAAGACGTTGCCCGAACCCGGGGTCGCCTTGAAGCCGCCAGTACCCCAACCGCAGTTGAAGAACATGTTCTTGACCGGGGTCTTGGTGATGATCGGGCAAGCGTCCGGCGAGGTATCGACGATGCCGCCCCACTGGCGGTTCATGCGTACGCGCGAGAGGTTGGGGAACATCTCGACGATGGCCTGCAGGGTGTGCTCGATCACCGGGTACGAACCGCGCTGGCCGTAGCCGACCCAGCCGTCGATACCGGCACCGATCACCAGGTCGCCCTTGTCGGACTGGCTGATGTAGCCGTGCACGGCGTTGGACATGATCACGCTGTCGATGATCGGCTTGATCGGCTCGGATACCAGTGCTTGAAGCGGGTGCGATTCCAGCGGCAGGCGGAAGCCGGCCAGCTTGGCCATGTGCCCGGAGTTACCGGCGGTGACCACGCCGACGCGCTTGGCGCCGATGAAACCTTTGTTGGTTTCCACGCCAATGACCGCGCCGTTTTCCTTGCGGAAACCGATCACTTCGGTCTGCTGGATCAGGTCCACGCCCAAGGCGTCGGCGGCACGGGCGAAGCCCCAGGCCACGGCGTCGTGACGGGCCACGCCGCCACGGCGCTGCACGGTGGCACCAAGGATCGGGTAGCGGGTGTTCTTCGAGCAATCCAGGTACGGGATCTCGGCCGCGACCTGGGCGGTGTTGAGCAGCTCGCCATCCACGCCGTTCAGGCGGTTGGCGCTGACCCGGCGCTCGGAGTCACGCATGTCCTGCAGGGTGTGGCACAGGTTGTACACGCCGCGCTGGGAGAACATCACGTTGTAGTTGAGGTCCTGGGACAGGCCCTCCCACAGCTTCATGGCGTGCTCGTACAGGTGCGCCGATTCGTCCCACAGGTAGTTGGAACGCACGATGGTGGTGTTACGGGCGGTGTTGCCGCCGCCCAGGTAACCCTTCTCGATCACGGCAACGTTGGTGATGCCGTGTTCCTTGGCCAGGTAGTAGGCCGTGGCCAGGCCATGGCCGCCACCGCCGACGATAACCACGTCGTAGACCTTTTTAGGGGTTGGCGTGCGCCACATGCGCTGCCAGTTCTCGTGGTGGCTGAGGGAGTGCTTGAAAAGGCCGAAGCCCGAGTAACGTTGCATGGTGTGTGACTCCACTCAGCGGTAAACAGGGAAATCTGCGCACAGGGCCGCGACGTTCTTCGCCACATCGGCTTCGACGTCTGCGTCACCGAGGTTGTCGAGGATGTCGCAGATCCAGCCGGCCAGGGCCACGCACTGAGCGACCTTGAAGCCGCGGGTGGTGACGGCCGGGGTGCCGATACGCAGGCCCGAGGTGACGAATGGCGACTGCGGGTCATTCGGCACGGCGTTCTTGTTGACGGTGATGTGCGCGCGGCCCAGGGCGGCGTCGGCATCTTTGCCGGTGAGGCCCTGGCGGATCAGGCTGACCAGGAACAGGTGGTTGTCGGTGCCACCGGAAACCACGTCGTAGCCGCGGTCGATGAACACCTGGGCCATGGCCTGGGCGTTTTCGATCACTTGTTGCTGGTAGGCCTTGAATTCAGGCTCCAGTGCTTCCTTGAAGCACACGGCCTTGGCGGCGATAACGTGCATCAGCGGGCCGCCCTGGGCGCCAGGGAACACCGCGGCGTTCAGTTTTTTCTCGATCTCTTCGTTCGACTTGGCCAGGATCAGGCCGCCACGTGGGCCGCGCAGGGTCTTGTGGGTGGTGGTGGTAACCACATCGGCGAACGGGATCGGGTTCGGGTACAGGCCAGCGGCAACCAGGCCGGCTACGTGGGCCATGTCGACGAACAGCAGCGCACCGACCTTGTCGGCGATGGCGCGGAAGCGTGGGAAGTCGAGGGTCTTGGAGTAGGCCGAGAAGCCGGCAACGATCATTTTCGGCTTGTGCTCGACAGCCAGGCGCTCGACTTCGTCGTAGTCGATCAGGCCGGTGTTGGTGTCGATGCCGTATTGCACAGCGTTGTACAGCTTGCCCGAGGACGACACCTTGGCGCCGTGGGTCAGGTGGCCGCCGTGGGCCAGGCTCATGCCGAGGATGGTGTCACCAGCCTGCAGCAGGGCCAGGTAGACGGCACCGTTGGCCGAGGAGCCGGAGTGCGGCTGGACGTTGGCGTAGTCGGCACCGAACAGCTGCTTGGCGCGCTCGATGGCCAGGGCCTCTACCTTGTCCACGTGCTCGCAGCCACCGTAGTAGCGCTTGCCCGGGTAGCCTTCGGCGTACTTGTTGGTCAGGCCGCTGCCTTGGGCCTGCATCACGCGCTTGGAGGTGTAGTTTTCCGAGGCGATCAGCTCGATGTGGTCTTCCTGGCGCTGTTCTTCGGCATTCATCGCCGCCAGCAGTGCATCGTCGTAACCCTGGATCTGGTCTTGCTTGCTGAACATCGTGTATCTCCCGGCAGCGATCATTTTTTGTCGTGGGGCACTGTGGCCCTTTGTGGCGATGTTATGACTGGCCGGGGCGGGTCAGATGCCTGCGCACGCCTTGCAATGGCGCGTTTACGACATTCGTTGCGGTGTTGGCTTCTTCGCGGGCACGCCCGCTCCCACAGGGATCTGCACAGGCCCATGGTTCCTGGCCTGCGCGGTCCTTGTGGGAGCGGGCGTGCCCGCGAAGAGGCCGGCACAGACAACACAGCCATCAGCCCATGCACAGCTTGTATAGGCAACTGCTGAATCGATGGTTTAGAGTGCTGTTCTGCGTCGTTCACAGGACAGTGTCATGACAGATAAGAGCCAACAATTCGCCAGCGACAACTATTCCGGCATCTGCCCCGAAGCCTGGGCAGCGATGGAAAAGGCCAACCATGGCCACGACCGCGCCTATGGCGACGACCAGTGGACCGAACGCGCCGCGGAATACTTCCGCAAGCTGTTCGAAACCGACTGCGAGGTGTTCTTCGCCTTCAACGGCACCGCCGCCAACTCCCTGGCCCTGGCCTCGCTGTGCCAGAGCTACCACAGCGTGATCTGCTCCGAGACCGCCCACGTCGAAACCGACGAGTGCGGTGCGCCGGAGTTCTTCTCCAACGGCTCCAAGCTGCTGACCGCGCCCAGCGTCAACGGCAAGCTGACACCGCAGTCGATTCGCGAAGTGGCGCTGAAGCGCCAGGACATCCACTACCCCAAGCCACGGGTGGTGACCATTACCCAGGCCACCGAGGTGGGCACCGTCTATCGACCCGACGAGCTGAAAGCGATCAGCGCCACCTGCAAGGAGCTGGGGCTGAACCTGCACATGGACGGCGCTCGCTTCAGCAATGCCTGTTCGTTCCTGGGCTGCAGCCCGGCAGAGCTGACCTGGAAGGCCGGCGTCGATGTGCTGTGCTTTGGCGGCACCAAGAACGGCATGGCGGTGGGCGAGGCGATCCTGTTCTTCAACCGCCAACTGGCCGAGGACTTCGACTACCGCTGCAAGCAGGCCGGGCAACTGGCTTCGAAGATGCGCTTCCTGTCGGCGCCTTGGGTGGGCCTGCTGGAAGATGGCGCCTGGCTGCGCCATGGCGCGCATGCCAACCATTGCGCGCAGTTGCTCGCCTCGCTGGTGAGTGACTTGCCGGGGGTGGAGCTGATGTTCCCGGTTGAAGCCAACGGGGTGTTCCTGCAGATGCCGGAGCACGCGATCGAAGCACTGCGCGGCAGGGGGTGGCGGTTCTATACCTTCATTGGCAGTGGCGGGGCGCGGTTCATGTGCTCGTGGGATACCGAGGAAGAGCGGGTGCGCGAGCTGGCGGCGGATATCCGCGCCATCATCGGCGCCTGACAGGCCGCATTCGCGGGTAAACCCGCTCCCACAGGGATCGCGCAGGTTTCAAGGCCTGTGGTGAGCCTGTGAGAGCTACAGGTACAGCACTGCCCTCAAGAGCAATGATGAACCTGTGGGAGCGGGTTCACCCGCGAAGAAGCCAACACGGATCTAAAGCCTGAACCCACCCATCTGCCGCGCCAGGTCATCCGCCAACCCACGCAACGCCTGGCATTCCTCGCGGCACCCCTGCACCTCCGCCGCGGTCTCCCGCGCCAGGTCGGAAATCCCCTGCACCGTACGGTTGATCTCCTCGGTCACCGCCGACTGCTCTTCGGTCGCAGTAGCCACCTGATGGTTCATGTCGCTGATGTGCTCCACCTGGTCAGTGATCGCCCCCAATGACGCCCCGGTGCGCTGGCTCGACTCCACCCCGCTACCCGTCGCCTGCTGCCCCGCCTGCATCGAACTCACCGCCGACCCCGCGCCCTGCTTCAAGCGCTGGATCATCTGCTGCACTTCGTCGGTGGACAGCTGCGTGCGCCGGGCCAAAGTACGCACCTCATCGGCCACCACGGCAAACCCACGGCCCATCTCCCCTGCCCTGGCCGCTTCGATGGCGGCATTCAGCGCCAGCAGGTTGGTTTGCTCGGAAATGCTACGAATAACCGCCAGAACTTCGTCGATCGAGGCCACTTCATCGGCCAGCTGGCTGACTGCATCTGCCGCCTTGCCGATATCACCCGACATCCCCTCGATACCACGGATCGAGCGTTGCACCACTTCACGCGCCTGCAGGGCTTCGTCCCTCGCCGACTGCGAGGCCTGGGCCGCATCGCCGGCATTGCGAGCAATGTCCTGCACGGTCAAACCCATTTCGTGCACGGCGGTAGCGACCATTTCGGTCATTTCCTGCTGGCGCCCGGAACGCTCGGCGGTGTTGTCCACCACCTGTGTCACCTGCTCGACCGCTAGGTGCAGCCGCTCGGAAGTGTGCAATACCTCGCCGATCAACCGGCGCTGGCTGTCGAGGAAGCGGTTGAAGCCACGCGCCAGGTCGCCCAGTTCGTCCTGGCGTGAATCGTCCAGCCGGTGGCTGAGGTCGCCCGCGCCACTGCCAATCTGCACCAGCGCCGCTGTGACGCGGCGGATCGGCCGCACCAGGCCACGCGCCAGCAGCACCACCAGCAGCAGCGATACCAGGGCCACGGCACCACCGATCAGGCTGGTCAGCCATACCGCCTGGTGCATTGGCGCGTAGATTTCCTCCTCCGGCACCTCGGCCACCAGGGTCCAGTTGAGGTCGCGCAGGGGCAGGCCGAGCGCCAGGTAGCTTTCGCCGTCACGGCTGAAGCGGCTGCTGCGCAGGCCTTCGCCGCCGGTCATCAGCGCCTTGGCGGCATCCGCGCCGAGCTGTTCGGTGAGCTGGCGTTTGCCGCTGAAGGCAGCGTCCGGATGAACCTGGATCAGGCCATCGTTACGCACCAGGAACACCTTGCCGTGCTCGCCAAATTTGAAGTCATGAATCAGCTTCGACAGTTCGGTCATGCGCAGGCCCATGCCAGCCACACCGACCAGTTGGCCGTTCTTTTCCACGCGATAGTCGATGAACAGCGCGAGCTCGCCGGTGGCACCGTCGATGTCGATGTTGATCAGGCGTTCGGCGCCGCTGTCGATGTAGCCGTAGAACCATTTGTCCTTGGGGTTGCTGCGGCTGAGGGTACGGTCCAGTCCATTCTCGTTGTAGTAGTGACCGGTTTCGGTCGAGACGAACAAGGTGGTGAAGGCCTGGTTGCGCTGCTTGGCGGCGGTCAGGTATTCGATGAATGGAGCGGCCTGGGCGGGGTCTTCACCGGCGGCAAGCCAGTCGCGCAGCAGGGTGTTGCCGGCAATATCCGCCGCCGCCACCAGCGGCTGGCCGAGCATGCGCTCAATGTCGTTGCGGATGGCCTCGATGCTGGCGGGCAGCGCGGTATCAACCAGGTAGCGTTCGGTGAGGCGGTTTAGCGCCACCGTGAAAATGATGACCACCACCAGGATGCTCGCCAGCAGGGCGGCACCCATGCTGGTGATCAACTGCCACTGGATGCTCTTGCGCCAGATACGCATGTCTCTACTCCCCGCATAATTATTGTTTTGCGGAAAGTGTATACACTTGCGTATCCAGTTAATCCAGTGATCTGAAGCAATCATATGCCCTGTGGGAGCGGGTTTACCCGCGAATGCGATGCTGAATGCACTGACGCATTCGCAGGTGAACCCGCTCCCACAGAGGTCGATGCAAGGCCTTATTGTTCGGCTATGGTCCGCACGATGGCGTCCACCGTGGCGTCGATCTGCGCCTGGGTACGCTCCAGCGTCTTGCGGTGCTCATCCTGCTGCTCGATCTGCCGCGAACACAGGTTCAGCGCGGCCAGCACCAGCAGCTTGTCGCCGATCAGGGTCGGGTACTGACGCTTGGTCTGGGCCAGGGCGGTGTTGAGCATCTGCACCGCCTGGGCCAGGGTCGCCTCCTGGCCTTCAGGCGCCTTGATCGAATAGTCGTTGCCGAGGATCGACACGACATTGATCGGCTGCGCTCGCAGTGTCATGCGCCTACGACGCCGGCGTTGGCGCGCTCGAGCAGGGCCTGCAGGCGTGCGGCGGTGCTGCCGTTCTTCTCTTCCTGCTCCATCAGCGACAGCTGCAGGGTTTCGTTCTCTTCCTTGGCCTGGGCCAGTTCCTGGCCGAGGACGGTGTTCTGCTCGGTGAGTTGAGCGTTCTTCTGCATCAGGTCGCTGACCAGTTGCTCGATTTGGTTCAGGGAAGCTTCCAGCATGGGTCTATCTCAGGTTGTTGCGAGGGGCGCACACGATAAAGAAAAGTACGGCCCATCGCCATTAAATATCGGATTCACAAGGTGTCTAACCCGCAGATTGACAGAGGAACCACCCCCTTGTTCCGACATGGGTCAACCGCCGGTCAGGAAAAGGTTAGCAACCTCACAATTTTCGCCAACAGCACTCAAGACTGAGCAGTCACAACCGATAGCCCGGCAAGTCATGTTCTGTCGCACTTTGCGCACCCTTTTCCCTTTGCCTGGATCGTCCCTTCATGTCTCTACGTAATATGAACATCGCCCCGCGCGCGCTGCTCGGCTTCGCGCTCATCGGCCTGCTGATGCTTGGCCTCGGCATCTTCTCCCTCATCCAGATGGGCAACATCCGCCAGGCTGGCGTCGTCATCGAACAGGTCAGCGTGCCCAGCATCAAGATCCTCGACGAACTCACCGCCCTGAACCTGCGCATGCGCACCCTCTCCTACCGCCTGCTGCTCAACCGCGAGCCGGCGACCCAGCGCGAGACCCTGAGCCTGCTGGACGAGCGCAACAGCCAGATCGACCGTGCACGCCAGGCCTACCTGCCGTTGATCGGCGCCGCCGACGAACAGGCTGCGTTCGACCAGTACGGCCAGTTGCTCACCCAGTACCGCCAGCTTGAGTCACGCATGCGCAGCCTGAGCCAGGCCGACCGCGTCGACGAACTGCGCGACCTGCTCAACCGCGACCTGCTGGCCAACTCCGAACAGATCAACAAGGTCATGGACACCCTGGTGCGCATCAACACGGACCAGACCCGCGCCACCAATGAGAAGGCCGCCAACCAGTACGACGCTGCCTTCGCCCTGGTGATCGGCCTGCTGGTCGCCGCCACCGTGCTGACTTTCGTCTGCGCCTTGCTGCTGACCCGCAGTATCGTCAAGCCGATCGAAGAAGCCCTCAAAAGCGCCGAACAGGTCGCCGACGGTGACCTGACCCACGTCATCCGCGCCGAAGGCACCGACGAAGCCGCCCGCCTGCTGCGTGCCATGGCCCGCATGCAGGACAAGCTGCGCGATACGCTGCAACAGATCGCCGGCTCCGCCACCCAGCTGGCCTCGGCGGCCGAAGAGTTGAATGCCGTCACCGACGAAAGTGCCCGTGGCCTGCAGCAGCAGAACAACGAGATCGAGCAGGCTGCCACTGCGGTAACTGAAATGACCAGCGCCGTGGAAGAAGTGGCGCGCAATGCCGTGAGCACCTCGGAAGCGTCCAGTGAAGCCAGCCGCTCCACCGGTGATGGACGTGACCTGGTGATGGAGACCGTGGGTGCCATCGAGCGCATGAGTGGCGATGTGCAGGCCACTGCCAAACTGATCACTCACCTGGCCGAACAGTCACGCGATATCGGCAAGGTGCTGGACGTGATCCGTGGCCTGGCCGACCAGACCAACCTGCTGGCGCTGAACGCCGCGATCGAGGCGGCACGTGCCGGTGAGGCGGGCCGTGGCTTTGCCGTGGTGGCGGATGAGGTGCGGGCGCTGGCTCATCGTACCCAGCAGTCGACCAGCGAGATCGAGCGGATGATCGGCAGTATCCAGGGCGGTACGGAAGAAGCGGTGGAATCGATGCGCACCAGCACCGAGCGTGCCGAATCCACGTTGAACATTGCCCGTGGCGCAGGCATGGCGCTGGACACCATCGCCGGGGCGGTGGCGCAGATCAACGAGCGTAACCTGGTGATTGCCAGCGCGGCGGAAGAGCAGGCGCAGGTGGCGCGTGAAGTGGATCGTAACCTGGTGAACATCAATGACCTGTCGGTGCAGAGTGCTACCGGGGCGCATCAGACCAGTGCGGCGAGTGCGGAGTTGTCGCGGTTGGCCGTGGATCTGAATGGGTTGGTGGCGCGGTTCCGTACTTGAAAAAACTGGGGCCGCTTTGCGGCCCATCGCGACACAAGGCCGCTCCTACAGGAAGTACGCAATCCCCTGTAGGAGCGGCCTTGTGTCGCGATGGGCTGCAAAGCAGCCCCCTGCAATTTCAGATCAGTAATCGATCCGCACATCCCCTTTCGGCACGCTGCAGCACGACAGGATGTAGCCCTCGGCTTCGTCCTCTTCGGTAATGCCGCCGTTGTGTTCCATCTCCACTTCGCCGCCCAGCTTGAGCACCTTGCAGGTGCCGCAAATGCCCATGCCGCAGGCTTTCGGGATCATCAGGCCAACCTTGGCCGCCGCCGCGTGCACGGTCTCGCCCGGGGCGATGCGGATGCTCTTCTCGCTGCCGATGAACTCCACCAGGTTGAGATCGGCCGCATCCAGTTCCGGCGCGTCGGCAGCCTGCTCGGCATGCTCCACCGCATCGGCCTTGGCCTCGGGCGGCGTCGCGCCGAACGATTCCTCGTGATAGTTCTTCATGTCGAAGCCGACCGCTTCGAGCATGCGCTTGACCGCAGTCATGTATGGCGTCGGGCCGCAGCAGAACACCACGCGGTCCATGTAGTCCGGCGCGATCAGCTCCATCAGGCGCTGGTTGAGGTAACCGCGATAACCCGCCCACGGCTCACCCAGGCCATGCTTTTCACAAATGATGTGCAGGCTGAAATTGGGGATGCGCGAGGCCATCTGCTCCAGCTCGCGGTGGTAGATGATGTCCTTCGGCGAACGGGCGCTGTGCACGAACACCATGTCGACATTGCCGTTGGTGTCGTAGAACCAGCGCGCCATCGACATGACCGGGGTGATCCCGACACCGCCCGAAAGGTAAAGCACCTTCTGCGCCGGGAAATCGATAGCGTTGAACAGCCCCACCGGGCCGTGCACCGGCAGCTCGGCGCCTTCGTGCATGGTGTCGTGGAGGAAGTTGGACACCAGGCCGCCCGGTACACGCTTGACGGTGATCGAGAAGCTGTAGGGCACCGACGGTGAACTGGAGATGGTGTAGGAACGCATCACCGGCTTGCCTTCGATCTCCAGCTCCAGGGTGACGAACTGCCCCGGCTTGAAGAAGAACATGATCGGCTGATCGGCCATGAAGCAGAACGTGCGCACGTCCCAGGTCTCCTGGATGACCTTGACGCAGCGCACGATGTGACGGCCGTTGGCCCAGGTCTGGGTAGTGACCGGATTGAGGAAGGTATCGGACATGTTCATCTCCAGCAGCCGACTATTGGCCTTTTTATGGCTTGGATAATGCGCAAGCTGAAGACGACGTACATTCCTGCCAGCGACATCGGCGTGCTTATCGCGACCAGCCCCGCGCTGCAAGGGCTGGCGCGTCGTAATTCAAATCGGCCATGTCGCCCATGGATACGGTTCATGACGCCTTCGGACGCACACTCCACGGCAAAACAACCAGCTGTTTCTTGATAAGCAGCCTTGCGGCACCACAACAACGATTAGCCACCTTTTGCCGGCCGCACACGGCCCCGAGGAATACACGATGGACGTCACCGCAACCCTGAGCCTGGGCGATCCACTGGAACCTGCACGCAAGGCCACCGCCGAGATGCTGCAGACCCGCGAGCGCACCTACTCGCTGCCCCAGCCTTTCTACACCGACGAGCGTCTGTTCCAGATCGACATGCAGGAGATCTTCCACAAGGAATGGCTGATCGCCGGCATGACCTGCGAGATCCCGGCCAAGGGCAACTACATCACCCTGCAGATCGGCAAGAACCCGATCATCGTGGTGCGTGGCGCCGAAGGTAAGGTGCACGCCTTCCACAACGTCTGCCGCCACCGCGGTTCGCGCCTGTGCGTCAGCGACAAGGGCAAGGTGGCCAAGCTGGTCTGCCCGTACCACCAGTGGACCTACGAGCTGGACGGCCGCCTGCTGTTCGCCGGTACCGAAATGGGTGCCGACTTCGACATGAACCAGTATGGCCTGAAGCCTGTGAACGTGAAGGTCGCCGGCGGCTACATCTTCATCAGCCTGGCGGAAAACCCGCCTGCCATCGACGAGTTCCTGGCCACCCTGGACCACTACATGGAACCGTACGACATGGAAAACACCAAGGTGGCGGTACAGACCACCTTGATGGAAAAGGCCAACTGGAAGCTGGTGCTGGAAAACAACCGCGAGTGCTACCACTGCAACGGTTCGCACCCGGAGCTGCTGCAAACCCTGCTGGAATGGGACGACACCAACGACCCGCGCGCCAGCCAGGAATTCAAGGACCACGTGGCCGCCTCCGCTGCCGCCTGGGAAGCCGAGAAGATCCCGTACCTGCACAAGAGCCATGGCCTGCGTAACCGCATCGTGCGCATGCCGCTGCTCAAGGGCACCGTGTCGATGACCATGGACGGCAAGCAGGCCTGCCAGAAGCTGATGGGCCGTATCAAGAACCCGGACCTGGGCTCGATGCGCATCCTGCACCTGCCGCACTCCTGGAACCACTGCATGGGCGACCACATGATCGTGTTCACCGTGTGGCCGATCAGCGCCCAGGAAACCATGGTCACTACCAAGTGGCTGGTGCACAAGGATGCCGTAGAGGGTGTGGACTACAACCCCGAGAACATGCGCAAGGTGTGGGACGCCACCAACGACCAGGACCGCCGCCTGGCCGAAGAGAACCAGCGTGGTATCAACTCCACTGCGTACCAGCCTGGGCCATACTCGAAGACCTACGAGTTTGGCGTGGTCAACTTCATTGACTGGTACAGCCAGCGCTTGCTGAACAACCTGGGGGCGGAGCCGGCGGCGTATCTGAAGGAAGTGCAGGCGCAATAAGTAATCAGTAACCTGACAGCGCTCTGCCTGCTTGCGAGGCAGAGTGCGTCAGGCAACCAGTTGTGTCTACGAATCAATGCTACACCTGAACACTGTGGGGTCGCGGGTTCGTCCTCCTTATCTTATTTGCAGCTGCTATCAACATAAGGCCTGCGTTATTCAGTGCATCTGGCAACATTGTGACATCCGCTAGAGTCTCTAAAAGTATCATAGGAGTCTCTGTCGGATATGCCTTCAGGTAGCCCAGCACCTCCGAGAGTCCATCGAAGTTTCCTGTCCAACCGCCCACAGTATTCGTATACACGGCCGTGATGCCGGCTATATCGCCTACCGTCTGCGCTCTAGGTACATCGCCTACGACAAAACTGTATACGTTACCCGTTACACCAGCGACGCCTGTAAAGAAGTGATGCATATTCGCGATTCTATCTTTATCACTCAGCTCCTTATGGCCCTGATAATTCTCGGGCCGTAGGATTTCCCCTCGCGTAATTTTCACATCGCGCCTGCGCCCCACAATATTACGAGCAGTGCGTATAACCGCTCCAAGCCCCGTGGTGGCGCTGGATACCGTAAAGCCAGCCCTAAGCCCAACGAAGTACCATTCCGCACCACCTGGGTCATGCCGATTCACGGGATCACCGCCACAATAGGCGTATCCATTGATGTCGCCCCTGGAGAATGGGCTTAGCGAGTCAGGCGAGATAAACCGCATCAGGACCGGGCTGTAGTAACGACGGCCGTTCCCCAGCGGGTAATTACCAGTCAATGGATCACGATATTGGCCGCAAAAAGCCAGACTTGGTGTCGGAGTAGATTTCGAGTCACCATAGGGTGAATACGCACGCGGTTCGGACGGTCTCCCCCACATCACTGACTGTTGCCGATCAGTGCTTAACAATAGCTTCGACATGGTTTATCCACAGTTCCCGGATCTTGTGGATACCTTAGCGATAGCGTGAAAATGTGGGTACTGGCAAAAATACTAGGCGGATTGATCATTATTTGATCAATCCCATGCAGGCCTTATGAAACCTTGCCTGTAGAGAATTCCGTACACCTTATCCACAAGGACACCAACAGAGATTGTGTGCAAAACTTCGCGCGACTGAAAGTGCTTGTGGATAACGCGAGAAAACCTCGATCCTTGCCACATCTGTAGAGCAGAAGCAGATCATGATCACTTTTTGCCCAAATCTTCGTAACGCTTGAATCCAGAGGCCTGCAGCGAAGCACAAACACTTTATCCACACCTTGACGAACAGATTTGGTGGGCAAAAGCACTCGCTCGGTTCTGAGTACGGAATGTGAGAGCAACTGTCTTGCTCAATTTCTAAAATCTAGCGCGTCACCTGTGGGAGCGGGCTTGTCCCGCGAACACGGGCGAAGCCCGTGCCATCCGGCGC